>CACKTD010000002.1 GCA_902603055.1 Coxiellaceae bacterium | reverse complement strand
AAAATAAATTGGAGAAAACATGCCCACAATAGATGTCAGTAAATGTAATGGTGTGGTAGAAATTGCTATCAGAAGGCTTAAGCGCTTATGTGAAAAACTTGGAATACCCAAGCAACTCAAGACGCTTGAACACCATGTAAAAAAATCAGAATGTAGAAGAAAAGCAAAAGCTGCCGCACAAAAAAGACAGCAAAAGAAAAATTCCAAAGATAAGTTTTTATCTGACTAATTTAACTTCTATTGAGTTCCGTGGCTCGATTTTCAAAACAATTCATCAAAGAATTAAATCTTAAGGAAAATATCCTTGATTTGATATCCGCACATGTACCTCTCCAACAACGTGGAAAATATCATGTTGGATTATGTCCCTTTCATAACGAGAAAACTCCTTCGTTTACAGTATCTACAGAAAGAAATAGTTTCTATTGCTTTGGATGCCATGAAAAAGGGAGCCCTCTTGATTTCCTTATTAAATATCATAAACTAGGTTTCATTGAAGCTATTGAAAAATTGGCGAAAAGACAAGGTATCAAGCTCCCAACCCAGAAAACAGATAGAATTCAAATAATTTTTGATAATATCAACAAATTTTGTCAGGAAGAACTCAGAAAAAACACCCAAGCACTCCAATATCTGAAATCTCGTTCTTTATCAATATCAACAATAAACTTTTTTTCAATAGGATTTATGCCAATGAATTCAATTAAAAAAATACTTGCAGTAGGCAAATGTTCAAAAAAAGACCTAATCGATATTGGCATTATAAATCCTCAATCGAACAAAAATAGATTCTCTAACAGAGTGCTAATACCCATAAAGAATAAAATGGGATATACCGTGGGGTATGGGGGTAGATCTCTACAAGACAATATACAACCTAAATACATTAACTCACCGGAAACCAATTATTTTAAAAAAGGTGAATTAATATATGGACTTGACAATATATCCAACCAAAAACATTTAATACTAGTAGAAGGTTATATGGATGTGATTGGGCTTTATGAACAAAAAATACAGAATGCAATTGCTATACTTGGCACAAGTATTTCGCCTCTTCATATAGAAAAATTAATTAAAATTGCATCTAGAGTAACCATTTGTTTTGATGGTGATGTGGCAGGCAATAAGGCAGCATATAAAGCAGCACTTCTCTGCCTACCCTTCCTTGGTCCCTTTTGTCAATTTGATATACTTCAACTTCCAAATGAACATGATCCAGATTCATATACTCGAGAATATGGTCGTGAAAACTTTATTGCAAAATTAAAAAGATGCAGTTCAATTTATGATATTATCTACCAAAACATATTGGGAGATAATAAACTTGAAACTGCACAGGAAAAAAGCAAATTCAGACACGAGATCATGCAGCTTTCAAGTAAAATAAAAGACAAGGATTTTAAAAATGAATTCATCACAGGTGGGATTAAATTAATACGTGAAGGCATTATAGTTGATCAAATAAACTTTGAATCTCAGAGTTCATGGGTTGATCAACTAATACAAAACATTGTAAAATATCCCAAATTTTTACACCAATTAGAGTTGATCGAAAAACAACAGTTAATCACATTAGAGTCAAATCAGCGTGATTTATTAATAGTCAAATTCATGTCTAAAGCAATTCTAGAAAAACAAATAATAACATCATCTAATCTATTAGAAGAATGTAAGAATGATAGAACCCTAAAAAAACTTAAAAGCCTACTTGAGAACCCGACCACATTATCAGAAGAAGAGCAATTTTCTGAGTTTAAAAGGGGAATTGAAAAAATCAACAAAATTGAGTTAAACGAAGAAAAAAGCAAATTATTAGCACAATCAAAGATAAGAAGTTTGACTAAAACAGAGAGGGATCGATTACTCGAAATAATTGATCAAACGAAATGAAATTTAACAACAAGAAAGTGCTATAATTACATTAGAAGTTGAATAGTGGCAAATATAAGTATAAAATATAAGACTTTGAGTAAATACCAGGAGTATAAATGTCAATGAGTTTCCAAGATGAAGAAAATATTACTAATAACGAACAATCATCTTACGACAGTATAAAAGATTATATTCAAGATGCTCAGAATGAAGGCAAAAGCTTCATCGTACTAGAAGAGCTAAGTGATGTGATTTCTGAGGACATTTCAGAAGAAGGTTTAGTTGAAATCGTTAATCAAGTAAAACTTGATAACGAAAGCCTAACATTAAAAATAATTTCTAGCTCAAATGCGAGCGTTGAACTTTCAGAGACCAAAGATGCAGCAAGCCCTGACCACGTCAAAAGGTACATGGTTGAAATGGGATCAATTGGTCTACTGGATAGGGAAGGTGAAGTTCGAATAGCAAAGGCAATTGAATCCGGTAACAAAGAAGTAGTAAGTGGTATATCTCATCATCCAGGTTTTATTCAATATACAATTGATTTATTCAATAAAATAATTCACCACCCAGAAAGATACGGTGAGATAATTAATGGGTGGTTTAATCCTGATTTTGGTAAGTTGGATAAAAGTGAATTAAAAATTCTTGATCAGATCGCTAAAGAACAACTTGAACAAGAAAATCTTGATGTTGAAGAAGAAGATATCGAAGAAGAAGAAACTCCTGCAGAAGAAATGGGAGCTGAGTCTATCAATCCAGAAATTATTCAAGTAAAATTTCGCAAACTCGAACAATTAATGGAGAAAAAGAAGATTGAAGATGCAAGAAATTATTTCACCGAGTTCAAGCTTGCTAATCGTGTCCATTTAAGAATAATTAATAAATTATCTGATATCATGGACGAAATTCGAGAAAATGAAAGAAAGATACTTGATTTATTGGAAAAAAACGATATTTTAGATAAAAAATCAATTATAAAGATATTTAAAAAAGATGATTTTTATAAGGATATAAATAAGACCATTAAATCTACAAAAAACAATATCAAAATTCCAATTGAAAACTGTCTTAATGCCATTAAGGATATAGAGGATAAACAAGTGTTATCCATTCATGAATTGCGTGAGATTAGTAAGAAGATCAGAATTGGCGAAAATAAAATGCAAAAAGCCAAGAAAGAGATGATCGAAGCAAATTTAAGATTAGTCATCTCTATCGCAAAAAAATATACAAACCGTGGTTTACAATTTCTAGATTTGATTCAAGAAGGTAATATTGGGTTGATGAAAGCAGTAGACAAATTTGAGTATCGACGAGGGTACAAATTTTCAACTTATGCTACATGGTGGATCAGACAAGCAATTACTCGTTCAATTGCGGATCAAGCTAGAACTATTCGTATTCCAGTGCATATGATTGAAACAATTAACAAGTTAAATAGGGTTTCAAGACAATTTTTACAAGAAAAGGGGCGTGAACCTTTACCAGAAGAATTAAGTAAAGAAATGGAAATGAGCATTGATAAAATTAGACGTGTTCAAAGGATTGCTAAGGATCCAGTATCTGTTGAAAACCCTCTGAGTGCTTCAAATGATGCTGATGATGATGATTCAAGAATAAAAGATACTATCGTTGACAAAAATGCTGAGTTGCCAATAGATGCAGCTACATCACAAGGTCTTAGAGAAGCCGTAAGCGATATGCTCGAGACCTTATCTCCAAGAGAAGCAAAAGTCTTATGTATGCGTTTTGGGATCAAAATGAATACTGACCATACTCTAGAAGAAGTTGGAAAACAATTTGATGTTACTCGCGAAAGAATTAGACAAATTGAAGCCAAAGCCCTAAGAAAATTAAGACATCCAAGTAGAGCTGAACACTTAACATCGTTTTTAGATGAAGATCCCGAAAATTGATTGATGTTAACGCTTTAGCACAAAAAGTTGCAAACAGCACCCGATCACATCTGGTAGTATTGAAAGACCAAATATCTGTAAATCACTTTGTTAAAACAATATCTCTTTTTCAAAAAAACAGCCATACTGTACCTATCCTAACCCTACCTGATAGAGACACACTACCCTATAGCCGAGAGTTTATTCCTGAAACAGTTCACTATGAAAGATTAAGAATTCTGAATGAATTAACTCATCATAAGAATGCAATACTTATTACAACCATCAACAATATTTGTTTAATTCTACCACCAAAAGAACATATCGCAGTTATGTTTACGAACTTGGAATGTGGTAATGTCATACCATTGGAAAAATTTAAGAATGATTTATTAAAATTAGGATACCAACTTGTTGATGAGGTAATTTCATCAGGGGATCTAAAGATAATTGGTAGTGTAATGCATGTGAAATTACCATCCGGATTATTTAAAATTGAATGGTTTGATGATGAAATTGAAAATATATGGTTCTATAAGAATAGAGAAGATAAATATATACAATATCATCAACCGCTTCATTTTTTTTCCTCAACAGAGATTAGTTTAAATAAAACTACTATTGATACACTCTGTAAATATTGGAAAAAAATTGATTCTCATGCACATGAATATAGTGAGTACCAATTTCTACAAAAAGGTTATGCAATAGAATGCCTGTATGAGCTTACTCCAATTGTATTTGATCAATGTACCAGTGTAATAGACTTCTTTAATCAACAGCCCAAAATATGGATGGATAAAGATTGGTCATCAAAATATAAATTACTTCAAAAAAATATTGAGAATAACTTTAAAGACAATCAAAAGCCCTTTCACTTTCCACTACCAGAACCATCAAAAATCCTTGATAATACTGTGATTAGCCAAAAATCAGAGTTGATTTCTACTGATGAAAATGAGCAAACAATTCATATATCAAATTTAAATAATCAAAAAGTAATAATTACATGTGACACAACAGAACGTACTGAAAACTTATCTGAACAGCTTACAATTAAAAACCTTAACAACAAAATTATACATTCAATATATGAAGTTAAATCTAAAGAAAATATTTTTATTTTGAAAGGCCATTCCTTTTGGATTTCTAAAATTAAAGATTATCTATTAATACCTGACTACCGCCTTTTAACGGGCAAAAAGGAATTAAATACTGATAATGACCCATCAACAACTTTACTCCAAATTGAAATTGGTGATTATGTTATACATGAAGATCATGGTTTTGCTCTCTATAATGGTCTTATTAAACTAAATAACCAAGAATTTATGGAATTGATTTTTCAAGATCAAGATAAGCTTTACATTGGCGTAGAATCGTTCAATAAAATTACAACATATCGAACTGAATCAGATATTAAGTTAAGTAAATTAGGTGCTAAAAGTTGGCAAAAAACCAAAACCAAAGCAAAGAAAATAACGTATGATTATGCTGCTGAAATTTTAAAAATACAAGCTAAAAAAAGTATACTATCTGGATTTCAATGTAAAATAGTTTCTGAATTTAATGAATTTTGTAAACAGTTTCCATATCAAGAAACACAGGATCAATTAGCCTGTACGAATGAAATTATAAAAGATATGCAATCAAATAAAATCATGGATCGGTTAGTGTGTGGTGACGTTGGTTTTGGAAAAACAGAAGTTGCAATGCGTGCTGCATTTATAGCATGTATGAATAATAAGAAAGTCATTGTACTTTCTCCAACAACGGTACTAGCAAAACAACATATTCAATCCTTTAAGGACCGTTTTAAACTATGGCCAATTCAACTTGAAATACTAACACGAAATACTAATAAAACATCATTAATTAAAAAGCTCATAAATCAGGATTATGATATTTTAATCGCCACACATGCTGTGCTAAAGCGTAAGGAAATCATCAAAGATGTAGGGCTATTAATCATTGATGAAGAACATCGCTTTGGTGTAAAAGACAAAGAATCAATACGCAAAATCAACCCTAATATCGATACACTATCTATGAGTGCTACTCCTATTCCAAGATCACTTAATATGGCTCTATCTGCTATGCGTGATATTTCATTGATTGCAACTCCACCTGTAAATAGAATTCAAATTATTACAAAGGTACTTAATGAAAACGATCATATGGTATTACAGGCAATTAATAGGGAGTTCTTTAGAGGCGGCCAAGTATACCTTATACACAACAACATAGAGACTATATCTAAAATTTCTGATTATTGGCAAAGGAAATGCACAGATGCCAAGATCGGTATATTACATAGTAAATTAAGTCAAAAAGAACAAGATAAAGTAATGTATGATTTTAGTCAACATCATATCAACCTTTTAATAACAACCACTATTGTAGAAAGTGGCATTGATATCCCAAATGCAAATACAATAATCATAAGCCGAGCTGACAAATTTGGTCTATCTCAATTACATCAATTAAGAGGTCGAGTAGGTCGTTCGAATAGGCAGGCCTATGCATACCTATTAACACCAAATTTAAATTATTTAAAAAATAAGGCAAAGTCGAGACTCAATGCAATCAGTGTCCTACAGTCAATGGGCTCAGGCTATCATATTGCAGTACAGGACCTTGAAATACGAGGAGGTGGCTCACTTTTAGGAAAAGAGCAAAGTGGTGTAATTGAAGGAATAGGCTATGACTTGTATATCAATATGTTAAATCAAGCTTGTAAAACTTTAAACATTGGTGAAATTGAAAATAATAAACCATCATTTGTTTGTGATTTTAGTATTTCAATACCCTCCTCTTATATTGATAATACAAATGAAAGACTTGAAATTTATCAAAAAATTGCTAACAGTGAATCATTTACAGAACTTAACGCGATTTGTGATCGACTTAATTATTTATATGGTGCTCTACCATTAAATGTATCAAATTTATTTAAAGTAAATGAACTGGCAATTAAATTAAAATCGTATTTTATAAGTGAATTTAAAATTAAAAAAAATAGGGTTGAAGCGTGTATAGATGTAAATAAAATTAAAGAGGAAGAATTTCACAAAAAGCTAATGAAGGAATTTGAGAATATTAAATTTTTACCAAATAGTATTATTAGTTTTAACTATAGGTTTAACTAATGTAAGCCAGGGCTTGAAAAACCACTGTTGGTCAAAGTTGTAGCAACAACATTACAGTCAGAATGAGATATATCATTAACTAGGTTAGATGAGCTTGCCTGATTCTCAACAAATTCAGTTATTTTAGTATTTATAAATACACCTTCAGTCATCCAAGCAAAAACAACAAAAAGAATGATAGATACTTCAGATATAAATGAGCTAGCAGATCCAAAATGCTGTATGAACTCAACACCACAATCTATTCCAATACAAGTAGAAATAGTTGTGATGATTATAATTTTTAAAAAATCAAACACAGTATTTAACGATAAAAGAGAATTAACAAAATTATGGAAATCAGCATTTTTTTGATTGGGGTCTTCACCTAAGAGCCATATTGAAAATGTTAAAAACTCCTTCACTGGATAATATAAAATTAGAGAGCATATAACAAAATTTAAATATGCAATAGAAGTAAGATATGGCATTGGAATAAACATAGACATTTGATATGCAATTAATCCACAAAGAAAATATGCAAACAATCGATAACTTGAATTAGGTATTCGATGTATATGAAAAAATAAACGCCCAGTAATTACTTTATAATTAAACGCAGAATTTTGTTGATTTGAAAGTGTGTTTTTTATACCGTTTGAGAACGGTAGGATACAATCAAGAAAAGACTCTGGCTTCAACTCCAATAAATCATTAATATAAGAGCAAAAAACCCAAATAATTGGAATAGATATAAGTACAGTAAATAATGTAAACCCTTTAAAATATAAAAACAAAGGCACAACTGTGCACGTTGAGATAAATAGTAATAACGCAACCAGAGTATTTTGAGAATAAGAAGAGTTATTACTGTTACTGCTTCTTGTACCCTCCACCTGAATACGCGGATTAAACTTATATTCATAGCGGTTGACAGAGGAAATGTTTAGTCTTCGAATGACTTTGTTCTGATTTTCAGGATCATCCAAATCAATCTCTTCAGTTAACATGAAAGATTCATCTTTGTATATTCTATCATCATCGTCATAAACAATAATCATACGGTCAGTCGATGTAAAATACTTCAATTTACCATTAACTGAAGAAAAATCCGTAACAATTTCTGCCCCTACCTGGATAAAGCCAGTGAGTCTAGCAAATATTGTATTAGACCTACCAATGACTAGTGCGCCTTCACCTAATGCATGAAATAAAAGTGATATATATGTTCGGATAGTAGCATCGATTGAGTTGACGAATCTATATAAAATATTTTGTTCCCTATTGAAATTCTTGAGATACTGATACACAACCATTAATAAACTTGCTATACCCACAGTTACAGCAACAATAACATGTACAGGTCCAGTAATAAAAAGAGCTAGAAAAACACCCACAATTGAAAAAGAAATAATAGATCCAATCAGGGTATTTTCAATTACATCATTATTAGTAGATTGTGGTATATCTGCAATATTTTCATAATATTCAAGGTAGTTAGTAAAAAATATAGTCGCATGACAAAAACCACCCAATAAGGAATATATTGTAATAAGTGTTTGACCAAAAACGAGGGGCCAAAAAGAAGCAAACTCCATTGAAATTACAACACCAACAAATGAAGCAATCAGTAAACCAACTATAAAATATAGTGTTCGATACATAAACTCTTTATCAGAAAGATCTTTAAAATATTTCTCAAAAGACTTAATGAGATTATTTGATTCTACATTAAAAATCATTGCGTAGGTCAAGCCTGTAATGATTGACAATGATACTAAAGCACTAAAAGGCAAGGAAATTGCAAATAATGAGGATACGCCTATTAAAGAATAATAAGTTAATAATGCAAAAGAAATAATATAAAAAATTTGAGCAAAATAACCTAGAACCTTAAAAGGCAATGGAAATAATTCTTTTTCAAAATAGGTTTTTTCAGGGATTATACTTAATTTATGATTTTTTAGTGTCCAATAATCATCCATTTTATTTTTTTCTTACCTCACCATGCATCGTTTTGAAAAACTCTGAATCATTACCTAATACAAATAAATCATTAGACTTAAAGCTCTTCTGATATGCTTCAATACTACGAATAAGTTTAAAAAGTTTCTTATTCTTCGAATAAGCATTCAGAAAGGTTTTATTAGCAACACTATCACCATTAGCTTTAATTTTAGCACCATCTTTTCTTGAAGTTGCAATTATCACTGAAGCTTCTTTATCAGCCTCAGCTTTAATGAAATCAGCCATTGCTAAACCATCAGACCGATGCTTTGTAGCAACACGCTTCCGATCAGCACGCATATTTTCAAATACAGATGTACTTACTTCTTCTGGTAGATCAATTTTTTTAATTCTCACATCCACGACTTCTATTCCAATTTCTTTGGCACGTTTATTTGTAACTTGTTTCATGAACTCCATAATATTAGAACGCTCACTTGTAATAACATCAGTTATTTTCTTCCGACCAAATTCAGCTCTCAATGTATCATTTATTTTTTGTTGAATCAAATTTTCTGCGACTTGAGGTTGTCCACCAGTACGAACAAAGTATGTATCAGGATCAATTACACGCCATTTAACGTAATAGTCTACTATTACAATGTAATTTTGTTCGCTAGTTAGAATCCTAGATGAAGGTTCTTCAAAAGATTGTAATCTAATATCAATAATCTTTGGGGTATCGATAAATGGAAACTTTACGTGAATCCCTGGTTCGAAAATAATTGGTTTACCATCATACTTTAAGATATCGCCTAACCTAATTATAAAAGCGCGATTTCCCTCTTTAACAATATATACACTAGACAAAATAGTTAAAAAAACTATGAATATTATAATGAGTATATTTCGCTGCTGGCTATCAGTCATGTCTACTATCCTTAAAAATTTTATCCAAGTTCATATTTGAAGTTTTCTGTTGCTTATTTATAAATTTATCCAAAGGCATATAAAATAGGGGGCCACTGTTTGTATTAGTATCCAATACAACTTTGTCAATTGAACCGTATAATTTTTCTAATCCTGATAAATAAAGATTAGTCCCAATTATATCGGGATTCTTCTCATAATGAGAGTAAATTGCTAAGAACTTTGCAACTTGTGCTTGAGCATTTAATTTAGTAGAAAGTTCATAAGCTTTACTTTCCTCTAGAATCCTTCTTGCTTTACCTTCAGCAATAGGAACAACTTTCTCTCGGTAGGCTTTTGCTTCATTTATATATCTTTTCTCATCCTCAAGTGCTTTTATCGCATCATCGAATGCTGCACTTACTTGCATTGGAGGTTTTGCAGGTTCGAGGTTAACATCAATTATCTCAATACCTATATTGTAAACAGCAATGGTTTCTTTGAGCTGTTTACTGACTTCATCTCTGACTGCACTTCTCTCTTGAGTCAATATACCATCAAGTGTCGTATTACCTACTACCTGCCTTAATGCACTTGCAGTTGCTTGATTAACTGCTTCCAATGGATTAACAGCATTAAACAAATATTCCATAGGACTGACAATTCTAAATACAACAGACAGCTCAACATCAACGATATTCTTATCCTTGGTTAACATCTCTGCTTTTTGAGTTAACGTATAATCTCTTTTAACATTTACAGTTTGAACACTTTCGATGAAAGGTGGAACCCAGCTAATTCCCGGACTTAATATTCGATTAAAAGCTCCAAATCTCAATACAACACCACGATCAGTCGGGGGAATAACAATTATTCCCGAAATGAACCACAAGACAGCTAATAGCAATACAATTAAACTTATAAACACATTATTACCAGGAGTATTTGTCTGATCTGAAGTAGCTCCTTTTAGTTTAAATTTTTTTGCTAAATTACGAAATATTTCGTCTAAATTAGGTGGTTCTTCACGAAAATGTTTTACGAGGGACTTTATAGAATTCATAATTAAATAATGACAAAATTAGTCATCGCTTGCAATTAAAGATTAAAAAAAAACCCACATAATGTGGGTTTTTTTTTGTAGGATATGATTGTTACATCATGCCGGGCATACCACCCATACCACCCATGCCACCCATGGCACCAGCAGCATCACCGCCCTTTTCTTCACTAGGCTCCTCTGTGATTAAACATTCTGTAGTGATCATCATGGAGGCAATTGATGCCGCATTTTGTAACGCATTTCGGGTTACTTTTGCAGGGTCAATAATACCCATTTCAACCATATCACCATATTTGGCAGTTGCAGCATTATAGCCATAATTACCACTTTCATTTAATACTGCGTTAACAACAACAGATGCATCTTCACCTGAATTTGAAACGATTTGTCTTAAAGGTGCTTGAAGTGCTTTTTGAATTAATTTAACACCAACAGTCTGATCTTGATTATCACCTGTAACTTTATCGAGAGCTTTTGATGCCCTAATTAAAGCAACACCACCACCAGGAACAATACCTTCTTCTACAGCTGCCTTTGTTGCATTTAGTGCATCTTCTACCCTAGCCTTTTTCTCTTTCATTTCAACTTCAGTTGCAGCACCAACTTTAATCACAGCAACACCACCTGAGAGCTTAGCAAGACGCTCTTTTAGTTTCTCTTGATCATAGTCTGAATCTGAAGCTTTAATTTCATGTCGAATTTGATCAATTCTTGCTTGTATTGCATCTTTTTCAGCTGCTCCATCAACAATGGTTGTATTTTCCTTTGAAACAATTACTTTTCTACATGTTCCTAGATGTTCAATTGTACATTCTTCGAGTTTTAATCCGACTTCTTCAGCAATAACATGACCATTTGTTAAGACAGCAATATCTTGTAGCATAGCTTTACGTCTATCACCAAAACCAGGTGCTTTAACTGCACAAACTTTCACAGTGCCACGCATGTTATTTACAACTAATGTTGCAAGTGCCTCACCTTCAACATCCTCAGCAATAATAAATAATGGTTTACCGGATTTCGCAATGGATTCTAGTAATGGGATAAGTTCTCTAATATTTGTGATTTTTTTATCAACCATTAAAATAAAGGGACTTTCAAGTTCTACAGACATATTTTGTTGGTTATTTACAAAATAAGGTGATAAGTAGCCTCTATCAAACTGCATTCCTTCGACAGTATTTAGCTCGTTATCAAGACTATTACCTTCTTCTACAGTAATAACACCTTCTTTACCTACTACTGACATTGCTTTTGCAATCATATCACCAACTTCTTTGTCTGAATTAGCAGAGATGGTTCCAACTTGTGAAATTGACTTTTCATCTGTACAAGGTTTTGAAATTTTGGTAAGTGACTCATTGACCACCTTAACAGCTTTATCAATACCGCGTTTAATATCTACTGGGTTCATACCTGCAGATACAGCTTTAATGCCTTCTCGGACAATAACCCTAGCAAGAACAGTTGCAGTAGTTGTACCATCTCCAGCAGTATCATTTGTTTTTTTAGCAACACCTTTAAGCATTTGTGCAGCAGCATTAGCTTGTGGATCCTTAAATGAAATATGATCAGCGACCGTTACACCATCCTTTGTAATTTTTGGACCACCAAATCCTGAATCATAGACGACCCATCTTCCCATTGGTCCTAGCGTTACACACACTGCGTTCGCTAAACCATCTACACCTTCAAATATCTTTGTATAAGCTTCTTGTCCAAAAATAATATCATTTGCCATTGTTTTACCTCTTTAAATTTAATGTTAGTTGATTATTCAAATATTCCGACGATGTCATCTTCTCTCATGACAAGGTACTTTTCACCATCTATGGTAACATCACTACCAGAGTACTGGGTATAAATGACTTTATCTCCAGGCTTTACACCCACAGGAATGTGTTTTCCATCATTATCAAGTTTACCAGGACCACAATAGACCACTTCTCCAATGTTGCCTTCTTTTGGATCAGTCACAATAATACCACCTGTAGTTTTAGTCTCAGGAGCATTTTTTTTGACGATCACTCTATCATTCAATGGTTTAATACTCATATCTTATGTTTCCTCTTAAAAATTTATGTTTTAACTAATCTAGTTATGTGGTCATTGAAAGAAAAATTCAAGTAATTTTTAAAAATATTTGCTATTATTAAGTTTTCGAGTTTAATCGTGCAATATAGTGACCCTGTACAAATACTTCAAAAACTTCTAAGTTTCAAATCCATTACACCAGAAGATGATGGCTGTCAAAACTTTTTATCTACAATCTTTACTAAAATAGGTTTAAAAACTGAACAATTAGATTTTAAAAACATTAAAAACCTATGGGCTGAAACAAACTATAAAAACATCGAGGAATCCATTCTATTTATGGGCCATACTGATGTTGTTCCAGCAAATGCAGAAAATTGGTCACATGATCCATTTTCAGGGATAATCAGCAAAGGTAAAATATACGGACGTGGTGCATGTGACATGAAAGGAAGTATTGCAGCAATCATTGCAGCCCACATACAACTTTTAGAAGAATCTAAAAAACCCAATATCATCTATCTTATTACTGGTGATGAGGAAGGAAGTGCTGAATATGGCACCCGTTTTGTTGTGGAAAAAAAGAAAACAGCTCTAAATAGAATAAATTATGCGCTAATCGGCGAACCCTCTAGTGAAAAATATATTGGTGATAATATAAAGGTCGGAAGACGAGGCTCTTTAAACTTAATTCTAAAGATATTTGGTCAAGCGGGGCATACTGCCTACCCTCACTTAATAAATAATCCCCTAGAAATATTATTAGATATTTATAAACAAATGACAGCATCAACATGGGGCTCTTCCGTTGAAAATTTTCAAGATTCTCGTTTAACATTGACCCAGATCGATAGTGGAAGTGAAATATTTAATCAGACCCCTGATGTTGCAACTGCGCGATTCAATTGGCGATATAATCCATCCTTAGAAAGTAATGAAATAAAAAAAATGACAGAAAAATGTATAGAACAGTTTACTGATCAATTCAAAACTGTTTGGATTGAAAGTGCCGAACCATTTTACTCGAATCATGGCAAACTCACTGAAATAATAAAAAATTGTATATATCAATCACAAAAGTTTCATCCAAAATTAAATACTAATGGTGGGACATCTGATGGTAGGTTTATTAAAGATTATAATCTTGAAATTGTTGAATTAGGCCTTCAGTCAACAACTGCTCATCAAAATGATGAACATATTGTTGTTGATGATCTTTATTCCCTAACATTGATATATAAAAATATATTAAGAAACTTCTGTAACTAGTTGGTGATGTAATCGACATTATCTAGCTTTATAGGCAAGTCTACAAAACCACCTTCAATGTCACTCCACTGATCACCAATAGCACCAACAATGTGGTAACCCTGCTCTGTAAGCTGCTTCCTAATATCTGTTTTAAATTTTTGTGCTGAAATTTTTTGGTAATCACATGGTTGTGGAAAAAGAACTAGTTCCTCCCAATGAAGAAAATTTTGCTGAAAAAGATTTTTTAAAGTAACAAATCGGGCAGTTTCACAACGGTAGGTAATAAAAGCAACTCCCACTTCGTTTTGAATCAGCCAATCATAAATATTTCGGACATTACTTATTTGTTGTAAATTTGCATGGTCCTGATGGGCTATAGTGTGTGGTATTGAGTATTTACCATGATATTTGATCTGATTTGAATTAGATAAAATTGTATCATCAATATCAAAGACAACTAAAAGTTTTGAGTGATCACCCTCGTAACCGTTAATGAGCTCTTGTAATTGAGAGAAATTATTTGATAAGCATTGTTCAATGAAAACAACAAAAAAAATTAAGCAGAAGAATTTTCTTTTTGTTTCCAAGGTAAATTTGACTCCAAATAAAACGGATTTGGTATTTTTAAATGATTTTGAGCAAATCCACCCTCTAGATCTGTGGGTTGATCGCCAATATTTACAATAATGTCAAATCCTGAACTTATGATACCCTGTCTAGTTGCTTTTTTAAAGAGTTTTGGAATGGGCCAACTTAAATTATCTCTGAAGAACACCTGCTCCCATTTATTAATCCCATATTTTTCTAAATTGAATAAAGTTGCTGTTTGAAGATCTGTTGGTCTTGCTGTAACAAAAAAAACATTGACTGAATTTGAAACTAACCATTGATAAAATTCTACTACAGGTTTGATAGGCTCACATAAGGATAATTTTTGCCAATTAGAAAAATGTCTTAAATCACTCAAGGAACCATACTTTAAAATATACGGGTAATTGGATAGAATCGTCTCATCAATATCAATCACAACTGCACTTTTAAAATTAGATAGAGATAGCTCTTTTCGTATTAAGTCCATTGCATTCTCAACAACTGCTTTAATGTCTAATTCGTACTGCCCAGATACAATATAATTATGATCAAATTTTTCCATTTAAATTTCCAATTTATTAAATTATACAACATAATTATTAAGCCTTCATTAAATTCAATAAAATATTACATTGCCAGTTTAGGCTTAATATCAGTTATAATTATGCAAAAAACAGATTAATTTATTTTTTTTTTAAAAGAATCCTTATTTTTCATTGATTATGAAAAAATTATATGTTAGCTTTACATCATCGAAACGGTTTTCCGAAAATCAAACTTAGGAGTAATTAAATGAGCGACGTATTAAATAAAGCAGACATTGTTAAGTTGTTATCTGACAAACTTGGCAAGACAAAAGCTGAACTAGAAAACTTTGTAAATGCTTTCTGGGATGTCATAATCGAAGAAGTTGAAAAAGGCGGCACAATTAGCTTTATAGGTATTATGAAAATTGGTTCTGTTGAAGTAGGTGCACGAACTGCACGTAACCCAAGAACTGGTGAAGAAGTACACCTACCAGCCGGTACAAAGACTAGAGTAAAAATCGGTGCCAGACTTGCTGACGCTGGTAAAAAGAAATAAATGAGAAATTATTTATTTTAAAATTAGAAAAGCGGTTTTAACCGCTTTTTTAATACTAGTTTTATGGAATGTCTTGAAGTAACAATTGAAAAAATTATATATTATAATGAAAATAATCATTATTGTGTTTTAAAATGCAAACATGAACGTTATCTATTAATTGATGTCATAGGGAACCTCAACAATCCTCAACCACATTTAAATATAAAAGCTCATGGAGAATGGCATGAAGATCTTAAGTTTGGAAAACAATTTAAGGCTTCTCTTATTGAGCTTACTCTACCAAAACGAAAAGAAGACATTCAAAAATACCTTTCATCCGGTCGCATTAAGGGCATTGGTGAAAAATTAGCAGAAGCAATTGTTGATAAATTTGGCACAAAAACACTGAGTGTTCTGACCCATGAACCACACAAATTAAAGCAAATTGAAGGGTTAGGAAAGAAGAAAATTGCTACTATAAGTGATTCGTTTAAAAAGGATATAGAGCTACAAGAATCAATGATTTTTTTACAATCTTTAGGGGTAACTAAATCAAAATGTGAAAAGATTTTTAAGGCCTATGGACATAGCTGTATTGAAGTAGTAAAAACAAACCCCTACCAACTCTCTTATGACATTAAAGGGTTCGGATTTTTATTATGTGATCAAATAGCTAGTGCATTACATATTGAAAAAGACTCCCCTTTACGTATACATGCAGCTATTTACTTTTGTTTAGAAGAAGAGATAAATTATGGGCATTGTTGGTGTAGTCAGCACTATTTAACAGATAAAGTATTTGATAAACTCCAAATCTCCAAAGAGCTTATTACAAATGAATATCCACACCTTGGTAGTCATATTCATCAATGGGAGCATCATGAGGAAAAAGTATTAGCATTAAAAGATCTTTACCAAATAGAACAGGAAATTAGCCATATATTGAAAAAAAGAGCAACATCCTCTTTTAAACCGATCCCTATGAAAGAATGCAAACTCGACTTTTCCCCCACCCAAGAACAAATTGATTGTGTAAAAAAAGTATTAAACTTTAAAACAGCAGTTATCACGGGTGGACCAGGCGTTGGTAAAACAACATTAGTGAAATTAATATTACAATCTTTACTACATGCTGGTTTACAAGTAGTGCTCTGTGCACCTACAGGAAGGGCCGCAAAAAGATTGTACGAAAGTACCGGAGTTGACAGTAAAACAATACATCGATTATTAGAGTATGATCCAGTATCTAAAGGTTTCAAAAAAAATCAGCATCAACCAATTCAAGCAGATTGTATTATTATTGATGAATCATCAATGATTGATGTCTATCTATTACATTCTTTAATCAAAGCAACGTCACCACATTGTCAATTAATATTTGTTGGAGATGTAGATCAACTTCCATCCATTGGACCAGGTGCTATTCTACATGATCTAATAAGAAGTATGCCTAAAAATGTTATAAAATTAACACATATTTTTAGACAAGCACGTACCTCTATGATCACAACGAATGCGCATAGAATCAATGAAAATAAGTTACCTATCAAATCCAATGACTCTGATTGTTTTATTATAGAAATTCAAGACCCTAATAAGATTGCATTTACGGTAAATGAGTTAATTAATTCCAGAATTCCCAATAAATTTGGATACAACCCGTTATCAGAAATACAAATATTAACGCCATCTAAAAAGGGGCCTTTAGGTACCGTAGCATTAAATAAACACATTGCATCCAGCTTAAACCCAAATCCTGTGTCAAGCATAATGCACAATGGCCAACAATTTTCTACAGGCGATAAAATCATTGTTCAAAGAAATAATTATGAAAAAGAAATATTTAATGGTGATATCGGTATCATTAAATTTTATGAGAACAATGAATTTGGTATCGAGATCAATAATCGTATTGTGAGATTCTCTCACCAAGAGATCGATGACATTTCATTGGCCTATGCCATAACAATCCATAAAAGCCAAGGATCTGAATACCCTGCTGTGATAATACCTTTAGCTATGTCTCATTATATGATGCTCAATAAAAATCTATTATATACAGCAATTACCCGTGCAAAAAAATTAGCCATTGTAATTACACCACCTAAAGCAATGATTATGGCAATCAAAGTCAATTCACAACCCACACGTAGAACAATGTTATTTGATCTATTTAGTCAATTAGAAACTCAATAACTAAATCATTATAAAAATGTTGGCCTAATTCGGTTATACTCCAATCCTCTCCCTTTTTTACAAAAAATCCCTTGTTTTTAAGCTTATTCAGGTATGGAGTGATTGATGATGGAGATATGCCTGTTTTAGAATATACTTCTATTAAATTAATTGGATCGTACAACCTTAATTTATTAAGCATATATTCAAAAAGATACTCTTTTATACTAACCTTCTCCCAATCATTTGAAGCATAATTGATATACGAGGATGGTTTTGCTATATTTTGTTTTCTGATAATTGATTGTGAATCAGTGAATTTACTTGATGAACCTGCACCAATCCCAATATAATCTCCAAAATTCCAGTAATTTAGATTATGTTTACACTGAAATTTATCCATTGCAAATGCAGAAATTTCATAACGATTAAATCCATTTTGCGTAAAGAGCTGATAGGCTTTTTTTTCAATAGTAGTAATTTCTTTGTCATTTGGACATGGTGTCTTTGGTGGCACTTTATAAAAGTGTGTTTTGGGCTCTAACGTAAATTGATACCAGGAAATATGTTTTGGAGAGAATTTCATAGCCATTTCAATATCAAATAATGCATGATTAATAGATTGTCCAGGTATGGCATACATTAAATCTATATTAAAATTATCAAATGAACTTTGAATATGGTTTAGCGCTTCAAATGTTTTTTCTGCAGTATGGATCCGACCTATTCTTTTCAAAGCATTATTATTAAAGGTTTGAGCACCGATAGATATACGATTTATACCTAATGAACGATATGATTTAAGTTTCAAATTAGTAATAGACTCTGGATTAGCTTCAATAGTAAACTCAATACCAGAATTTAAACCAACAATTTTATCAATACCATTTATTAAACGTGATAAATTAGGAATTGTAATAATACTAGGTGTACCACCCCCTAAAAAAATAGATGTTAATGCTCTTCCTTTAAACATTTTTTGTTGAAACGTTAATTCAGCTAACATGGCATCAATATATGAAGCTTCATCAATTTTTCGATGTTTTAGAACATGAGAATTAAAATCACAATAGGGACACTTTACCTCACACCAAGGAAAGTGAATGTATAAGGAATATTCTGATACCTGAATCATTTTTCTAATGAGTATTTAAATACGTCAATTAATTGTCCTTTATAACTACGTGATTTTATACAACAAGTTACATAATTAAAACCAGTTCGCTCCAAACAGTTAATTGACCGTTTATTACAGGGTCTAACATATGCGTTGATTGATGTTATCGAAGTCTCTATGAAACACTTCTCAATTAAAAGGTTCAAAGATCGAGCCATAATGCCTTTTCCCCAATATTCTGGCAATAACTCAAAGGATATTTCAACATCGTCTAATTCAGCATTTGACAACTGGAATGACACCATTCCAATTGTCTTAAATTGGTCCTGTATCTTGATATGAAAATCGAAACCCATTAATTGATAAAAATACAGTTTTGCAAAAAAAAGTATTCCACCAACTGAAATGAATTTTTTAGAATAAGGAAGTTCTTGAAATATTAATGGATTATTAAGTAGCTGAATATAATTATGATAATCATAAAGCGATAGTGGACTTAAATCATAGGTTTCTAAAATTTTTTGAGAGCCAAGTTTCCTCTTAAAGTTCTTTAACAATCCACTACTCAGGTATTTTTTCTAGAAAATCAATTACTGCATCAACAGTCTCTACTGCTTTATCCTTACCGCCACCGGTACGCGCAAGTGCTTGATCAAAGCTTTCAACGGTTAAAATTCCAAAACCAATGGGGCGATTAAACTTTAACATAACATCCATACAGCCTGTAGATACCATATTACAAACATAGTCGTAATGATTAGTCTCACCTCGAATAACTGCACCTAATGCCACAATAGCATCAATTCGTTTGTTATGATTCAATACTCTCTGACATGCCAAAGGAACCTCTACAGCCCCAAAGACCTTATAAATTTCAGGTTCATAATCTTCATCAAACTTAAATTTAAGATAATTAATGGCAGAATCCAATAAAGTAGATGAAATTTTTTCATTAAACTGACTTACAACAATTGCAATATTCGGATTCTTCATTTTCACCTCTTAAAAACTTTTACTCACTGATAATGTTATCTGATGTATCTATGTACAAGTAGATAAATTATGCTAAATTTTTGATTGAAAATCAATGATATCTTGAATACTAATTAAATCTAATTTCCATTTTATGGCAAACTTTTTTAACCCCTCCCAATTTAGCATATTGCCATCATCAGCCATGATTTCACATATTAAAGCACATTCAGGTATATTTGCATATTTACATAGTGCCACAGCAGCCTCAGTATGACCTTTTCTTTCTAAAAGTAAATTAGAAGCAGCGCGACATGGAAAAATATGCCCGGGAGAAACAAAATCTAATCTATTGGGTATTGTTTTGGAGGCCAAATTAATTGTTCTACAACGATCAAATGCCGATATACCAGTTGTCACACCTTCCGCAGCCTCTATAGACTGAACAAACGGAGTCTGAAATTTAGATGGCCCCTTAACTGGCATTGGCTCCAAGCATAGCTCTGTAGCACGACTATACGAAATAGCAATACATACTAAACCACGAGCATATTTAGTGACCCAATTGACTTGTTCTGGAGTTAGCATTGAACCTGCAATGATAATATCTCCCTCATTTTCACGAGATTCCTCATCAAATACAACTAATGGTTTACCCCGTGCAAAATCATTTAATTTATTTTTATTTAACATTCTTTAAAAACTTTAACTGTGAAAAAATTATCTTAGCAATATTATCATACTCAATATTTACAATTGCGTCATTATGTAAATCAACTAAATTAGTAACTTTCCATGTATGAGGTATGATCATCAAATCGAATGTATTTGAGTGCACTGCATTAATTGTCAGACTAATTCCGTTAATTGAAATCGACCCTTTTTCATTGAGATACTGCTTACCATCTGATGGAGTGTGAAGGATGATTTTAAAATAATCCCCCACTTTTTCAATGCTTCCAATCTTAGTCGTAGTATCTACATGACCATAAACCAGATGTCCATCAAGTGGCTGACCCAACTTTACAGAGCGCTCCAAATTTACAAAATCACCAGTTGAAAAATGATTAAAGTTTGTTCTAAACATGGTTTCAGGAGAAAGATTAAATGTGATACCTTTTCTTTGATCGATATGAGCTACGGTTAAACATACACCATTAATTGATATACTTTCACCAAGAACAACTGAGGATATAAAAGAAGGCCGCAATAAAAGATTAATTGAATTGCCAATCGTATCAAGTTTAATTATTTTTGTTTTTTCTTCAATAATCCCAGAAAACATATTAATCCGGAATTATTTGCGATAAAAATGTTTTAAGCCGTGGGTGTTTTGGTTGAGTGAAAAACTCATGAGGATTATTCATTTCTAATATTTCTCCATCCGCAAGAAAACAAATTCTATCAGCAATTTTTTGAGCAAAGCGCATTTCATGCGTAACACATATCATGGTTATACCTGATGATGTCAACTCCCTCATTACTTCAAGAACCTCACTCACCATCTCAGGGTCTAATGCCGATGTTGGCTCATCAAATAACATAATTTCGGGAGACATACAAAGTGCCCTAGCAATTGCAGCTCGTTGCTGTTGTCCACCTGAAAGCTTAACTGGATAATCATTGGCTTTATTCAATATACCAACACGATCTAAATACTCCTCAGCAATACTTTTGGCCTCTTTTGGAGAAAGACCAAGAACTTTCTCTGGTGCTAATGTACAATTTTTAAGCACTGTTAAATGTGGGAAAAGATTAAACTGTTGAAAAACCATACCAATTGATTTTCGCAGTAAAGGAAGTTTTGAAACCTCACTCGGTAATTTTACATCATTTACAACAACAGATCCCTGATCAACAGTCTCAAGTCCATTAATGCATCTGATCAAAGTTGATTTTCCAGAACCAGATGGTCCACATAAAACAATTTTCTCACCTTTATTAATATCTAGGTTTATATCTTTCAATACCTCTAGCTTATTAAAAACTTTAAATACGTTCTTGAAAGAAATTTGTATGGATTCGTTATTCATCGCTGTAATTGATAGAAGTTTTCATAATAACGTCCAAATAAAGTTAATGAATAGCATAGAAGCCAGAAACATAATCCATTGAACAAATAAGCCTCAATGTAAAAACTAGCCCACTCTAAATTAGTGATTGATGAACGCATGATTGTTAATATATCAAAAATACTAACGATAGTCACTAAGGTCGTTGATTTTATAATGAGAACAATCTGATTTACAATCGGTGGAATTGATATCATAATTGCCTGTGGTAATACAATAAATAAGTTGCTTTTGAACGTTGAAAAACCAAGGCTTTTACCAGCATCTACTTGACTTGGTGGAATTGACTGAATTCCACCTCTTATTATTTCAGCAAAATAACATGCAGAAAATAATATCATCATTGCCATTACACGAATCAAGCGGTCTGGCATGAAAGATTGCTCAAACATATAAGGCATTACTACTGCACCAATAAAAATTAATGTAATCAAAGGGACACTTCGAGTTACCTCTATTATTAAAGTAGAAAAAAAACTAATTACCTCATTATTAGATTGTCTACAAATTGCTAAAAAGATACCAATTGGAAATGAAAAGAATACTGTAAAAACACTCATTAAAACATTAAGACTGAAGCCACCCCAGAATGCTGTAGGTACTGTCTCCAGACCAAATCCACCATACATTAAAATAGTTACAGTAACTGGTAGAACTGAAAAAAAGGAAATAATAGGTATTCTAGAGTGATTAAATTTTGGTATCACTACAAACAATGTATTAACCAAAACAAATAACATTACTAGAGAAACGCGCCACTGCTCAGGCTTAGGATATAGTCCGTACATTAACAATTGAAAGTTAGAGCGAACATAAATCCAACATGCTCCCTGAGTATCCTGGCATAAGGAAACATCTCCACTCCAATGAGCATGATAAATTGCCCAGTCAAAAAACTGATAGAAAACAAAGAGAAAAAAGAGAGTTAAAGGAACTTGATATAATAATTGGTTAAGGCGCATACCAGGTCCTTATTTTTCGATTATAAAGATTTACTACTAACGAAAATGATAAGTTAATAAACATATACACTAGCATTGTTATGAAAATAATTTCAGTGGCCTTTCCCGTTTGGTTAAGTACGGTTCCAGCAAATACACTGACAATTTCTGGAAAACCAATGACGACCCCTAAAGAGGAATCTTTAGTTTGGTTTAGAAGTAGGTTAAGAGAAGGTGGAATAATGTGAGGCATTGAAATGGGTAGAAATATCAACATGACTCTTTGTACTAAATTAAAACCTAATGCCTTAGCAGACTCAATTTGGGCCTTTGGAATAGAATTAAAGCCATTTTGAATTACAATTATTAAAAAGGCACTAGTATAGATAGTTAATCCTAAAAATAAGCCTATAAATTCAGGATATATTCTTCCCCCACCAAGTACATTAAACCTATCAACTTCAGGATAACTGGGAGATGGTAGAATAAAATATACAAGTGTGAATGAGACCAAAGAAATGAGTAAAAGAAATGATTTATTGTGATAATTAATGAAGGATCTGTAAATTTTAAATAATATTACTAACCCAGTTCCAAATGAAAACACAATTAACAAAGCATTAAGATTATATGATGGGAAATAAAAACCACGATTATTAATTATAAATCCAAAAAAGTGAATGCTATTTGATACCACAGGTAATTGGAATAACATGAGCTGATACCAAAAAAATATCTGTAACAATAGTGGTGTATTACGAACTAATTGAATCATACTTCTTATCAATACTTTTAAAAAAATGTTCGGTATAAATGATAACAGCGTGCAAAAAACAGATATTAAAATAGAGGCTATCATTGCGCAAGCACTTACAATCAAAGTATTTATGATACTAACTTGTAATGCATGAAAATTTGATAACGATGATGAGTGCTTCAAGAAGGAATTTGTAATATCAAAACCACTTCGAATAAATAAGAAATTGAAATCAAGATTTTGTATAAAATAAACTAACGTAAATATACATATTGAAATACAAATAAAGTAAGAAATGACTTTTCTAAGTAAAGTGAAATCTGTTAAAAGCATATCTTATGCTTTTATCGGATTGGAGGTGCGTATTGCAATCCACCATTTAACCACAATGCATTCTCACCACGATCAAGATTGATTTTAGACAACTTACCAAGATTTCGATCAAATATTTCACCATAGTTACCTACCTTTTCAATTATATTAAATCCGAATTCCTCGTCTAAACCCAAATCAATAGCAGCAGGTGAGCGGATCATTTGGTTTAATATTGGATGACGGACACTCCGCATTTCAGAAACATTCGTAGAATTTATTGATTCCGCTTCTGCAATAATGGTAACAAAAACTGACCAGTTAATGATCTTTCTCCATGTATCATCATCATCTCTAACAACAATAGCTAATGGCTCCCTTGATATCTTTTCATCTAAAATTACGTGATCTGAAGGATTTTTTAAAATAGTCATCAAACCAGATAATGCTGATTTATCTGCTGTTATAACATCACAACGTTTACTCTGGTAAGCAGCTATTGCTTGATCATACGTTTCAAAACTTACTGTTTGATAAATCATTCGATTACGATTAAAGTAATCAGCTAAGTTAAGCTCAGTTGTAGTACCCTGCACTACACAGATGGAAGCTCCATTCAGATCTTTGGTTGATTGTATGTTTAAATCTTTAGGAACCATAAAACCTTGACCATCATAGAAAGTAATATGTCCAAAACTAATTCCTAGAGACGTATCTCTTGTCATTGTCCAAGTTGTATTTCGAACTAATACATCAACATCTTTTGAGTTTAATGCAGTAAACCTAATCTTGCTGGATAAGGGTTTATACTCTACACGATTTGGATCATTGAATATTGCAGTTGATATCACCTTACAATAATCAATGTCAAAACCAACATACTGGCCATTATTATCAATTTGGCTAAAGCCAGTAAGACCTGGGTTCACACCACATTTTAAATAACCACGTTTTTTCACGTCATCCAGTGTGTCAGCAATTGAAACTGAAAATATTAGAACAAAAATATATAAAAGTTTTGAAAGCATACGATTCCCCCATATACAAATTCACATAATTTGAATAAAAAAACAAGATAATATTTGACAAAATTATAAATATTTTCTATAGGAATATAGTAAGTTTAATTAAATACATGGAGTTTTTATGAAACATTTATCACAAATCTTTTTTCCAAAAGATGCAATACACTACACTGGCCCTAGGCTGGTTAAGCTTTATTTTTATTTTATAGTCTTAATAACGGCATGGAATACAATAACACATATTCTATTACCACATATTACAGCTAATACTTATCATCAAATTAACTTATTTGATTTTTCAAAAGCAGGAAGAGAACTTACAGAAAAACTTTTCCAAATGCTTGGAACGAATCGAATTATAGATCTTGTATTTTTATTTAGTGTAGCAAGATACTATAAAGGGTTAATACCATTTGTAATTTTATTAGCATTTTTTAAATCATGTATCTTAATTGTTTATAAGTATACGTTGCCTTTATCTACAACGGTTTTATCTACAACATTCATTACAAATCATTTATTTTTAATATTGAATATTATTGCAATTCTAATGTTAATAAGTAATGACTTTTGTAATTGGTTAGGTAAAAAGCTATCTTTTAAACTGCCAAAATTTAAACTACCAACTTTATATTTTCCAAAATTTAAGTTCACTTTTGTTAAATTTATGTCATCAAAGAAGAAAGCTGTTGTTAAAAAGGTAAAAGCTGTAAAAGCTAAACCAACCAAAAAAACTGCTAAAACAAAACGAGGCGCCTAATATGAGAACCTTTTTAGTTTTGAGTTTTATTATTTTTTTAACAGGTTGCAATACAATTGGTGGAGTTGGTCAAGACATTGCTGCTGGCGGCAATGCCATAACAAAGGTCAGCAAAACTAGATAGTTGAGAAGTACGATTCAAGGTAATCGTTACCCAAAGAAGTTAAACTTACTTTATTAAAAGCTCTATCAGAGGGTGTTATTCCAAAAATAGCACCCTCATTTTTTATTGTTTTTGTCGATCTAAGGATTGAAATTTGATTAATTATTCTTTTTTGAATTAAGAGCGACCCCATTTCTGCTCCACATTCAACCAGCAATTGTCGGTAATTATGCTTAATACACGTTGCCTCAAGATCATCAATATTTACAATCAAATGAATTGGGCGATTTTTGTACTGTGAAAAATTAGACATATCCAAATTACGACCGATCACAATTAGTGGTTTAAGTAACTCTTTTCCATCCATCCGAACAGTTAGCTTTGGGTCATCAGTTAAAATAGTGCGCGCAGATACAACCAGAGCATCTGACTTTAATCGCTCCCTCATAGTCCAAGCATTTGCTTGATGACCTGTAATGAATAGACGCTGATTTTCAATTCCGATTACATTGTTAATTGTTTGTGCTTGCTTTAAATGAAACCATGGTTTGCGATGTTTATTCCATCGTAAGTAAGGCTGATAAAATAAGTAACTTGATCGATGGTTGATATGACTTGCGTTTACACCATTTTGTTTTAAATATGCATGCCCTGCTCCAGACACATCTGGATTATTATCAGATACAGCATAAAATACGTTCTTAATACCTGACTGAATAATAGCGTGAGTGCAAGGGTTAGTTTTACCTACGTGATTGCATGGCTCTAATGATACGAACATTGCCATTTCTGGATTAATTTTTTGTTTTAGGTTGGCTAGAGCCTCAATTTCAGCGTGATTAGACCCTGGCCCTCGATGGTATCCACTTGCTATTATTTTGCCATTATAGACAATAACAGCCCCTACCTGAGGATTTGTTTTACAATAATATTTTTGAGCTAGATTTAAACAATAATCAAAATACTGATACATTATAAAACTATTTTTAAATCACCATTTTTAATATTAAAGACCACATCGCATCTTTTTGCAAAATCAAGATCATGTGTAGCGATTACTAAAGAGGTTTTAAATTGGTTCTTGAGTTCAAATAATAAACGCATTACGTTTTGAGCATTATCATGATCAAGACTACCTGTAGGTTCATCTGCAATTATAATTTTTGGTTGTGTCACAATCGCACGAGCAATTGCAACTCGCTGTTTCTGTCCTCCTGATAGCATATTGGGATAATGCTCTTTAAAATCACTCAAACCCACAGCATGTAATGCTGATTGGGCATGTTTGAGGGATTCACTACTATTTTGTATTTGCAGTGGCAACAAAACATTCTCAAGGACACTTAACTCCATAATTAAATGATGCGATTGAAAGATCATTCCAAGTGTTTGCAAGTTTATTGGAGACTCATCTTCAAATTTAATTAATCCTGAATCAGGTTTTAGCAACCCCGAAATAATATGTAGTAACGTACTTTTACCAGAGCCTGACGCACCTAACAAAGCAATACTTTGACCAGGCAATATTTTGAAACTAATATTCTTAAGAACAGTCTGGTGAACATCTCCATTTTGATAAACTTTTGATATATTTGAAATAAGTATTGATGACATGCTATTGGTTATAACTAAGTAATGTTGATGGCTCTACTTTCGTTGCGCGTCTAGCAGGAATCAATGTAACTGAAGAAGCAATCAAAAAAGTAGAGCCTATGATTAATGAAATTTCTGACCAAACCAATTTAGTAGGAACAAAATCTACAGGCCATAATTGAGGCGAAAAGAACTTTATTTGAAAAAGATTTTCCAGGAAATGGGAAACCGGACCCATAAAATGAACTAATAGCAGTCCGATTGTGGCACCAAGGGATATACCAATCAATGTTAAAATTAAACCCATAAACACAAATACCATAATTATGAGATTATCATCAGCTCCTAATGTTTTTAAAATAGCAATTTCAGATTTTTTCTCCACAACAAGCATTGTCAGATTTGCGATTAAAGAAAACATGGACACCAGAATAAGCAAGAATAAAAATATTGAAAAAACTCGCTTTTGCATCATAAGATTTTCAATCCAAAGCTGATTATTTTGACTCCAATCTACCACGTTGAAATTGGGAAGTGATGCTTGTAGAGAAGCCCGAGCTTTTTCAACTGATTCAAAATCAATCGTCTTAACTTTAAAGCCTGTTGGTTGATCTTGACGAAGTAAAAGCATGACATCATTTAGGTTCATATAAATAAGTTGCTGATTTAATCCAAACTGAGGACGAATTGTATTTTTCAAGTAAATATTTTTTTGAATCGGTTGATTTGCGATTATACCACTTTGAAATTTGGGTAACATCAGGCGAATTGGACGATCTAAGTCGATATTTAGTGATCGAGTGATTGAATTGGCTGCTATAAAGTTAAAGCGTTTCTGTTTGAGGTCTTCTGATAAATCAACATCTTCTAAAAAAGAATTTACGTTGTGTTCTAGTGATGGGTCAACACCTCGAATCAATACTGGATATGCAGCGTTGTGTGCTTGCAATAAACCATAAGTATCAATGAATGGTGAAACTTTTTCAACAAACTTATTTTGACTGATGGACTGATTAACTTTTCGCCAGTCAAAATCATTGTTGCCATTTGGATAAACTACGATTTGATCATAAACTGCATACAATTTATCTGTCACAGCTGACTGTAAGCCACTCATTATTGCAGATGTTAGTATTAATGCAGCAATCCCAAGACCGATACCAATAATAGTAACCCATGCAGAAAAGGATAAAAATCCCTTGTTAAACTTAGATCTCGTGTATTTGAAAGCCAGATAAATTGCAAGTTTCAATGCTTTAGTCCATATATTTAAGTTGGTGCCCGGGGCCGGAGTCGAACCGGCACGGAAGTCACCTTCCGAGGGATTTTAAGTCCCTTGCGTCTACCAATTTCGCCACCCGGGCAGATCGTCTTCTAGGCTAGGACCGGAATCGAACCGGTATTAACGGCTTTGCAGGCCGCTGCATCACCATTCTGCCACCCAGCCATGCACTAGCGGGAAACGAGACTCGAACTCGCGACCCCAACCTTGGCAAGGTTGTGCTCTACCAACTGAGCTATTCCCGCATAAGGACTATTATTGCTTTCTGAGAACTAAAGTCAAGTAATGATTATTTCAAGTAACATAGATGATTACATCTGAAATACTAAAAATAATAACGCGCTCCTATTTTTCCTTTCTGAAAGCCCTCTATTTCTCTTGATCCATCATATTCAAGTTCATAGCTTGCCGGCATCGATTGAATAAATATCTCAAAAATATTATTTGGTTTATAGTATAAGCCAACATACACACCCATCGTATGTGGATCAACTTCGAAACCATCCTTTCGAGCTTTATCAGCACTGCTTGTAAATGTATAACTACCCATTGCACCCAGTGCAGCACTTACATTAGATCCTAGTTGACGAACTATCCCAATATTCCCTCCAACAGGGATCTCCATAAAATTATCTTCGTAATTTGGGTCGTTACCATCTATGGAAAAAGTTGCCTCAGCTTCAAATCCTGGATTATGTACCCCTAAACCTATTCCAAAATCACTTGTTGCTTCATCAAAAAACAAACTGACACTTGGTTTTAATTGAATTTGTTCAACTTGTGCATAAGAGGGTTTAAACACTAGTAACAGAAAGATGAATAATACATTTTTAAAAGAAAACCTCATAATTTCAAAACTCCTTAACTTCAGATTTAATTATAAACAAGTTAGAATAAAAATAAATACACGCTAACGTAGAATTTGTAATTTTAAACTTCGATATAACGAATTATGAAACATTAAGGACTTATTTTTTTTATGTATTGTTTGCATCAATATTATTCAAATTTATTGAAATGTTTTTCAGCAAATATCTAAGTTGAAAAAATAGCAAATAGTGATTACATATTGGTTTTATTAGTGAAATAAACATCTTTTAAAAAAAACATCTTTATAACTTTTCAATAAGAAAAGTATTTGATAAAGTAAATTTTAATTAGTTTTATACATAACTTTAAATTTCATTATGGAGAAATATTATGCCAAATTTAACACAAGCCGAGACTATAGGCGGATCATTAGGTATTGCTGTAATAGGTTATCAACTTGGTAAATATTGGAATGAAGCAGCAAACTTGCCACACTTTAGTACGTATGACAATACGTGCTACCAGGAAATTGTTCGCGCATATAGAGAAGCCTTTAAAACAGTCACAATTCCTGAGCAATGGAAAACTGAAACTAAGAAATCATGGGGCTGGTCATTAACGTACCCTCTAAAAACATTACCAAATATTAACGATATGATCCAGGAAAGAAATGGCCAGGCAAATAATTTAAAACACATAAGTGTTTTTGGGAAATTTAAAGCAGGGATATTAAGCGATATATTGAGTCTTTTCTATCACTATAAACATAATATGGAGAATAGCTTCCGCAACTATAGAGAGCGAAATGATGGACCACAGATGATGATGTGGGATGAGTTTATCGATTGGTTATTAAATGTTGAATTAACTACTAATTTGAATGCTGACTCAACAAAAGAACTTAAAGACAGAATTGATTACTTTCAACTTTTACAAAGAACTAAGTATAGTAGTGATGGAAAAAGAAGTGGTAATACAACGATACGCACTATCAACTTGGTTCTTAGTAGATTAGAGTCCATATTATCCCATATACAATATGACTATAGTCAACAATCAATACCTAACCTTATTGAAAATATCAAATTTAGAACACAAGGCTTAATAGATACAGTAATTGATGTTGCTTATTACTCTTCAAAAAAAAGCAAAATGGGCTTTAATGCAGAAACATATGCAACCGACTATGCCAAAAGTACTATTGAACATCAAAAACATAGATTAGGTTGCTTATTAAAAATAGTTCTAGAAAAACTCAATACTAAAATCAAACGTGATCCCGCATTCGTTATGACCCCAAAAATTCAAGATGAATTTATGGGTATCTTCAAAAAAGAATCAAAAGCTGAAGAATTAATTGAACTTAATAAAATAAATGATCTAGGTATCCCAGAATTCATCACAAAAAAAGAACTACAAAAGAGTTTCTTTGATGACTTAAAAAATCTACTTGAGTTGGCAGTTGATTTATCTATTCATCGTTTTACTCTCAGTCAAACTTTTGAAGTAGTTAAGGATTTCGGTGAATTATGGTTTATGGAAAACGAAGCTAGCAGTAGAGCCCTCAATCAAGTTTTATTCATTGCCAAAAGATCATATGATAAGCTAATGGATCAAACTAATATCTTTGTAGATAAAATCAACACATATTTAGTCGATAATAGAATTGATCTTAATTCCGATAAAACTAAACCATTTTTTATTGGACATAAAGAGTTTAAAGATTTTCGAACAAATCATCATAATAGTGTAGAGGTAGCTATAAACGAGATCCAAAACAAACATCGTGAACTTGACACACCGAAGAAAGTTTCAGCATTTCGAAAAGATAAACTTTTAATATTCTTGAGAATGACCGTTAATTCAATTATGTCACACTCTAATTTTTACAATAATCATACTGAATATCAAACACAAGTTGACTTTTTTAATAGAGCTATAAACAATGTTTCCTCTTCGAAGGAGACAATTGATACCCCTTTTTCCCTTCAAGTTCAAAATGAAGAACAATCCTCAGCGATTACACTAATTAACACAGGAGCAGATGCTACCCCCATGACAAACTTATCTAAAATATTATCTATATATAATAATACTATTGAAGATTTACTTAAAGATACTGGAATTCCACAAACCATAAAAAATAAAAAATACGCCCCCCTCGATCCAAATGAATTACAACCAGGCGCCCTTAAAGACATCAATGATAAATTTCTATATCCATATTATAGAGCTGCCAACAATGTTAATTGGTTTTTTTCTTTTTTTGAAGGCCAAGGTTGGTATACACATGGGGAATTTTTAATACTTTATCAAAAATTAACCATTTCAATTCGTTACCTTATCTCAAAAATAGCTGAGATAAATCCAGAAAGACTAGTGATTGAAAAGTTTATAAGAGACAATTTTCTAAAAACTGTAAAAGAGGAAAGACTCATGAATCGACTACCCGAAATTACGCAACCAAGAAAACTGCAAAGTATTGAGTATCATTCTGATGTTTTAAGAGTTACGGATGGTGGAGCCAGCTTTTTCATAGATACTGCATTGGGTCATGAGAAGCAATTTGAACTTATTAGAAAAAAAACAATTGAAGAATTTATGGATCAATCTGATAAGCAAAACATTAAAATTAAAGCGTTACAAGTTGAGCGCGACCAACTTGTAGAAGATAACGGTAGACTTTATAAAAGAAATCAAGAACAAGCGGAGTTCATTAATGATTTACCTCCTACTAACCCAAATTTTACAACCCAGGTTCATTAATATATAGTATTTTGATGAATAAAGAGAAGATATCATTAGAGTGCTTTAGTTACTACCCCGTTATTGGATTGTTTAATCATTCAAGTAAAGATGGTAATTTGTATAAAGAAATAATGGGCCTTTATAACAACAAGAATGAACTAAGAACTCTACTTTTGAAGGTTCATGAACATTCTAAACAAAGCACTCTATTAAGATTTTTTTATGAAATATTTAATATTGACAATTATGGGTATGACTTGTGCCTAGTTCATCTATATGCATCGTGGGTGATATCTTCCGAATATTCTCTAGACAATGGAGTATCAATGACTAATCCTTTAATTACTTTCTTTTATGATAAGTTTAATATCTTTACCAAAAGTATCTTGAGTGTTCGTATACCTTATATCCTGTATAATAAAAAAAAGAGCCTGGATTGGCCTGATGACATCGATTATATTGAGGAACTAGACAAGCCACATAAGGTAAGTATATGGTCATTGTTTAATTGGACAGCTTTCTCATATAGAGATGAAAAAAAACTTCTTATACAACCCCCTCAAACATTAATTAGTAGTGAAATTGAAGTTCAAGTAACAGATTTGATGAAGCCCTATATAAATATTCTAAATCAAGAATATACAAAAAATACTATCTGTTTGAAAGTTGTTAACTCTTTATATAGGAAACAAGCAAGGTCTTCCCACCCAGACAAAAATGATCCTAATTCAAATCATGCATTCCTTGCACTCACTAATGCAAAAGAACAACTTACAAAATTAATTGAGGAATCTAATGATTACTTAAGCAGTAATGAGATTATAGAAAAATATAAATATCAATCACAAAAAGAAGAAACACAAAATATTTCGGCATATATTCGATCGTGGGATAAAAGCAAGAACACATATATTATTAATGCAAATAAGAGTCGTAAATCCAAAACGGTGGAAGTGGGAAATAAAATAAAAACGGGGGAAATTTCTGAAGCCGAAGGAGAAAAATTGATATCAGAAATTAATGATCAATTTCATTCAGAATGGATGGAAATTGAAGAAAATTTTAACGAGTTAAATCAAAGTTCTAAAATATAATTTAATAAATAAAAACCGCTCAAACCATCTCTGAAAAGGTGTTTGGCGCACACCAATATGGCAAATAGATTACATTTCGATATTTGTCTAGTTAGTGTTTTATTCTTTATATATATTAATATTTTCTAACTTTTCCTTTAAAAAATAGGAATATATTGATTTTTTTTCAAATTAAAAAAATCAATATATTCCTACAAACGCATATATAATAGATTAAAATACTTTACGCTTTATACTGCGTTGACAGTGATTTAATTTTTACTTAGCGTAGAAAATATAAAGTGATAAAGTATTTCCTGATTGGGCTTCTTTATAGTAGAACTTTAAATTTTTTGGAGGAATAATTATGCGGGAATTCACAAACTTTGAGGCAGTAACCACAGCAGCAATTCTTACTTTTGTAGGTTATAAAATGGGAGAAATTTTTCACAAGAAAGCAGACTTACCTGAATTCTGCAAATATGACATTGAGTGTTACAACCAAATTAGAGACAATTATATTTCTCACATATCACCTATAATCCCTGAGCAATGGGCAACTGAAACAAAGGTACAGAAAAGGGTTTTGTTTTTTAGTAAACAAACGATACATCCTACACACGAATTGGATAATCTTGATTTGAGAATTCGTGATAATCAATCAAATGCACATAAGTTAAATAATTCGTCTCACCTTGGAAAAATGAAGGCGAGTATTTTAAACGATATAGTGAGTATTTTTCAAACCTATAAGAATAATCAGGATCGAACGAGTTCATATTATTATGAGCGAAATGATGGACCACAGATGATGATGTGGAGTGAGTTTATCCAATGGTTATTAACTACTCAGTTTGAAATTCCAATGGGTCTAGAAGTTGCAAAAGAACTAGATGGAAGAATAGAATTCTTTAGAGATTTACAAACAAGCAAATATAGCGAACAATCAAATAACACTCACAATACAACAATACACATCATCAAACAAGTCTTTAAAAAATTAACCAACATCAAGAATTACATAATTGCTACTCAAGAATCAAAATCTATTCCCGAACTAATTAATGATATCAAATTTAATACACTAAACTTAATAGAGCACATATTTAGTATTGCATATTATTTTTCAACATACAGCAAAGAAAACTTTGATATAGGATCATATATCAGTGAAAATCGTCGAGAAACCGCTATTAATCATCAAAAACATAGAATAGGTAGCTTATTGTTAAAAATCCTGACAAAGCTCTATCATAACAACATAAATCAGCATGATTGCGTTATTGACCGAGAAGTTGCGAACCAAATCAGAGATCTCTTTAAAACTTCAACTACTGAAGGTGCAAAACTTAGCAAAATAAAACCTTATGGGGTACCAGATTTTTTTGTTGAAGATAATAATTATTTAAATGAAATAATTGAATTACTCAAGTTTGCAGTTGAATTGGCTATCCATCGCCAAACTCTATCTGTTTCGTGGGATATAGCAAACTTTTTAGGCGAGTATTGGATACAAACTGATCATATTGGTAATAGAGCACTTAATAAAATTCTATGCATTACTGAAAAAGCTTATACAAAACTAATGAGGAAAGCCTTAGAATTTGTAGATCAGCAGACTGTTTATTTACAAAAAAGTAATCATAGTCTTAATCATAGAAAATTTAAGACAATATTTTATGGATCTAAACAATTCAAAAAATTTAACACACATTTTAAAAATAGTGTCAGCGAAGCTGTAAATAAAATACACAGAAGGAATTGCGATCAGGAGGAACTAATTACTATACATGAACAGCGAAAAAATATGCTTGTACTATTCTACAAAAATACAATTCAATCAATTGAACAATTTAAAGATTTTTATGACCAAGGAGAAGTTCAAGAAAATATTAATTATTTTGAGTCGGCTATTCACTCAATCAAAGGGCAGCCCCTACTTACCAATAGATCTGATTCATTACAAATTGAAAATGTTGAAGAGCAATCTACAGGAGTAGTTTTACAAGCAGATTTAGCACCTACAAACCCTCAAAACCGAGAGCTTTCTACGCACATGCAACATTTAGCCAAAATATTGTCAATATACAATAGAAATATAAATGATTTAGGTAAAGATGATACTCTATCAGAAGACATAGTATCTAAAAGATATTCTCCACTTGGTTTAAAAGAATTACAATCTGATACCCTAAATGACATTAACAATGAATTTCTAATTCCATACAAAGGAGTATCAGAGATAGAAGACTTAAGAAGAGAAAGTCTAGTGTATGATTTTTGTAGATTTGTGTCCCCATTACAAGGTATTCATTGGAATGTATATCAAAAATTCATTGAATTATATGTAAGATTAACGATTTCAATTCGCTATCTAATTCAATCAATCCCTGAGGCCAATGGAGAAAGATTAATAACTGAAAAGTTTATAAGGGATAATTTTCTAAAAACCATAAAATTAAATAAAATCATTTATGACAAACTTATAATTAGTGAACCCAAAGATCCAGATAGCATTAACTATGATGAAGAATATTTAAATGTTACACATAGTGGAACTGACTTTTTCATAGCAACTGATAATGGTAATGAAGGGCAATTTGATCTTATTTTAAAAAGAAAACACCGTGAACAAAGAGAGCGGATAGATGCACTTCAGGTGCAATTAGAAAAAAATGAAGAAAGACTTAAGTCATTAGAAACAGATAAAAATATACTTGTGACAATAAATGAAAATCTTGAAATGGAAAATGGTGATCTTCAGGTAAAAAATGGTGATCTTGAAACAATAAAAGGTGATCTTCAGGAAAAAAATGGTGTTCTTGAAACAAAAAATGATGATCTTCAGTTAGAAAATGGTGATCTTAAAGGGGCATGTACTTCTCTTGTTTTGGAAAATAAGAGACTTAAGGAAGAAATACAGCAATTAAAAGATGCATATGCTAAAACCGGTTCTGGGAGTAATCGTTTTACAACTCCAGCTTTTTAATGTAGTGTTATGGATATGTATAAAGAAAAAAAATCATTAGAATACTTTAGTTACTACCCTGTAATCGGATTGATGTATCATCCTAGTAAAAATGGTAATTTGCATAAAGAAGTAATGGGCCTTTATAACAACAAGAATGAACTAAGAACTTTACTTTTGAAGGTTCATGAACATTCTAAATTACATCCTCTATTAAGATTTCTTTATGAAATATTTAACATTGACAATTATGGGTATAACTTATGCCTTGTTCATCTATATGCATCGTGGGTAATGTCCTCCGAATATACTTCTGACCGTGGAGTTTCAATGAATAATCCTTTAATTACTACCTTATTGGATAATAAGATATCAGCCTTTACGATGATTTTTGTATCCGCTAGTGTAGCCTATATTCTAAACAAAGAACCAAAGGGCTTAGATTGGCCTGATGATATCGATTATATAGAGGAATTAGATACCCCAAACGAGGATAATGTAAGTATATGGTCATTATTTAATTGGGCAACTAAATCTAATAAGGAAGAAAAAACTCTCCTTATAGAACCTCAGACAATGTTAGATAATGAAATTGAAGTTCCAGTAACAGGTTCGATGCAACAATATATAAAGATTCTCAGTAAAAATTATACGAAAGATACTATCTGTATTAAAATTGTTGATTCTTTATATAGGAGAGAAGCATTAAATACCCATCCAGATAAAAATGACCCTAATTCAAATCATAGATTCCTTATACTCAAAGATGCAAAAGCACAACTTACAGAATTAATTGAAGAATCTAATAATTACAAAAGTAGCCAAAAGCTTATAAAAGACTATCAATCAATAGAAGAAGAAAAAGAGAAGAAGGCGACTATGGCCAGGAGGAAGAAAAGATCAGACGAATATAAGATCAGGAGTAAGGAATATGAGATCAGGCGTATGGAATATGAGATCAGGGATAAGGAATATGAGATCAGGAGTAAGGAATATGAGATCAGGGATAAGGAATTTTGGGCCAAGGATCAAGCCTGGAAAAATAGTAAAGCCCCGCTTACCATTAAAGCAAACATTCGTCACATAGACGAACGAAATAAAATACAAAATAAAATAAAAGCTGGTGAAATTTCTAAAGCCGATGGAGAAAAATTGATATCAGACATTAATATTCAATTTGAAGAGGAATTAGCGCAAATTGAAGAACAGTTTAAACAAGGAAATCCAGCTCCTAAAATATAAACTTCAGTGGGATTATTATTTAAATTTTAATATCATTTCATGATGCAATTAAATTTATAATCTATAATTAGGGCAACATATGGAGATGTTGCATGATAAAGTATTTATCAACGTTACTAGGATATATATTAACTCTATTTATACTTATTTTTGGACTAACTTTTTTACGCTCTAATTACCTAAGTGCAGATACTAGTTCTCCAAACTCACTTTTGAATGTTAACGAAACTATTAGTGAGCCTTATGGGATGATTAAAGTTCAAGAATTAGAGTCCTCAGGAGCTCGACAAGTTCAATATTTTAGGATAGATGATAAGGAGTTTATTGCGATACCTCAATTAGCTGTAAATATAAAAAACGTAAAAAATAAGGATTTATATGCAGGTGACCGTGACCATGCTGGAACACAAATTTATCAAAAAATAGATGATACCTATGTTTTAATTCAAACATTAAATACAAAAGGATCAGAATATGTAAAATTTTATTCTCATCAAAAACAAAGTTATCTAGCCGTAGCATCTGTTGGTCAGGGAATTTATCCAAATATGACTAATAATACAAAATCAAATGTATTCATATGGGATGGGGATCGATTTAAATTATTTCAATCGTTTAAGTTAAATGCCAGTAAAGGTTGTGACATAAAAGAAATTGATAATAATTTATATTTAGTCTTTAGTACAGGCGCAGAAACTAAAGAAAATGGGAAAAGCTCTACAAATAATTCAGTCATATATAAATTAGACAAAAAGTCTCAAAAATTTGTTGAGATTCAGGAGATTCCAACCTATTTTGGTTACCACGTTCAATTTTTAAATATCAATGATATTACATTTCTTGGTTTGGTCGATGCAGAAAAAAATACATCTCTATATATTTGGAAAAACGATAAGTTTATCCATTACCAAGATATTGATCAACAAAAAAATGATCGAGAATTTGCAATGTTCACAATTAAAAATAACATATATTTAATCATTACAAATTTAAGGAATGGTGTTGTACTATATAAATGGAAAAACAATAAATTTACACAGATTCAAAACTTAGACAATAAAATCCATGGAGCACATGGAGTGGCTATTTACCAAAATGAACAAGGAACATGGGTATTGGTATCTCATTACATCAGTGGGTCAAGAGATGAACCGACTATTATGAATCGATCTAGTATTTACAAATTTAAGAATGGACAATTAAGATTTATTACATATTTTCCAAGCTCAGCTTCAACTAATATTTTTGTATGGAACAATAAAGACAACCAATCTATTTTGGGTGTGGCCAATCAATCTACACAGGACTACGATTTTAATCTACCATCCATACTCTATGAAGTAGAGTTCGACAAATTAGAACTCTAATAATATATTATATTTTTGAAATATGAATACTTAATTATGAGGGGGTGTCTAATCGTACTAATAATTTTTTAACTTGAAAAAAATAACCTAATGCAGAACAGACACCCATTAATGCTGCTATTAAATATAAGAAAGTTCCAAAAGCGAGTATCCATAAAGGTTGAGAATAGGAATAATATAATAAAAACCCGATTCCAAAGAACTGTAAAACAGTCTTTATTTTACCCAATATACTAACTTTCAATGTCTTTTCACGAAAAATAACTGCTGTAGATTCCCGAAGACCAGATACAACAATTTCGCGCAACATGATGATTATTGAAATTAAGGTAAGGAATGTATTTTGATATCGATGCACAATTAATATTATGGTTACAACCACAAGTGCTTTATCTGCAATAGGATCTAATATCTCTCCAATCATTGTTTTCTGATCCCATGCGCGTGCAAGATAACCATCCAACAAATCAGTAAATGCAGCAATTATAAATAAAATTAAGGCTATTTGATTCGGCTGCCATAAGTTGAATTCAAAATAAATAACAATAAATGGAATAATAAGTAATCTAGAGATCGTCATTAAGTTAGGTAAGTTCATAAATATTATCCTACAGCAGTTACTGTATTAATCAACTTGGTGTAAGAATTCATAAATCTTTTTTGCAAGTTTAGGACCAATTTGAGGTATTGAGGCTAACTTATCCTCTGATGCTTGATAAATTTCTTGCCAACCACCTAAAGCTGATAAAAGTTGCCTTCTTTTCATTACACCAACGCCTGGAATCTGTTCCAATTTAGAAAGAGAACGGTCTTTTTTAAGTTGAAGCCTTGAATGAGAAATTGCAAAACGATGCGCCTCATCTCGCATGTACGATAAGAACTGTTTTACTTCATGACTAGGCTCTATGAGATTAGTCTCTGCACCCTGTGATACAAAGTATTGCTCAAATCCAACTTTTCTTGATGGCCCCTTTGCAATACCTAGAATAATAAAATTCACTCGATTGATCTCATCCAATGCCTTTACTACTGAACTAATCTGTCCTTTACCGCCATCTATAATTAAAAGTTGTGGCAGTGGCCTTTCTTTAGAAAATCGTCTTTTAATAAATTGATAGATAGCTTCATAATCATCACGGGATTTAGACAACTTAATTTTATATCTTCGATATTCGCTTTTTAATGGACCATAATCATTAAAAACAATGCAACTAGCACTGGTATATTCTCCATACTGATGTGAAATGTCATAACATTCATAATGATTATTCTCAAAACTAATATCATCACTCAAAGATTTCAAAAAATTAAGCATATTAGCAGACTGCATTGTATGATTTCTGAGACTCAACTTTGCATTTGATTCAGAAAGGGAAAGTAAATCCTTATCCTCTAACTTAGGCTTGTGAAGATACTTTACGGTCTGTCCCAATTCTTGCTTGATAGTGTCAAAAAAATGGGGGGGGATTTTTATATCATCCGATACCAAACATTTTAATGTTTTAATATTATCGGGGAAATTAAATTGATAATATTGCCATAAAAATTGAGACATAATATCTTCTATTGGAACATGGGGATCAAATTCATAGAAAAAAGGTTTTGCTTCACTAGTTAAACCGCCACATGTTGATATTTGATAGATACATAAATAGTGTGGTCCAACTGAAACACCAAAGTAATCGGTGATTTCTGTTGGCTGAATTTTATTTTGTGATCTTATATGTTCAAGTAATTTAAGTTGATCTCGATATTTAGCAGCAAGTTCATATTTTTTTTCTTGAGCTGCACTTTGCATTTCCATTGTAATATTTTTTGCAATGGATGAATCTTCTCCCTTCAGAAACTTTTGAGCCATCTTTACTTTTTCCTGATAAGTTACTTTATCTATATAACTAACGCAGGGTGCTGAACATCTATTTATCTGATATTGAAGACAAGGCTTCGTTCTATTTTTAAAAAAAGAATCCCGACATGTCCTTAATTTAAATAATTTTTGCAAATAATCTACAGTCATTCTGACAGCAACTAAATTAGTATATGGACCATATTGATGTGCTTTTTTTACTTTTCCCCTAAAACTAAATATACGTGGGTACGTATGTTTAGAAATTGCAATATATGGATAAGATTTATCATCTTTTAAAAGAACATTATAAACTGGCTGATACTTTTTAATGAGCTGATTCTCAAGTATAAAAGCCTCGTGTTCACTCCGAGTAATGGAAACAGTTATGGATTCAGCTTTTTGCTGTATTAATTTAATTTTTGGATGAGAAGGTGGTTTGGTAAAATATGAACGGATTCTTTTGTTTAGGTTCTTTGCTTTACCGACGTATATTGTTTGTCCAGCATTATCGAGGAAACGATAAATACCAGGTAAATCTACGATTACTTCTAGAGATTTTGTATCAAAAGGATAACTACTCAGCCGATTTATTCCCTAATTTGATCAACTAATTTATGTCTATAAGCTAAATGTGTTAATTCAACATCATTTTTAATATCAAGTTTTTCAAAAATACGATATCGATAGCTATTTACTGTTTTGGGACTAAGACATAGTTTGGAGGATATCTCCTGAACTTTAAGTCCATTGACAATCATTAAGGTTACTTGTAGCTCTCTTTCAGATAATTGGTCAAATGGTGATTCATTTGTGTCAGAAATTAACTTCAAGGCCATTTGACTTGCAATATGAGGATGAATATAACGTTGTCCAGCATATACTGACCTAATTGCTTTCACCATCTCAACAACCTTTGCACCTTTCGTTAAGTAACCATATGCACCTGCTTGAAGGATTCTTGAAGGAAATAAATCATCATCACAAATAGTTAATGCAATTACTTTTAGATCCGGAAATGATCTCAATAACTTTTTAGTGGCCTCCAAACCAGATATACCTGGCATTTTGATATCCATCAGGACAATATCAGGATCCTTTTCTCTAGTCACTGTTACTGCAGACTCACCGCAAGATGCTTCTCCGACCACTCTAATCCCTTGAGCATCATTTAATAACTTTCTTATACCTGTTCTAACTAGATCATGGTCATCTACAATAACAACTTTAATCAAAATATCACCTCATTTTATTGGCGGAGAGACAGGGATTCGAACCCTGGAAGGAGTTGCCCCCTTAACGGTTTTCAAGACCGCCGCTTTCGACCGCTCAGCCATCTCTCCAAATGCCCTCTTAACTTTTTTAAATCATATACTAATAAATGAAAATACACAATTAAAAATGCTCTTTTGCGTAACTTTTTATATATGTTATAATGATATTATTAATAAGGAGATATAAATGAACCATCGTATGAATACTGCTGTTCGTACTGAACAAAGAGTTATGGCAGAAAACGCCGTACTTAAAAACACTTACTGGCTTCTTGGAATTACATTCTGCTTTTCAAGTATGATGGCACTATTTAGTATGTCGACGGGTGCACAACCCATCAATCCCCTATTATTTATTTTAATGCTATTTGGACTGCAATACGGTGTAATAGCTACATCAAGATCAGCATGGGGTATCCCAATGATCTTAGCATTTACTGGATTTCTGGGCTATACAATTGGACCAATCCTAACCTTATATATGGCAGTGTACTCTAATGGCTCTGAAATTGTTTTCACGGCATTAGGCGCAACAGGTGTGATATTTTTGGCATTATCGACCTACGTCATAACGCACCAAAAAGACTATTCGTATATGGGCGGTATATTATTTACTGCAATTTTAGTTGCATTTTTAGCTGGAATTGGAGCAATTATCTTTAATATGCCCATCTTAAGTATTATGGTTTCAGGAGCATTTGCACTGATTTCTTCAGGTCTTATTTTATACCATACCTCTGCAATTGTTCATGGTGGCGAAAGAAATTACATCATCGCTACAATGTCCATATTTGTTGCAGTATTCAACTTATTCTTAAGCTTACTCCGTATTCTAGCCTTCTTTGGTGGAAATAGGGATTAATTGTTTGTTTCTTTTAGAAAAAGCCAATGTCATTCATTGGCTTTTTTTTCATCTTCGCTATAGAAAAGTTGCTTAGATTGAGAAGAAGCATGACGTGCAGCACGATCAACATCAATGTATCGATCTGTTATTACAACACTTTCATGACCTGCATCATCCCTAACGTGTTCACGGGGACGGTGCTCAACATCTAAAGATATTGAGGTGTGCCTTAACCAGTGGACTGTTGCTTCTTTTAAAATACTTGCATCGTCAAATAATTGATCAGCCTGCAGCTGTGCAATTACATAATCAAAAATTTCTTGTACAAGATAACGAATTGCTCTTACTCCCAAACCTCCATGACCTTTGATTTTTGGGAATAATGGTGTGCTTTCTGTAATATTAGGAAATCTGTTAAGGCCAAGAGAATTTCTATATCGATACAATGCATCCAACATGGCATCACAAACAGCAATCTCTCTATATTTATAGCCCTTACCAACAGTTGAAAACCATACGCAATCATGTTGGTCTTTGAAGAAATGTTGCATTAAGGGTGCGTGTTTTGATGTTACAGATAACTCAGAAATACGAACTCCCATTAAAAAGAAAGCTGATAATAAAAATAAATGACGCTCATATTTTTTGTTTTGATTTGCTAATTTATGAGCAGTATTTATAACTAAATTCCATTGGGTTTTGGTAAGCTTACGTGTAACGCGCACAGTGTGTTTTTTTCGTATTAAACGTGTTTTCTGACGCATTAGTTGTACTGGGTTCCGCTCTAAATAACCTTCTTGTTGACAGTAAGTATACATTGTTCCTAAAGCTGCTAATAAAATTTGAAGTGAATTATCACTCAACGAAGAACCTGTTATGAAAGGCTTCCACATTGAGTTAGGGCATCTAATACCATCTTTTAGGATGAACCGCTTCAATTGTTTAGGCATACACCAGCTAGCAGGTGGCGTTCTACAGAATTTAATATAATCACCGATATCGAGAGGAGTCAATTTAAAGATTGATATTTTTTTTATTGTCCAAGACCAATGAAAAAATCGCTCTACTTCACGACGATATGTATTAAATGTATCACCTGAACCTACATAGTTTTTTAAATATAAAAATAACTTTTCATATTCATCAGCTATTTCACTACTAGTCTTTTTAAGAGTAAATACTACATTAGAATTAATACTGACATGATTTTCAAGGGTATCAAATAATGGAAAAAACCGATATTGCATGAAACTCTATTAGACGTTACACAATTGATTACTAAAGTATGCAATTGTTTTGGATAGTCCATCTTTTAGTGTTGTTTTGGGGTCAAAACCAAAAGTAGTTTTGGAACGAGTAATATCAGGTAACCGACGTGTTGGATCATCTGAAGGTAAATCAGTATAGTGAAATTCACTTTGAGAACCAGTTAATTCAAGAACTACTTTAGCCAACTCAATCATTGTGTTTTCAACAGGATTACCTAAATTATAAGGTAATGCATCTACATGCACTGAATTCATTAGTGCAATAAGACCATCCACCAAATCATCCACGAAACAAAAAGATCGTGTTTGTTTACCATCACCATAAATTGTAAATGATTCGTCATTCAACGCCTGTGCAATAAAGTTAGGTACCACCCGCCCATCATCATGATTCATTTGTGGGCCATAGGTATTAAATATACGTGCCTGAACTACGTCTAAACGATGTTTCCGATAATAGTCCATAAAAATAGATTCCGCACATCGTTTACCTTCATCATAACAGGAACGTATACCATTTGGATTAACATTACCCCAATAACTTTCAATTTGTGGGTGAATTTGAGGTTCACCATAAACTTCACTCGTTGATGCATTCAAAACACGACATTGGTTTTCGATTGCCAATTCTGCAATATTAATGGCACCTAGAACACAGGTTTTAGTAGTTAAAATGGGATCTGATTGATAATGCTTTGGTGATGCAGGACATGCCATATGATAAATCTGATCAATTGGTCCAACAATCATCGGATTGATGACATCTGCTTGTATAAATTTGAAATTTATATTTGATTGATAAGCGGATAAATTATTTAAACTGCCTGTAATTAAGCTATCTAACACCGTTACAGTGTGTCCCATATCAAGCAGACGCCCAACAAGGTTAGATCCAATGAACCCGGCTCCACCGGTTACTAAAATATTTAATTGCATTCTCTTCCACCCAATATCTTTTTTTGATTCAGTTTCTATATTATAATAAGATAATACTTTTTTCTAATGGAATATTTTGAATATACTACTTACTACAGTTTGTAACGACAAATACCTACCTGGACTTCTCGTTTTTTTACAGTCTTTTTACCGTCACCACCCAAACTGGGATTACCCTTTTAAAGTTTATTATCGTGATGATATGAGTACTGACTCTATTAAAAAAATTAAAGCAATTCACCCAAAAATAATTTTTGAGGAAGTGATAGATCCTATATTCATTGGAAAATATGCTCAATATATGTGTTTACTTCCTTTTAAGGAAACTACATTTGATAAAGTGGTTTTTTTGGATTGTGATACGTTGTGTTTGGGTTCAATGGATGGATTGCTTAATACTCAGAAAGACTTTGCTGCATGCATCGATTATGAAGTTAAGTTTCCGCGTAAAAAACATCTAAGTCGTATACCCTATTTGATGCGTCCAGTTATTTACCACAATACTGGTGTCTTCGTGGTTCAAGGAAAATTACTAAGTATTTCCTTTTATGAGAAACTCAAAAGCCATATCAACAAAAACTTCAACGAGCGAGACTATTCTAAAAATAAGTTATGGGATCAAGATATTATTAACATGTGTTTAAAATACTACCCTACCGAGGTACTACCATTTACCTATAACGCAAGAAAAAACTTATTCAAAGGTGGTCAAGACCCGCATAAATATCAAACGAAACTTATTCACTATACAGGTGGCGCCAAACCTTGGTACACACCTGGCTCTGGTTTCCTACCATTAGATGGCAAATACTTACGATACAAACACCTACATCAACTTTGGCACCAAGAGCGTAAACTATTTTCTACGATGCATGGATATGATCCCATGAATATTGAATCATAATATATGGATAAATGGCGGAGAGAGAGGGATTCGAACCCTCGATGGAGTCACCCCCATACTCCCTTAGCAGGGGAGCGCCTTAAGCCACTCGGCCATCTCTCCGATCGTTATAATCATTGATCGTATCATCAAATTCTAGTTGCTTCAATAATTTAATAAAAACAGTATCCATATATTCGTTCTTTTTCAATTCTGTTTTTGCGACTAGTACATTACAATTGATCTCAAAGTTCAATTTTACGGCATCTTTTTCAGTGACAATGACTGTAAAAGATTTGTCATAAAACCTAAAGTCATCATAAGACCAATGATGGTGGTCAGGCATGACCAACTCTTCAAAAGCTACATTAAAATGCTTTAATGAATTAAAGAACCGATTAGGATCACCAATAGCACACGCAGCTATTATGTTTTGACTTTTTGGCAACTTCTTAAAGGTTGCATTTGCGTCCTTCAAATCAAAAAATTCCTTTATCTCCAATGTATATGCTGGCAACGAATCGCTGTGCCCACGTAACACCATAAAATCAGTATTATCCAACATTTTCAAACTAGATCGTAATGGACCAACTGGAAGTAACTGTTTATTGCCAAACATTCTTACTTGGTCAACAATACAAATATTACTCGATCTATGAATGGATACATCTTGAAGGCCATCATCTACAACAACAACATCAGCTGTATTACTAAAATTCTTTATGGCGATTGATCTGGATCGAGTGGATACTACTTTTGCCAAAGTCTCTTTTTTGATGAGTACGGCTTCATCACCGTAAATTTTGGGATCATCCTCAAGTCCTACCTCATGACAGGAAACCGCTAATTTACAGCGATAAGGCTTTACAACCACTAAAACCCGCAACCCTTTTTTCATAAGATTCTTTACTAACCAAATCACGAAAGGAGTTTTTCCTGCTCCTCCAACCGTTAAGTTGCCTACCACCCAAATAGGTTTATGGAGGCGTCTAGAAGGTCTAATATAGCCTGCATTTGAAATAAAACGATACAACATTTGTAATGGTGCTAAAGCGTAGATTAGTTTACCTTGATGATACCATTGTTTATTTAAAAAACGCTCAAGCAACCGTCGCATCTGTTTTACTTTCCATAATCTGGGCAAAATGTTTATTCTGTTGAATAAGTTGAGAATATTGCCCTTGTTCAACGAGCTTACCATCAGATAATACAAAAATTTTATTTGCAAAATTCAGACCTGCTGGTCGATGTGATGCAAGAATAATTGTCATATCGGGCAAACATTCTTTAATTCTTCGGTAAACTTTAGACTCAGTTTCCTGATCCAAGGCAGATGTAGCTTCATCAATAATCAAAATATTTTTAGCATGATAAATAGAGCGTGCTAATACAATACGTTGCTTTTGGCCATTGGACAAATTCTGACCACCATAATCTACAATATGGTTAAATCCATTTTCAAAATCATTATTGTCTAAACATGCAATATAAGCTGCTTTAGCTATACGCTCGTAATCAATTTCATCAAAAAAGGCAATATTTTCAGCGATACTAAATTTAAAGATGGGTAATGATTGATCGACATATCCAATTTGATTACGCCAACTTTTAAGACTCATATTATCTAGGGATTGAGAATTAATGAATACTTTGCCACTTGCGGGAGTAATTAATCCAGCAATGGCATGCATTAATGATGATTTACCTGAACCTGATTCACCAGCAAACGCTATGATCTGACCCGGGTCAATCTTAAGTGAAACATCTTTAATTACATGATTCTTACCACGTATAACTTCAAGATTTTCAACCTTTATAGCTGGAGCTGAAGTAAAATCAACCTTATCTCCCGACAAGCGTTCTGTAGTTATATCTAACCATTGAAATAAGGACTCCCCTGCTACAATAGCAGACTGTAAATCAACATTAATACGGCTTATTTTTTTTATAGGTTGATAAATACGTGTCATACCAATGATGATTGCCGCAACATCACCTTGTGTAATATATTTTGGAAATGCCAACATAACCCATACTAAAAATACAATTGGCAATGAAATCATAAAATGAGAGCAAGCTGATGATAATGTTGAAGCTCGATTAATCTTGCATTGATGTTCTGTATTATCAATGACCATTGAATCATATATAGACTTTAATTTACTTTGAACATTTTGCATACTAATTGTTTTAATAGCTACCCTAGTTTCGTCTACAAAGTGAGCAATTGATTCTAAACTATTTTGCATCATATACTGGTATTTTTTCATATACTCAGCTGCATATTTGATGAATATACCAATTAATGGAAACGTAACCATCAATGCTAATGTCATTTTCCAATTGTTATACAATAAAAAGGTGGTTATGGAGATAACAATGATACCTTCTTGGAGCACAGACTGAAGAATGGATAGAAAACCTGTACCAAGCTGTTCTGTTTGGTAAATCAGTTTAGTTGCTAACTCACCAGTTGAATGTTTTTCAGCTTCATTGATTGGGACGTTTAACAATTGCGAATATAACTTCATTCGCAATTCTTTAACTATATTACGATCAAACCTAAATAAACAAATTTCAGAAATAACATTGAATAAGCTGCGAGTTACAAGTGCACCCACTAACAAGCCGATAATGGTCAGATAATGCCAATTAAAAGCTTTATATGTCTTGTCTACACATATTTTAATTAAACCAAGAAATGCAGCATCAATAATACCTGTGAAAATGCTTGTAACAAGCGCAATCACAAATAGATACATGAATGGTTTTGAGAAAGGCCATAGCCTTACCAATGGGTTCATTAATTGGCCGATTCTCTTTGAGCTTTTATATCACGATATCGCATATCAAAATCAATTGGTGATATGTGTAATGCAGGAAAACCACCTTTGGTAACACATTCAGAAATTACTTCTCGTGAATATGGATAAAGAATATTCGGGCAAATTGCATTAAATAGTTGGTCTTTCTGATCATCTGAAAAACCTAGCATATAAAATAAACCACAATGTTGTAGCTCAACAATGAAGACCGTGTCTTTTTCAAGAGTAACAACGGCATTAGATATCAAAGTAACTTCATAGTAATTATCTTCAACATGTCTATTTTTCACATCGAGTTTATATGATAGTTCAGGCTTCCATTCCTTTTTCAACTCATGCATTGGACAAGTTGCTTCATAGGAAAGGTCCTTCACATAAATCTGTTGTATACCGAACTGTTGCTTTGGCTCTTCCGGTGTTTGTTTTTTATCAGTCATTTTTTTCTCCTTTAACTAGTGGATCCAACTTATTTTCTTGATCCAGTTGATATAAATCATCAAAACCGCCAACATGATGGTCATTTATAAAAATTTGTGGAAATGAGCGTACATTACAACGACTAAGCATTTCCTTTAATCGATCTGGATCCTGATCCGCATAATATTCAACAAAGTCATAACCTTTATTTTTGAGCAACTGTTTTGCTCTGTCACAATATGGACAATAGTCTTTCGAATAAATTTCTATCATGTTTTCTTCTCCTCTACAGGCATATCACTTTGCACCCAGGCTTTTAAGCCTCCTTCTAAGTAAAATACGTTAAATTTCTTTGCAAGTTCTTTAGACTGGCTACCATCATCACAGTAAAGAATGGTTTTTTCATTTATCTTACTCTTCTTGGCATCAAATAGCCTTGCACCTAAAATATGATTTTGATCAAATTCTTTTTTGGAGCGAACATCACTCAATATGAAGTTTTGATTATTAATCTTAATTACAGTATCTTGACAATCGAGACCTTTCGATTTTTCCTGGAGATCAATAAACTCCATATAAGCTATACTGATGACAATAATCAATATCAACAGTATTAACCACCAGTTTTGATACAATACTCCTACGTAATCCATAGTGTCTTATAGTACGCTAATATCACATTAAATGAAAATATTTTTTATCTTTTCTTTTGTCATTATACATGTTTAACTAGATATCATGTTAATAGCTATTCTTATACTTAATGCACTCGTATTAGCCTCATTTATATTCCTTATAACAAATAAAAAGCATCAAGATTTACAACTAACTCATAACATTAAAGACACTATTGATGGGATGATTAAAACACACATTACGGATATGAAGCAACAAGTAGACGGGGCCTTAAGACAGCAAACTCATTTTTTCACAGAGCAATTCAAAACATTAATGCAATTTACCGACCAACACTTGAAACAAATTTCAGGTAACGTTGATCGTAAAGTTGGTGAAGGCTTCTCAAAAACAACTGAGATAGTTAATGATGTTATAAAAAGATTAGCAGAAATTGATACAGCTCAAAAAAGGATTCGTGAAATATCTACTGATATCATTGGATTAAAGGATATACTAAATGACAAAAGTGCACGGGGTGCTTTTGGTGAAGTTCAGCTTCAACAGTTACTTAAAAACCTCATCCCAGAAAGCCATTATGCATGGCAAGCTGAGTTACCTAATAAGAAACGTGTTGATTGCTTGTTACTATTACCAGAACCAACTGGAAAACTTGCCATTGATTCAAAATTCCCTCTTAATAACTTTAAAGCATATTTAAAAAATCCCAATGAGAATAAACATTTGCGATCACTCATAATTCAGGATATCAAGGGACATATTAAAGACATCCAAACAAAGTATATCATCCCCTCGTTTACAGCTGATTCAGCTATCATGTTCATACCTGCTGAGTCAATATTCTCAACCATTCATAATGAGTTTCCTGAACTTGTTGAGTTTTCACACCAAACTAGGGTGTGGATTGCATCACCCGCGACTTTAATGGCAATTCTAACTACTGCACATGCAGTCATAAAAGATTTTGCTACCCGTAAACAAGTTCATGTCATTCAAAAGCATTTACAGCTTCTTGCAACAGATTTTGGACGCTTTCAAAAACGAATGGATGACTTGGCTCGCCATGTAAATCAAGCCCACCAAGATATTGATCTAGTCCATAAATCATCAACTAAAATCACCAAACAATTTGAAAAAATTGAAAAAGTAGAATTTCATATCGAAGAATAATGATTAATTAATTATATTATTAATTGATTTTTTATAAATAATAATTATTATATAAAAGAACATCATTTCGGAGAGGTATGATGAATGATTCTACATTAAAAAAAATTCAGAGTGTTTTCTTAAGTAAGCCAAGCCAAGAAACATATAAAGTTTTATTTTCGATCGATGTTGGAGCATTATATGAAATTGTTAAGAACGGAAAAGAAATTAATATTAAACAATTGTTTCAGACCTTACACTCTCATCATTTATATCTTTTAATTGAGTTGCTTTCTGAGAAAAAAGTTCATTCTCTAGTCCGTCATTTTAATTCAGCATCTTTGTTATCAAAGGTAAAAGAAAAACAGGCATTATGGTCTTTATTCAAGAACCCACAGCCTCCAGTTGATTTAGTAAATATAGATTTACAAATTTCAAATGACCTCGACCCAAATGTAGGATTTTTTACATATCAATTATTTCCTAATCTTAAAAAGAAGCTGATTAGTGATTTCAGCAAGCGTAATTATGAAATGATTATGCCCATGATTTATGATTTATCAAAAAATAGAATACATTGGTTTATTGTCATTATTCTAATTTACAATATTCCAATATCCCAATATGATATCGATAGAATTAAATTTGAATCCCTAGAAACAAAAACGATCTATGATGCTAAATGCAATTCTCTTTTAAGTGCTCGAAAAGAATGGGGGTTATTTTTTGAAAATCGTTTTACACCAAACTTATCTCAAGAAATATATTCATTTGTAGTATGATTATTATATCTACGATGACCAAAATAAGTTAAACAACGACAACCCAACCAGTAACAAAGCCCACAAAAAAAGTAATACACTAATGGATTAATTAAATTGACACCTGAAATATTTATATGGTTTTCAGTGATATGAATCATATCATACAAACCAAATACAATGAGCAGACTGGTCTCCTTGAAAAGCCCAACATACACATTGAGGGCAGCTGGCATTGTTACCTCAATTAACCATGGTAACGTAATATTTAGCAATACTTGACGCTTACTTAGACCTAGAGAATAACCAGACTCTTGAAAAGCGTTTGGCATACTATTAAAACCAGCTATAAAGACACTTGATAAATAGACTCCTGCGAATACACTCAAAGCGTTACCAGCGATATTATATGGATTAATATGCCAATTCATAGGTAGCATATTAACGCCTACAGTTAAAATGAAAAAGATGATACCTAAAAAAGGAATGCCTTGAACAAAATAAACAAAACAGCGACAGAATGAAGATAAAACTAAAGAAAAACTATTTTGCTCACCTAGTGCGAGAAATAAACCTATTAAAAATGCGACAGGTATGGAGTTAACTGCCATAATGATATTCAAAATAAAACCACTAGGAGCACTTAAACCTATGAGGATTTGAAAAAACAACAAACTCATACTCCAAATAAAAATGCTTAACAGATAAAAACCAGATCTAAACAGGAAAAAAATAAGTACATAACATAATAATATTGGTAGAATTAAGAGCCATACAGGCTCATAACCAAATAACATATGTGATAGTGTAGTAAGCCCAATTTGAACATAAAAGAATGCTAGCAACCCTATAATGATAATTATATTTATATAATTATGTCGTCTTATCATAACTTGCATTAAAGACAAATAAGGTTAATTGGCAAATTACGAAGTAACATAGCAATGTCACTATCATGACTTCAAAATTTTGATTCGTGTAATTTAATATAGTTCCGCTAAATAAACCCATTAATTCTGGAAAACCAATTAATGCTCCTAAAGAAGAATTTTTAAAAATATTAACATATTGGATGGTTAATAATGGTTTTATTTTGGGGATTAATTGTGGTAACAGAACCGCCTTAATCATCGTATAAAACGATAAACCAAGACTTTGAGCTGCTTCAAATTGTCCACTTGGAATCGTCTTAAGTCCAAATGATATGATTTCAACAATATATGCGCTTGAAAAAATTGATAATGCAATGCTAAGCGCAATAAATTCAGAAGGAACATAAAAATAAGTTTCATTCACAACATTAAAACTTTTCAATGTACTCGCATCCAATGATGCTAAAAAAAGAAATAAAAAAAGAATGATGAACCAGTTACTTCTTTTCCACATTAACAACGGAATAAATGCAAAAATAGTCCAATATGTAAAATTAATTGGGAAAATATACAATCCCTTAACATCAATAGCCAAAAAACCAAAGCTAATGGGTTGATCTGGTAACTGAAAAAAAACTCCAAAATACCAGATAAGTATTTGAACATAGAGTGGTATGTTTCTAAATAAACTAACATACATACTTGGAAACCTAGAAATAGGAATATTTTTTCCATAAATTGGTATAAGTCCAATTATAAATCCGAGTATTGTCGCAAATAATATCGAAATACAACTCACTATCAATGTATTTATGAATGCATATATTAAGACTTCATAAATATATAATTTGGTATTTCCAGCACCAAAACCAAAACTTAAAACCAATTTTATCGGCATTGTTAGAAAACTAAAATCAAATGAACTTAGAGTATAAGTGCTATTAGCAATATAATTGTTCACCAAAAAATAGGTAATACTAAAGAATAATAAAAGGAAAAAAATTTCGGTAAATAATTTTTTAGAGCCTATAATTGAACCTGCTAGTTACTCGGGGCAACAGTTAATTTTGAGCAAAGGTCCTCTAGAGAGGCTGCTTCTGATCTTGTCATATTATCAACTTGTTCTTTGTAGAAATCACGTGCCATATTTAAAACAATTATAAATCCACTGAGCATTATAAAGGTTGTTAAATTATCTAATATCAGTTTTATTGGAAGCATTAACAACACTGGAAAAAGCATTACACATACAAATAAACCAACATATATTGCATATTTATATAAGATATGTTTATTAATAGTATCGTCAATGAACTTTGTTGTAGCATTATACATTGAAGGAAGCATTTCTAGTACAGAAACCATTGCTATTTCCAAATAGTTTGAGGACGATTTTAACGAGTCTCGTTCATTAATAGGTTTTAAAATCTCACCATTTAAACGCTCTAAACAAGTTTTCAAATAAAGCAAAAACTCTCGTTTATTAACAGGCTCCTCAAAATTCTCTTCTTTGTATTCTTTAACATGCTGTTGATAATATTTATCCGCAATGTCATGTAAATTAGAACAATCGTTTTTAAGCGAAGCAAAGAACCCTTCTAGATATTTAGTTTTCTCAATTGCCATAGATTACCTCTTTTATATACATATTAAATCAATTAATGTGAAAATCAATTAAAATCAGGAGAATAAAGTACACCACCCTCTCGTATTAATGCATTTTTCCCACGTTCGATATCAAAAGGTCGAGTTAAATTACGTTCAAAAATTTGTCCATAATTACCAATATATAAAATCAAATCGTAAGCCCAGCTAACTTTACTAAAGTCATTTCGATACTTTTTGAGTTGTAAAATACGTTCTTGGTTGTTTCTAAGTGGAACTAAAGTATCTTTATATTCTTTATAAAACCCAATCTCCTCAGCCTTTATAAGTGCAAATACAACCCACCTTACTAGCTTAAACCATGATATGTCATCATCTCTTATCATTAATGACAACGGTTCAATTGAAATACCCGTGTCTAAAATCGTATATTCATCTTGATGTGTAAGCTTTTTCTTTAATATATGCAATGCTGATTGATCTGTTGACAACACATCACAACGACCACTCTCTAGGGCCCTCAATGCAAATTGACCATGGTCAAATACTAACGTCTTTATGTCAATAGAGTGTTTATTTGCATAGTCGGCTATATTGGATTCAGATGTTGAACCTGTCACTAAACAAATAGTTTTATTATTGAGGTCATTTGGCATCTTAAAACTACCGGATTTTACCATAAATCCCTGTTGGTCAATATAGTCTGTTGCTGCAAAAATCAACCCTTTAATATTATCTCTTGAATAATTAATTGATGTTACCCTTGCAAGAATATCTACTTGATGCGACTTTAAAGCGCTAATGGCCATTTGGTTTGTTAGCGTTACAAACTCTGTTTTGTCAGGCTCACCAAAAATTACAAAGCTCAGTGCTTTACACATATCTACATCAAAACCATGCCAATTACCTTGATCATCTTTAAATGAGAATCCTGGTAAACCAGTAGTCACACCACATCTAAGATACCCACGGGATTTTATCATATCCATTGAACTAGCAAATGATATAGAAAACATAAACAAAAAGAATAGAAAATAACGATACATAAATATAAATTATCAGCTTTAAATAACCCATGCAATAAAGTGACAAAGATGCTAAAGTGATGCTCATGGATATTGATTCTGATGTAATTGAAAGAACAGTAGAAAAGTTTTGTAGTACTCGAATATTACCCTATTCTGATGCAATTGATTTTAATAACTCATTTCCAAACGAGTTATGGGTAGAAATGGGTAACATGGGCTTACTGGGTATAACAGCACCAATCGAATTTGGGGGAATAGGTTCAAATTATTCAACTCATGCTAAAATCATGCAACAAATTAGCTATGCAAGTGCATCGATAGGTTTAAGCTACGCAGCTCACTCTAATTTATGTGTCAATCAAATAGCAGTTCATGCTTCTAAAAAGCTTCAAGACAAGTGCCTAAGTGATTTGATTAATGGCAATGCAATAGGTGCATTAGCAATGAGTGAACCACATTCAGGATCCGATGCATTATCTATGAAATTAACAGCACGACTCGAAAATAATCATTACATTTTAAATGGTGAAAAATGTTGGACAACCAATGGTCCAGATGCAAACTGGATTATTGTTTATGCAAAGACTGACCCAAATCTTGGCTCAAAAGGAATAACAGCTTTTGTGGTACCTACAGAAAGCCCTGGCCTTATTCGTTCTGACAAACTGGATAAATTAGGGATGCGAGGTTCTAACACCTGTAATCTTACATTTCAAAATGTAAAAGTAAGTCCAGAGAATATATTGGGCAATCTAAATGAGGGAATATCGATATTAATGACTGGTCTTGATTATGAGCGATTAATTTTATCTGCAGGCCCAGTAGGTATTCAAAAACGAGTTTTAGACCTTGTAATTGATTATGCAAACACCCGAATTCAGTTTGGAAAACCTATTTCCCACTTTCAACTCATTCAAGGGAAAATTGCAGATATTTATACACGATATCGTTCATCACAATCCTTTTTGGAACAAGTTTGCAAACAAGCCGACAATGGTACCTTAAATCAAACTGAAGCAGCTAGCCTCTACCTATGCTGTAGTGAAGCAGCTGTACAATCTACACTCGATGGAATCCAAATTTTTGGTGGCAATGGCTATACTAACGAATACCCTATGGGAAGATTATTCAGAGATGCCAAACTTTATGATATAGGTGGTGGAACAACAGAAATTAGAAGAATGATAGTTGCTCGCAATTTATGTAAATAAAGAAAGTGTCATACAAACTCAGTTTTAGATTGAAATTCTCCCCACGATTCATTATATTTTAAACTTAAGCCGGGGTGGCGAAACTGGTAGACGCGCCAGACTCAAAATCTGGTGGTGGCAACACCGTGTCGGTTCGAGTCCGACCCTCGGTAGATTTAGGCTTTTTCAAGCCCTATTTCTTTTAATCGCTCACTAAGATACTCTCGTGCAATGTACCGCTTAGATAAAACGACGTCATCATGTGGATGCAAAAACAAAGGCATAGAGTATCTAGATTCGTCCTTGTCTTCTGGATTTACAACTCGATGTTTAGTTGATTTAAAATAACCATCTGTGCATTCTTGAAGCATATCACCAATGTTTAAAACACATTGATTGGGTTTAAATTTAATTGGAACCCAATTGTTTTGTTGATCAAGCACCTCAAGACCTTCAGCAGTATCTGCAGGCAAGATGGTAATCAGGTTAATATCCTCATGAGGTGCAGCTCGTAATGCCTTTGGTTTAAAACACTGGCCCATAGGTGGGTAGTGAATGATTCTAAACAATGTATTTTGTCTAGAAATCATAGCTTCTAATGGCCTAGATAATTTTGAACGGATTTCTTCAGGACATGCACTCTCAAGCATAATCAAAATACTTGATGCCAATTTAAATAATTGCTCAAAAGTCTGTGAAGTAATATCACGTAGTGGTTCTGGGCACGGGCGATCATAATAAAAATGATAAAATTCTTTCATATCAGTAACGCTAGCACCTTTTGCTTTTTCAGAACGATCTAACGTAACCCAACCTGCCCCTGTTGTTTGATCGTATAAATAATTTTTATCTGGACTTTCAAAATAACCCTGCCAAGCCTTGTAGCAATTTTTAATCACATCATAATTGATACTTGCATTTTCAATGATAGCAAACCCTGTATCTCTAAATGATTCTACAAGTTTTTCACTCACTCCTGATTCTAATAAATCAACTGTTTTTATCACGATCTAATTCCAATATTACTTTGTTATTCCAATCTTCATCAGAAATATGTCCGATAAAGCGCTCAACCACAAAACCATTCTTATCGATTAAATAGGTTTCAGGTGTTCCATATGCACCCATATTTATTATAAGGCCACCCTTAGGATCATCAAGCAATTTAGTATATGGATTGCCATTGACAGAAAGCCACTGAAGCACCTGATCTGCATGATCGCTATACAAAACGCCCACCAACTCAAATGGATGTTGTGATTGTCTTTCTAATAAAACCCTATGTTCATCAATACATACACTACACCAAGTTGCCCATATATGAATCAAATAAGGTTTACCCAACAAATCCACCTTGGTAACATTTTTGTTTGGGTGTAGTAAATCCATTGAACTAAAATCTGGCAGTGGTGCATTAACTATTGATGAATTAATAATCACGGGTTCACGGTCCAAAGATAATTTAAAAATTACAATCAAACTTAAGCAAATTGATAGCAATGGGATGATGAAAAAATATCTCATGATTCTTTCCGCCTTAATAGCGCTAATAAGCCCCCAATAGCCATCATAATTCCTCCATACCAAATGAATCTAACAAATGGCTTTTCTTGAAAACGGATCATCCACGATCCATCATCAAGCTTTTGTCCAATATTAAGATGATAATCTCCCCACCACATCTGCATAATTCCAGCATGCGGTAATACCGTCTTATTTGCAAAATAAATTCTATATTCAGGAATAATATGACCAACCCTATGATTATCTCTTGCAAGTGAAAACCATGCTTTAAACCCAGTGTAATTTGGGGCTTTAATTGGTAAAGCAAAATCCCATTTGATTTTCAAATCATTATTTGTCATAACAGTTTCATTCAGTTTAAATGAAATTAGTTTTTCACTCGAAAATTGCGTATCCATTACAATGCCAAAAGTAGATATTACTAGGCCAAAATGTGCAACTAACAGCGGCAATTTCATTTTTTTATAACCCGTAAAATAGGCCCAGTGAGATAATAACAACCAAAAAGGGAAAAGGAGTAAAAAAACTGGAACAATACGAATCTCAGATACCCAAGCATAAACAATGATAATGGCCAATGTACAAGCAACACCTATATACTTAATATGAGTTTTGAAATTAATACTAATTTTCTTATAATCAGTCTGCATTGCAAGGCTCATAAACAACATCATTAAAAATACGATTGGTGCTAAAACTTTGTTAAAGTATGGTGGTCCAACTGATATCACCTTAGAAAAAATCACCCAATGTATTAGAGGGTAAATCGTTCCCAATAGTACAATAAGCATAGCGGCAATGAATAACACATTGTTTATAATAAAAAAATCACTGTATTGGAACTGATTAGAAGAAACATATGTTGATCTTTTAGCAAAGAATAACAAGCTTAAAGAACCCATGATAGTAAATGCAAAAAACATTAATAAATATACACCTCGTAATGGATCTGCTGCAAAAGAATGAACAGATATTAAAATCCCAGATCTTACTAAAAAAGTACCTAAAAGACTTAGTGAAAAGCCAAAAATTGCTAAAATTGCTACCCAATTTAAAAAGCGAACATCTGTTTTTAAAACCATCATTGAATGCAAGAGCGCGGTCCCAATCAACCAAGGCATAAAGGATGCATTTTCAACTGGATCCCAAAACCACCATCCGCCCCATCCTAACTCTCTATAAGCCCAATGACTTCCAAGTACAATACCGATAGTCATCATCACCCACCCTAGTAGATGCCATTGTCGCGCATACTGGATCCATGTTGCTTCTTTTGACTTATCAAACATACCAGCAATAACAGCTGCATATGTAATGGCAAAACCAACATATCCCATATACAAAATTGGTGGATGGGCAATCATGCCTGGATCTTGTAATAATGGATTCAGATCAATTCCTTCCACTGGAACACGAACCAGCATTAAAAATGGATTCGAGGTTAAAATTATAAAGAGACAAAAAGTTAGATTGATAAAAGTTAATATAATTACAACACGCATTTTATATTTTGGCATCAAATTTTTCATATGATACCAAACACCAATAGTCCATAGAGACAATAACGTTAACCAAAGTAAAAATGAGCCCTCATGGCCACCCCAAAGCGCGCAAATCTTGTAGACCATTGGTAATTTAGTGTTAGAGTGTAGTGCAACGTATTTAACTTGAAAAACATCATTTACAAATAATGTTATTAATGAGAAAAAACTCATCATGATTGCCACGACTAAACCATGTAACCAAAACGAAAAATTAAATAAATATCGGTCTTTTAAAAAGACATAATGACCGATTAGAGCAACATTAGATAATGCTGCAAAAATTAAGGATAATATACCTATGAGAACAATAAAAATCATACTGAACTGGGGGGTTTATAATTTTCGTCATGCTTTGCTAGAACATTTGTTGCAACGAATTCATTTGCAGAACTAAATTTCCCTTCAACAATTGCACCTTGACCTTCCTTAAATAAACCAGGCAAGACTCCAGAAAATTTTACATGGATACAATTTTTTAAATCAGTAATTGTGAATTGAGTTTGATCTGCATTATTAGTAAGTGATTTTGCTTTAACTAAACCACCAATTCGTACAACTGCATTTGAATTTAGAATTTCAGACGTCACTTGCGAAGGTTCAATATAAATATTAAGATTCTGCTTTAATGAACTACATACAAGATAAAAACCTGTTAAAAAAACAACTCCCTGAATAATGACAAGAATCAATCTTCGTTGCACCTTTTCATTCATCTGCATTATAATTTTTCCTAATTTGACGAACACCATTTATTTCATTGGCAATAAATCCACCCAAAATCATCAAAACACCTAAAAAAGTCAAATAGAGGTAGGTATCAGCTGTAAACATTCAGTAAACCATTTTTTATGTCGGCAATTAAGATAAAGTTCTCGATGCAAGGCAAGTAAAATTAGTGTAATTGCAAAAAAGAAATAAGAAATTAAATTTATAATTAATATCCACAGCATTTTGGGATCCATACTTGGCTTACTGAATTTTAATACTGTAGGAGCTTGGTGAAGGGTCTGCCACCACTCAACAGAAAAATGAATAATTGGTATATCTATTAGCCCAATGATTGCAAATACAGCAAAATATACACGCGCTTTTTGGGCAGATACGATGCTGTTTTTCCCAATAATATAAATTAAATAAATAGAGAACAGTAAAAATTGAGATGTTAGTCTTGCATCCCAAATCCACCATGTACCCCAAGTTGGTTTACCCCACATAGCACCAGTAAATATTGATATCATCGTGAATAATGCACCAACTCGTGCAATTGCATTTGAAAAAAGATCAAATACGCTAATGTGCGTTGTTAAGAAAGTCAATGAGGTGATTGCTAATAGACAATAGAGTGCTAACGAAAGCACACTGGCAGGAACATGTACATAAAGGATTCTGTAGATTGTGCCCTGTTGATAATCAATAGGAGATAAATAGAGGCTAAATGTCATCGAGGCAAGCAAAATAACAATTGAACCAATCAGAAGGTTTACTACATTGTTTTCACATAATCTAAACCAATACTCTGCCCTAATCCAATTTTTATCTAGCATGTCTAATCTACGATCTGCTCCGGATAAAAATCTTCCAGTGAAACAGATGAATCCATCTTAATTAAATCCTGATCAAAACAAAACTGACCATTAAAACTTTTAGAAGGTTGATTTAAAATCTGTAATGCAGCATGTGCAAGAATCCCTGGACTCATTGGCTCAGAATTTTCATCATCAAATGTAAAAAGCTCCTTCTCAAGGCCATGAATTTGTTGTTTTGGCCAAAGCGCATTCACAGCAATTTTAGAATCCACAAACTCCTTTGAAAATAAACGCACTAATGCATTAAGGCCTAGCATATTTAAACCATATGCAGAATTGGCATAATTGCATTCATCAATATGTTCGTTACTTGGAGCTAAGCACAATATATGTGGATTTGTCGAATCTGCTAAATGGTTAGCAGAAAATTTTGCTAGCAGAAAAAAACTTCTTAAATTAATTTGATGCATTAAATCGAAACTAGACATATCAGTTTTAACACTCGATGACGCACTAAATACATTTGCTGCATGCACGACAGCGTCTAACTGACCAAAGTGTTCTAAACCAACATTAACTGCACGCTCAACTTGATCGTCGTAACGAATATCTGTTTGTACTGCCACAGCTGAACCACCATTTTTTTTAATATCATCTTCCATGGTAAATATCGTGTCTTTGTTAGCATTATTGAGATGCACTGCTTTTGATACTAAAATTAAATTTGCTCCCTCAGACGCAGCCTTTACGCAAAAAGCTTTTCCAAACCCTCTTGTAGCTCCTGTAACTAATATTGTTTTATCCGCTAATAAACTCATCATTCCTCCAATTCATTGTTCTTAAAATTAAATATTAAACACCCTTCATTTTTAAAATACAAGACTATTTTTCCTTCCAAAGATTTGATCCAGTTATTTGTTCAGGTATTGCTATATTCATGATATTCAACATTGTTGGTAAAATATCCTGCAAAGTACCTCTAGGCTTTAGATTACCATTTCCACAATATAAAAAAGGGACTGGGGATGATGTATGCGACGTAATTTGAGTTCCATTTTCGGGTTTGTACATCCATTCAGCATTACCATGATCAGCACATATTAGTAATTCGTACTGATATTTTTCAGCATGTTCATAAATACGTTGAAGACATTTATCGATATGCTCAATTGCTGAGATAGTTGCATCATAATCTCCCGTATGACCAACCATATCAGCATTTGCATAGTTTGCAATAATACAATCACAACTGTATTCCATTTGTTGAATGATATGTTCAGTGACTTCTTCGCACGACATTTTAGGACATAAGTTGTATGTTTTAACATCAGGAGATGGTACTAAAAAGCGAGACTCACCCGGATAAGGATCATGTCGCCCACCATTTAGAAAATAGGTTACATGCGGAAATTTTTCTGTTTCAGCAATTCGAGACTGTTTTAAATTTAAATCACTTAAAATTGAACCCAAACAGACAGTTGGTGGATCAATTTTATATATATAGTCAGTTTTTAAATTGTAATCAGATAATGTATAAACCTGCATTTTATTCATCAGCATACTTGTAATCTGAACCATTCGATCAGGTCTAAAATTCATCATGATGGCAATATCATCCTGAGAAATATCAATCTTTTGAAACGAAACAGGCTCTATGAACTCATCGCTTAAACCTTGTTGATATGCTTTTTTCACATAATCAGATGGATTCATTGAAGTCAATGTGATTGATTCAACAATCGTATCATACGCTTTTTGTGTCCTTTCCCAACGGTTATCTCTATCCATCCCAAAAAAACGGCCTCCTAAACTTCCTATTTGATGATTTGGGTTTGAATCAACAACATCAAACAAGACTTGTAAATCCTTCAAAGCAGCTTGTGGACTACAATCTCTTCCATCGGTGAACAAATGCAAAACAATTGGTTTATCAGCATATTGTTCTAACAATTCAACCCAATGAGACAAATGGCTATGTACACCTCCATTTGAAACTAAACCTATTAAATGAACAGTTCCATTACAGCTTTCAATAAATTGAAATCTTTTTTTAAAATCCCCAGAGTAAATGGTTTTGTTGATTTGGTTAAACAGCTGATCAATCAAGGTACCTGTACCAATATGCATATGTCCTACTTCTGAATTACCGAACTGGCCTCGGGGCAATCCAACGTTTTCACCACATGCCGATAACAAACTACTAGGATATTTCTTGATCAAATAATCATAGTGAGGTGTATTAGCGTTAGCAATTGCATTATATTGCTTTTCTTTTCGATAACCCCAACCATCTAAAATCAGTAACAATGATTTTTTGAATTCTGTCAATTTAACCTCCATGGGAACTATGGAATCTTGGCAGCATATAATCACGCTCCAGCCAATTAAATTCTAAATCTGATAATTCCGTTAAACGATGTTCGATATCATAATTACATACATCCACAGCCAACTCAAGATAGAAAGCAGCATGTCGCATTTCTGCTTTGTAAAGTGTTTGATAAAAATTTTGTAACTTTGTATCGTTAATTGAATCTGCAAGTAGTCCCATTCGCTCACAACTTCGCGCTTCGATAATTGCAGCTATGATTAATTGATCCCTTAGTCTTTTTGCATTATCAGTCGTAATACAAGACATCAAATACGCACCATAACCTGAGGGCTTTATTGGTTCAAATGAATAGCCAAATTGGTCAATAATCTTCAATACTTGTTCAAAGTGCAACATTTCCTCGCGGACAAGGCGCGAAAGTTGGTCAATGGCCTTTGGTTCCTTAAACTTTGATATCAAAGATAAAGCGCTTTGAGCTGCTTTTTTTTCACATTGGGCATGATCAATTAGAATTAATCTTATATTTTCTAGGGCATTTTTTATCCATTTATTGGAAGTGTGTCCTTTAATGATTTTACTATAATGCAACTATATCTCCCCTTAATTTACTGTAATTGTGCTATATGTGTACTATTATTAAAATAACACTAATGAGAGTCAGCATGGAAGCGATAAATGAACTAATTAAAAAAGCTAATGATGAAAGCACTGGGCAAAGAACTTGGACTCATATTTTTAGTGATCTTTATCAGTATCCAACACTCATTTTCTCTTTTTCATTTTGGAAAAATGAATACTGGACCAATCAACTCATTAAACGTGATCTTAAAGAATTTGAGAAACAAATTTCAAATATAGGAAGTACATTTAAATATGACTTACAACTTGTCCAAGAAAGGCTTGCTTTAAGTTATAACTCCATGTCAAAAAAGCAATTACGAAATTATATTTATCTATCAACAAATTTTCATAATAAAACAAACATATATAGTAGTCGCGTACCTAAAAAGCTTAAGAAAAATGATGAATTAAAGATAAAATTAAGAATTTTAGAAACCAATATCAAAAATGTTAATCTTTTTGAAGTTACGGCCCTTGATCTTAAAAATTATGAACAAAATATTGAATACATTCAAAAACATTTGCCTGACTCTGTAGAAACGGATGAAATTATTCATGACCTTCAAAAATATATCGCTTTGATTAAATTTCTGAAAAAAATTCTCTCAGCCATACCGGATGATCATAAAACAGAGTTTGATGATGTAGAAAGTATAGATATGCTTCATACGTTTAATGATTATGTTACCCAACTTAATTCCTGGATAAGAATTCTTTTTGATAGCTTCCTTACTGATTTAAATTCTGAGCTGGGGTTTCGTAAAATTTTAGAAAACGTTGAAACTGAAAAGCATCAAAAGTCTAGTTCAAATGATCTTGTTAAACAAAGCCTCTTTAAAGAGGAGGATTCACCTGAATCAATAAAACAATCATTATTTGATATGCTTCAAAATATCAATTTAGAAATATTTAGTCTTAGATTCAAACTAGACCCTGATGAACAAAAGGAATTTGATAAAATATCTAAAACAATTAGTAGTATGATTGACACCCTGACACCGATTACAACACAAAATTACTTGATGTCAGCATAAAACAAAATTATAAAAATTTACAAAAACTACAGACATATCTCACATAAAAGTAATTATTATATTGCATTCAATAAATATTTCATATTAATATGATTGGAAATGTTGGAGATATGAAATTGAGAGAAGCAGTAACTTTACGTAATACTAATTCAAATCAGACAATTATTACTAAATTAGATTGTAATAAAGAAGTTGTTGAACTAATCTTGACACACATTCAAAAAAAGATGGCTTGTACCATGACCTTAGATACTAAAAGGGACATGATACGCTTTTTAATATACAATTCAAAAAAGCCAATGCTGACCTTAGTATCAATTTTTTGTGCGATGCAACAAACTGAATTTGAAAATGGAAATTGGAATAAAATCGGCAAATTATTGAGAGAATATGCTAAAAAAAATCAATTAGAGGAACATTTTTATAGCATAGAATTCCACTCTTGGATTCAAAGTATTCTTTGTTCAAATTCATGGATAACAGATATTTTTGACAAATATGATCAGGCAATATTTAAGAAAGTATTTCAGACCCAATATCATTTTCTTTTTTTTAATTCAGTAAATCTTTATAAAATCGAAAAAGATATCGCCACTGTTCAGGCTAGTGATGAAGGTTCTAAACAAGATATTGAAAAAAGATTAAACAATTACTTAGACACTCTTAAAAATAATCATTACAAGATAGATGATAAGGATGCAGAAGCAGCACAAACTAAAATGCTGGCTTTAAGTTTATCATTCGAGAATATTTCCCTAAAAAATCAGCGTAATATTCAAAAAAGTATACTTAATGCAATTGTAAATAAAGATAATACAGAAAATTCTCATTCATCAGTAGCTATTCAGAATGAAGTTGTGGAGGGTACTGCATCAAAAGTAAAAAGTAAACAAGGTGGATGGGATTGTGTATGAATAATAAAATTGACAGTAACCTAATAGAACGAGTTAAAAGTGATATTCACTTCAAAACAAATTGGTTAGGTAATCTTATATTTCATATTAAAGATTTTTCCCTACCCCTAATTGGTATGGATAATTATCATAGTGCAGTTGTAGAATTATTCAAACAAATTCTCCATGCAAATGCAATTGATCAAGAAAAATTTAAATTTTTTAAGAATACGACCGATCTTGATAAACCACTGATATCGTTAGTTGAGGATTTTCTCAATGGAGGGAAAACTCTTTTAGTTTCCAGCGATCATAGTTTTTTCGTTAATACCATTAAAAATAACTTAGAAATATTCTTAGATTTTGTACAAAAAACCAGCAATTATCCATCGTTATCAGATTTACCTGAAAAATTTACCAAAATATCAGAACAATTAGGACAAATCGATAAAATAATTAAAGAGATTAAAGATGCTGAAACAGATCCAGATCAGAAAGATATTAAACGAAAATCACTCAAGCGAAATTTATATCAATATAGCAACTCTGATTTTATCATAAAATGTTGGATTGAACTATGCATCGATAACCACCTTTGTTCTTTAGACAATGATTTCAATCCTCTTGAATTACAAGAAGCGATGGAAAATATACAAAACGACATGACGTTTTATATTGGCCCAAGAAACACACAAACTAATCTCTTTATAATTCAAAATAAATTAAATCAGTATAAAGATAAGTTCACTAGTGCCATGACATTAATCAATACATGCTTTTTTAAAGTCGAAAATAATATTTATAAGATGTCCTCTGATAAATACTTTAAGTCAATACTTTATCTAATGATATTAGTAAAGAAATTTCAGACAACCACAAATATTGCTGGTGTTAGTTGTATAGACCTTGCAATACATTCTGATGAACCTGAAACACACCTAAAAAAATTACTAAATGATCACAAGCTTCCAGAAGAAGAATTTATTAAAGATACAATGAATAAACTAATTACAAATATATTTACAACAAATGACTTAAATAGTAATCATTACATTGCATTTACACCAGTTTTATATGATTTATTAAGAACACAAGGTGAGCTTACTCCTGATTGGCAATTTGTCCAAAAAATACTGGGCACCTTATATAACAGTTTCAACCCTGGCAAGGAAAAAGATCTCGATGTTAAATTTAAGGAAAATTTAGAAACATTTAATTCGAATCTACAAAGTTATTTATCCTCAACTATAATGAGACTGGCATATCTATATCCATTATTAGAATATCAACCTTCAATCAACTTTGAACTGTTATTAGACAAAATAATAAAAGGATTTAATATATGTAGTTTTAATGTTCCAATTGCTAGTAATAATCCATCCCACCAGAAAATTCTTGAACTTATAACAGAGACATTTTTCTTAACAGAGATAAATAACGGTAAACTTTATAATAAAGGAAAGTATCGCAGCTTTTTAATCGAAATTTTAGATTTAGATTATTTTTCAAACTTGGAAGAAGATAAGATGACATCACTAGATTACTATATAAAACCAGACAGATATGGTAAATATAAAAAAATTCAAAACATTGTTCCAATATCTACTTTTGAAAAATTTGAAGCAAAAAAAAATCCCTTTGTAATTAACCTTAGAAAACTTCTTTGTGAGAAAGATACGTTAAACGATTATGGGTCTAAATTAGCAGGTTTTTTTAAAACGGCATCGACGAATACCAATTATGATATAACTTCACCAGTTCATCCGTCATCAACCGGACTCAGATTTTGATAATTTAAAATGTCCATGCTGAATCCTATGAAGAGATACCACTTGTAGACCTTGAGATTTAAAAAGCCTTCTTACAATTCTGTTTTTACCACTGGTAATTATTACTTGAAGCTGAGTTTTGTTACCCATCTTTTTAAGTACCTTCACTTCAGAAAATTTAGAAATACCGTCGTATAACTTTACACCCCTCAGTAATCTTGAAACTGAAGTAGGACTGATTTCCCCTGTAACTTCTACAAGATAAATTCTTTGTAAATTGAAACTTGGGTGCATTAATTCATGTGCATATTCTCCATCATTTGTAAATATTAGCAACCCACTTGTATTAATATCTAATCTACCAACCATAACCCAACGACCAGACTCAAGTTTTGGTAATCTTTCAAAGACACTCTTCCTTCCCTGTGGATCTTTTCTTGTACAAACTTCACCCAGGCGTTTATTTAAAATATAAACTTTACGTTTAAAATCCTTTTTAATTTGGATTATTCTATGGTTGACCTTAATTATATCATCAAAAGAAGCAACATCCCCTATTTCAGCTATACGATCATTAATTATTACCATTTTTTTTAATATGTACTCCTCTGCTTTTCTTCTTGAGCATAGCCCAGACATGGCTATTATTTTTTGTACTTTATGTTTTTTCATATTGTAAATAAGTATAACATCTGTGAGAATAATTCTAAATCTATTTGATTAATTGAGGTGTATTATGATTCTTATAACGGGTGGTGCAGGATTTATCGGTAGTAATTTAGTTCGATACCTAAATCAAATAGGACATAATAAAATTACTATAATTGATGATTTAACAAATGGTCAAAAGATATACAATCTCAACCGTGCAATATTCACGGATTATTATGATATAGATGAATTTTACTTTAATGCTATTGATAAAATAATTCAAAATGCTGAAGTGGTTTTTCACCTTGGTGCGATTTCAAGTACATCCGAGTTGAATGGCAAACGATTAATGCATTACAACTACAGCTACTCGAAACAACTTTACGAAAAATGTCAAACCTATTCAGTGCCTTTTATCTATGCAAGCTCTGCAAGTGTATATGGGCAATGTGAAACATTTTCAGAAGACGATTTGGGACACCCTTTAAATCCCTATGCTTTCTCTAAATGGCAATTTGACCGATTTATTTTTTCTCAGCAAAAGCAATGCTCTCCAGTTGTAGGGTTACGTTACTTTAATGTATATGGTCCAAATGAAGAGCATAAACTTGGACAATCTTCACCTTTTACAACTTTTTACAATCAGTTCAAGCAACATGGGAAAATTAAATTATTTGAAGGTTCTAAAAATTTCAAACGAGATTTTATACACGTGAATGATGTTGTAAAAATCACATTTTGGGCATGGAAAAACAAAGTGAATGGCATTCTCAATGTTGGTACAGGTCAAGCTAGGAGCTTTTTGGACATTGCGAAACTGATTACAGATAATATTCAATATATTCCCTTTCCCGAATCACTAAAATCTAGTTATCAATACCATACATGTGCGAATTGCGATAAAATTAAATACCTGGGCTACCAAGAGCCTATGATCGATGTACAAGAAGGTTGGAGACTTCTTAGGAATTCTTTTTCACAAACTCAATCACATTTAATGCAAGTAAATGAGGTTGATCAAGCATTACATGATGATACGCATCCTTAATCACTCTAAAATCTGCTAAATTATGCGGAACCAATTGCTCCCAATGTGACTTAGCAACATCTATTTGAAATAATTCAGACTTTTCACCAACGATTAATAAGCTTGGCAACTCATACTTTTTTAAAGATTGTTCAAACAACTTAATATCGAAATCATACGACTGATGATATACGTTTGGATCAAAACTCCAGCTCCAACCGCCCTCCACTTTGGTAATACTATTAGTTGCTAAATAATGGAACCACTCTGGATTCGAAATCGTAGTTCCTGATGGAATCAAACGAAAACGACTGCAAATTTCATGTTTAGATGAATACACCTTACGTTTTAATTTTTTTGTAGTCTGAACACTATAGTTATTTTGATTATAAATATATAAATCTAAATCAATACATGTAAATGAATGACATAAATGTGCATACTTTGAGATAAATGCTGCGCCTAAAAAAGAACCGAAACTATGTGTAACGAGATGAATCTTTTTCAGTCCAATATACTTAATCAGTGCCTGGATTGACTCAATATAAAGTGTCGTATCATAACTATCAAAATGATCACTTCGACCCATACCAAGAAGATCAATTGCAAGTACATTGGCACTTTGTGCAAGTTGAGGTAAACAAAAGTCCCACCAATGTTTACTAGCTGTTAAACCATGTACCAACATGATTGTTTCTGGATGATTTCCATTAAGCCAATAGTAGCTGATTTGGTGATTTTGGAAATCCATGGCTTTTGGTTTAATTTGAAGTGAAGTAAAGGATTGTCTCCAATCATTGAAACTCACTTGGGATTGTAAAAAACTTTTCATATTCAACTATAATAATACTTATGAAAAGGATTTCTACAATTTTTAGGGTAATTTTTTATTGCTTTGCTCTTTTTGGAGTTTCTGGTTTTGCTACAACATTCATGCTTGATGGCAGTGATTTGGTTGGTTATAACTACACAATTGTTGCAAAAAGAGGAGATACTTTCTCAAAAATAGCCGTAGAACATGATATTGGAATTATTGAATTAAAAAGGGCGAATCCTCATATTGGTCGTATTAGAGTAGATGATACCGTCATTATACCAAAACAGTTTATATTACCACCTACAGAATATCGTAAAGGAATTGTAATCAATATGACTGAATTACGATTATATCGTTTTTCCTCAGATGGCAATTTAGTTATGACCTATCCAGTATCTATGGGAAAGGTTGGTTGGAGAACACCAAGTGCTGAAACTTCTATTGTTAATAAAAAAGAGTACCCTACTTGGTATGTGCCCAAGTCAATTAAAGAACACCATTTAAAACTAACTGGTAAGGAGTTACCTGACTTTATTCCACCAGGACCTAAAAACCCTCTGGGAACTAGAGCAATGTATCTAGGTATCAGAGGATATTTAATTCACGGCAACAATAACCCTAGCTCGATTGGAAAGTATGTAAGTTCAGGGTGTATAAGAATGTATAATAGAGATGTTGAGGAAGTATTTGAAACCGTTGAAGTTGGTGAACGCGTAACCATCATCAATCATAAATTTAAAATTGGTGTAAAAAATGGGGTCATGTATCTTGAAGCACAACCAAAAGTTGAAACAAATAGGCCAAGTACTCCACTGAATTATATTGATATTGAAGAGGCCATTTATCAACATGGTGGTGGGAAAACATTTAGAATAAATTGGAAAAAAGTTAAACAAGTGATTAAGCAGAGTACTGGCATTCCTGAAAAGGTGAGTTACTAATGAGCCAGTCAAACTCATTCTGGGTTAGTCAATTTACATCACTTAGACAACGATTAATATATGTAATGTTATTTTTTATAACGATATTATTTATAACATTCTATAATTCAAATATAATCATGAAAACCATGATTCAACCCCTATTTGAACATCTGCCATTAAATGGCAAGATAATCGCTACCAATATAATATCACCTGTTTTAACGCCACTCTTGTTTTGTTTATATTTATCAATTTATATAAGTATTCCTTTTTTTATGTTACAACTATGGCTTTTTATGAAAGATGGATTAAAAAAAGAAGAACGCCGCTTATTTTGGTTGTTTTTTATGCCTGCAACTATTCTATTTTACTTAGGAACCATCTTTGCTTTTAAGGTTATATTTCCAATGATGATGTTTTTCTTTACTATGGCTGGCCCCGATTCAATTACATTGATGCCAGATATTCATCAATATTTTATATTTTTTATTAATACAATTTTTGCATTTGGTGTTGCATTTGAAATACCTGTAGTGATCCTTATTTTAACTTCATTAAACATATTATCGATTAATCAATTAAGGGAACATCGTCCAATTGTTATTATTTTAAATTTTTCAGTCGCTATGTTTATTACTCCGCCTGATGTCATATCACAAATTTTAATTGCACTACCTATGTGTGTATTATTTGAACTAGGTATATTAATAGCAACAATACATGCAAAAAGGTATACTAGCAGTAAATTAAGGGGAATTTAGTATGGGATTTTCAAGTATTAGTCCATGGTCTTTATTATTAATTCTAATGATTGCAATCGTTATTTTTGGCACCAAAAACCTAAAAAAGACAGTCATGGAATTTATCAGTATTAAAGATAGTTTAAATAAAAAGAGTAGAAAGAATGATCGCCACAAGTGAAGTACTATTTTTAGTATTTTTGGGGATGGTATTATTAAGTCCTAAACAGCTACTTGCACTCATAAAAGGATTGAAGTCAGTATATAACTATGTAAGCAGTTGGATTCTAAAAGCTGAAAAACAAACAACAGCATGTCTAGAATTAGAGCAAATTAATTCTCATTCGAAACAGAAGAAGAAGAAGAAGAAGAAGTAAACATGACATACACTCCGTCTTGACCTAGATCATGTGCTTCTTTTAAACTATCTGTCAAACCTTTTAGGGCATCAGTGTTACTCTTGTCATAAGCAATTTTATAACTAGGCAAAGGTGCTTCCTCATCTTTTTTAATTTCATTAGTTTTAAATACTTCATCTTTAACGAATAGTATTTTATAGATGTTATGGCTAATTATAAAAGAAGCCATAGACAAAATAGGAAAATATACAGGTAAAGCTAAATATAACAGTGATAAGCCAACGTAAAAAGCAGCGTGATAGGCTAACATGAAACCTTGTTGTAAATTTACCTCATTATCACTTAGACAAAATACAGAAAAAATGGTTACAACAGCATTAATTACGACTGATTCCCATATATTTGCTGATATTCCCCAAAATATGCTTAGAAACTGTACATTTGCATAGCCTAATCCACACCCAATAATTACAATGCCAAGCATATCGATATAATCAAAGCTCTGTTCCTGAGAATAGCGATTATTGAGCAAGAGTAATACAGCAAGCTGCATCCAACACAATCCAAATAGAATAACAGGTAGTTGTGTCGCAAAATTTTGCAGTACAAAGGAAATTAGTACCGTAGATAATAGGATAAAAATCACCGATATAAATAACTGTTTAAAGTAATAACGCCATGTAATTTCTATCATCTCATCATTAAATTGATTGTAGTTTTCAGATAAAATCCAACTGATGAAGCCTACAAAAACACCCACACAAATGGTCACTCCATTTGCGCTAATTCCATAAAAACCGGACATTAATAACGGAGGAAAGCCCATAAAAATTAACAGAAAATTTAAACCAGAAAATGATGCGCCAAAAATAACTATTGATGTAACTGCTTTAAGCGCAGATGTGTACTTTTCCATGATCATAACAACTCCCAGCTTTGATAATAATCTTTAATCAATATCACTGCAATTAAAAGTTTTGGTATTTAGTTATGTAAATCAATAAAAGGTTTTATTTTTTCAATGTCCTGGCCTGATCGAATTAATTTGGGAGGTAAATTAGTTAAATCAATGATAGAGGATACCTGATTGCTGCAACCATAATAAACCTTTAACCAATATGAAATAAATGGCGCAATTTGATCGATGTAATCATCATCGTGTATTGATTCTAAACTTTGCACTAATAAAGGCAATTCTAGCTGCTCAAGTATCGTATGAATAAGATTATGCTTAGGTATACGAATACCAATTTCAGTCCTTCGTGACATTTTTAGACGTTTTAATGTTGTAGGCTTGGCTGGCAATAAAAATGTTACTGCAGCAGGTACAACAGAATTCATAATCCTATAATGCATATTCTCAACAGACATAAGTTCGCTCGCTTGTGATATATCTTTGCAAAGAAATGTTAAAGGGCGTTCTTTTGAGATAGCAGCTTGAAGTTTTGTGATCATCGTCAACGCATCGTTATTCTTAGGTATGCAACATGCACAATAAAATGTATCTGTTGGCAAGATCACTATTTGCCCTTTTTCTAATGCAGATATTACAATTTGCATCTGCGATACAGATGGATGATATTGGTTTACTTCAATAATTTTCATTGCTGATAATCCTGAATTTTGATATATGTATAAATGTACTTTGTTAACTATATATTTTTTTTACCATGAATACCATTTTACATATTTTACCTTTAATTATTTTTTTTGTTAGTTATCAACTTTTTAATATCTACGTTGCTACAAAAGCATTGATGATATCAAGTGTTGTTTCAATACCGCTTACTTGGATACTTTCCAAGCAAATACGAACATCCGACGTCATAACATTGTCATTCATCTGGATATTTGGTACGGCCACATTATTATTCCAAAATCCAATTTTCATTAAACTAAAAGTAACTATCATTTTCTGGCTATTGGCTGTTGGTATGATTGTGAATCTAATTTTAAATGATAAACCAGCTACTTTTTTAATGCTCCAAGATAACAAAATCGATATGTCTGAAAAGTCATGGTTTGATATTGACTACATGACAATAGCTTACTCTACAATCATGGGGCTCTTAAATTTAGTAATTTTTTGTTACTTATCAGAGGCAAGCTGGGTAAACTTTAAAACATTTGGGTTGCTAGCATCATCTGTTGTTTTCTCTGTATTTGTAGCTATTTACATTAGTCAAAATGCAAATAGCGTACAATGAAACTCATAGAACAAATATCAGAAAAACTTCGTAATTCAATGGATATTGAGCATTTAGAAATTATTGATGACAGTCATCTTCATATTGGGCATCGTGAGGCAACAGCTGATAAATTACACATTACAATTAAGATACAATCAAAAGAGCTATCAAATCTAAATCGACTACAACAACATAGAAAAATTTATAATGCACTGGGCACTCACGTTAGCAAAAATCTCCACGCTATACGAATAAAAGTTATGTAATGTTTTCCTGACTAAGGTGATTTAATATACTTTCAGCATGACCATCAACAGTTACTTTTCTCCATAAATCTTGAATCTTACCATTTTTAATATAAAATGTTGAACGCTCAATGCCTCTGCATTTTTTTCCATACATATTTTTTTCAACCATAACACCATATTGTTCGCATATTGTTTCACTTGGGTCTGGGATTAGATGAAATGGCAACTCATGCTTTTTAGCAAAATTAATATGTGATTTTAAGGAATCTCTTGATATACCAATCACCTCAACACCCAATGCCTTAAATTTATCGTATAAACACTTAAAATCATTATTTTCTATCGTGCAACCAGATGTATTATCTCGAGGGTAAAAAAACAAGATACATCTATCGTTAAAATATTCTTCGGAATCACACATACCTAGTTGTGTTTCAACTTTAAACTTTGGTGCGGACTGATTGGTGCTTAACCTGATTTCCATAATATTCTCCTCGTATGGTTGATAATAAGTAAAAACCTATTATAGCAGAGAATATTGATCCAAATAAAATACCAATTTTTGCGTATACTAAAATGATATGGTTACTATAAAAGGATAATGTTGCAATAAATAAACTCATAGTAAAACCAATACCTGTAAGAAACCCGACACCCCATAACATTTTCCATGTTATGTTTTTTGGAATATTTAAAAGACTCAAATAATTACCCATCCACGTAAATATTACAACACCTAAAGGCTTCCCAACCAACAAACCTAAAACAATACCCACTGTACACGTATTAAATAAATCACCCTGATGAATTTCAACTACTTTAAAGCCAGAATTAAAAAATGCAAAAATAGGCAGAATATAATAATAAACCCAATAACTTAGATTCTTTTCCATTTTGAGAATAGTCATTTTATTATCTTTAGTTGAATTGGGAAGAATTAAGGCTAATAAAACTCCAGTTAATGTAGCATGGAATCCAGAATATAAAGTACAATACCATAAAACAGTTCCCCAAAATATATATCGACTAATTTTGTTGATTTTTTTGTATCGGTGTAACACTAGGATACCGACAACTATCAATGAACAAAATATCCAAAACACAGAGATATGTTTTGTATAAAATAGGCCTATAACTAAAATCGCACCAATATCATCAATAATAGCTAATGTTGTTAAAAATAAACGTAGCTCCTTGGGAAGTGGGCTTGATACCATCGCCAAAATTGCAAGTGAAAAAGCAATATCTGTTGCCATTGGAATAGCCCAACCTTTTAAGTAAACTGGGTTATACAGATTAATAAAGATAAATGATGCTGCGGGAATCAACATACCACCCACAGCAGCAATAACGGGAAACATTGAACTTTTTAAATCAGATAGGTCACCTTCATCTACTGCATGTTTTATTTCAAGTCCAATTAAAAAGAAAAATATAACCATTAAACCTTCGTTTAACCAAACTAAAAATATTTTTTCAAATTTAAATGTACCAATCTGTATGGCAATGGGTGTTTGCTCAACAGCCATGTAATATAAATTCAAATATTTATTATTATTGAAAATAAATGCTAAAATAGCGCCAGCAATCATTAAGTATCCAGATTTGGTAAACATATCCAAGGAGAAAATTCTTTTTACATATGTGCTGATATTCTGCATAGATTAATAATAGTTAAGAATATCTAATTTGTCATAAAGAATCCTTGCTTATTTTTACGTGTTAGGTTAAATTAGAATTGTGAACAGTAATCTCGCTAAATCATTGGTAAAACTATAATTATGCCAAATACTCAACCAGAAGATCCACAATCGAACGAGTTTCTTGAATCAAAGAAATTTATCGATGAGAATTTAACCTCAAATGATGAGAAAAGACAATTAAACGAGTTTCTCAAACGATACAATTTCGTAACAGATGCTTTTAAAGTTTATTGGCTACCAACATTAGAAGATTCTGCAAATAATGATGAAATTGACTGGCAAAAGCTTGTACAAAGATGGATTGGAATGGCTATCGTGTTTTTGCTCATCATTGCAAGCGCTGCATGTTCGTACTTTTTTGTTTTAGAGATCGGTGCTGTAATACAGTTAATCACTGCTGGTAGTAGCTTAATGCCTGTTTTAATTTCATCAGCAACATTATTGACCTATTTCCTTGCCCAAAAATATTGCGAAGAGACATGGAAAAATAGTGTTAAATTGACATCGACAGAATGGAATGCAGAAATCAGTGATAAATTAATAAAGATTATTGGAAACCAGAATGCTCTTATTGCACAATCAGAAAAAAAAGATATTAAAACTACATCACCTGAAGTACTTATTACTAATATTGCTGGTGAGGCAACTCGAACTTATTTTGAGGTTGGAATAACAATATTTTATTCAACAATACAAATCGCAGCAATTAGTGCAATTATCTATTCTATCTCACCTGCTCTGCTTGGAGTATGTTTTTTCATTGCAGCAGTTGTTGTATGTACTTTAGGTTATATTGCTGAGAAATTTAGACCACTTTCTGAAGCAGCGGAAACCTCAAAAGCTGAAGTTCAGCAGGAAATTGGTAATACTAGAAATCCTGAGCATAGATTTAGACCAGATTTTCAAAAAAGCACCCTAAAAGTTACAAGAAAAAAAATTGAGGAATTCCTTTATAATAAATTAATTTATTATAATGAAAAATACCCATTTGATTTAGTAAATTCTACTGCATCAGATATGGCAACTGAAGGAATACTTGTTCTTTTAGCACCGCTAGCAGTTGTTGCTAAATGGTCTGTAAGTACCTTAACAATGACAGCTGATGCATTGATTATCTTCTTTAAAAACGCATTTAGAATTAACGAATACCACACAGCTATGGCTGTTGCTAGCACAAAAGGCAATATGGTTAGCAAAATGATGTTTATTTATGGTGCAGAATCTATTCTATCTGGGAAATCAGTAAATCCAGTTTATGATACAAATACAGAACAAGTTATTATAGATGCAACTAAGGCATCACCAGATGAACATCTAGACAGTACCTTTCTAGCATCAAAAAAACTTACGTTTAAACAAGGTATACATTTCTTATATACCCCCAGTGGTTCAGGAAAAAGTACCTTAGCAGAAATTTTACTTGGAACTAAAACTTTTAATGGTGTTTCTGTCTCTAAACCTGGAAATACTATATTTTGCGGTTCAACTGCTCAAGATATAATTATTGATGCTGATTTAACCCTTGGTGAATACCTACTAATGGACACTCCACTGTTTGATGGATTCTATGGTGGAGGGCTAGGACATCAGGAGAGAAATCACTATAGTCAAGAACAAAGAAAAATTATAATTAACCATATGCTTAAATTAGTAAACTTGTTATTTCAAAATGACTCTGGTGACACACTAGATCGTATCAAAAAATTATTAGATTATGAAATAAAAAGAGAAGGTAAAAGGGACGAATTTAAACTTTCAAAAGACTATTCTGTTGGACAAAAGCAACGTCTATCATTCATTACATTCTTAATGAAACTCCGCTTACCAGAATTAGCTAATAAGCTTGATTTACGTAATATTGATAAAGCTGGTGTTATTATTTTAGATGAAGTTTCTGGCAATATATCAGGTAAACCGCTAGAGAAAATATATGATCAAATAGATATATATTCACAACAAAACGGCTCTGTTGTTTTCATTAATAGTCATCAACCTGATCCTGCGAATTCGTTACAAAATAAAAATGCGAACTTTACTATTCATAAAGCAATTGCTAATAAGAGCAAAAAGACTTGGGAAATTAGACCATATGAATTCACTTCTACAGTTGGTCTATTTGGTCAAGGTCATAAAAGTACTTGCAATACCAGTATTGAAAATATATATTCAGTAAAATAATCTTAGGCAACAATGCTAATTTTTCTTTCTTAGAATAATTCTTCCCTTTGTCAGATCATAAGTAGTCATTTCGACTGTCACTCGATCACCATTAAGAATTTTAATATAAAACTTTCTCATCCTACCAGATATATGTGCCATTATTTCATGCCCATTATCAAGCTTAACTTTAAAAACCGTATTCTTTAGAACCTGAATAACAGTTCCATCCATTTCAATAATATCATCCTTATTTTTGCTCATAATAGGTTATCTCCAATAATTTTAAGGTATAAGTTTCAAATATTCTCTAGACTTTGGTAACAATGAATCACGTGTTAAACCAAGAGTTACAGCTAGAGAACCTGCTATATAAATTGAGGAATATGTTCCAATTATAATTCCTATTGCAAGTGATAATGCAAAACAAAACAATTGGTCACCGCCGAATATTAATAAAGATAATACAACTAACAGAGTAAGCCCAGAAGTCATAATGGTTCTTGAAAGCGTTTGGTTAATGGATAAATTAACAACTGCAGAAGGTGTCATTTTTTGGTTCTTAAGAAAATTTTCTTTCACTCGATCATAAACAACAATTGTATCATTTAGAGAATACCCAATTACTGTCATTATTGCAGCAAGTGCATTGATATCAAATTCCAAACCAAAGAACGCAAAACATCCTAAAATTAAAATAGGGTCGTGTAACAATGCAAGCATGGCACTCAATCCAAATCTTACTTCAAATCTTAAAATGATATATAGCATCGTTGACAATAATGCAATACATGTTGCAATTAAGCCGTTAATCAAAAGTTGTGATCCGATTTGTGGTCCAATATATGTAATACTTGAAAAGTGGTTTGCACCAAATTGTGATTTAATATCTTTTGCAATTTTTTCCTGATTAGATATGGAATGATTACCACCTATTCGTATTAGAAAATCCCCGCCGGATCCAACACCTTGTACAACCACATCATTGCCAAATTCTTTCTGAGCAATTACCCTTACCTGAGTTGCATCCATCTCAATATTTTTCAGGCGTATCTGTGTACCACCCGTAAAATCCAAACTTAAATTCAACCCATAAAAAAATAATGAAAATACAGCCATTACTGAAAGAACAATGGAAAAAATCATTGCTTTGGATTTTATTGACATAAAGTCTATTTTACTTTGATCATTGAAGAAATTCATTTAATACCTATGTTTATTTTGCCAAAATATCGCATACAATTGTCAACTATTAAACGACTGATAAAGATCGAAGTAATCATTGATGAGATTAACCCAAGTATCAAAGTTACAGCAAAACCCTTAATAGTGCCTGACCCTAATCCAAATAAAATAAATGCCACAATAAGCGTTGTTAAATTGGCATCCATAATCGTAGCAAACGCTTTTTCATACCCCATTTCGATGCTATGTTCTAATGTGTTACCTAACACAAATTCCTCTCTAATCCTTTCATTGATCAAGACATTGGCATCGACTGCCATACCAACAGTCAATACAATACCAGCTATTCCAGCTAGGGTCAGTGTATTCCCTAAAATGGACAAAAAAGCCATTAAAAAGAGTAGATTGAGAAATAATGCAATATCTGCAATAAAACCTAACGTCCGATAGTATAATGCCATGAACAGATTAATTAACATAAACCCTACGAAGAGAGATAATAACCCTTTTTGAATATTTTCAAGACCCATGCTTGGTCCAATAAGTGTTTCTTCAACAATTTCAAATGGGGCAGTTAATGCACCTGAACGAAGTAATAATGATAAATTTTGGGCGTACTCTGCACTATCTAAGTGATTTATTTCAAAAGAATTACCCAATGCTTGATTAATAGTAGCAACACTTATTACATCTGTATTCGTTACCCAACGCATTTGACCACCTGCGTTGTTAATCTTTTTTTCTGTGTACAAAACAGCTAATTGATTACCAACATTCTCCGATGTTATCCGATAAAATTTCTTTTCACCGCCCCCACCTAAGCGGATGTGTACAATATGCCCTTGATCACTCATATCACTACTTGCATACGTTATGGAGGAGCCTGTTAATATTGGTGTTTCGTATAACAATACCTTTCGATTTTCATAAACATACCATTTAGTTCCAGGTGGTTGGCGCTCACCGGATGGATCAGCAACAAGCTGAAATGCAATAGTTGCATTAGAACCCAATAATGACTTCGCTTTCGCTGTGTCTTGAATACCTGGTAAGTCAATACTAACCATCGTGTCTCCTTGCTGCTGCACCACCACCTCACTGACACCAAGTTCATTTACACGATTAGAAAGAATTTGAATAGTATGTTGCATTACATCATCTTGTAAACGTTTCAATGCCGTAGCACTTAACTCAGGAGATAATGAGGTTTTCCCTTCAACAAAATTAAAATCTTTAAATACACTAAGCGCTTTCTTTGCACTAACAACATCGCCTTGATTTCTAAATTTCAAAAAGTAGTCGCTTTCATTGCGCTGAACTTTTTGGAATTTAACTTTTTGTTGCTTGAGTATAAGCATCATTTCTTTTATATCAGCATCAATTCGTTGATTAATCACTGGATGAATATCAACATTTAGGAGAAAATGCACCCCACCCCTAAGATCCAACCCAAGTTTCATTGGAACCGCACCAATGAATGATAACCATTCAGGCGTATTATTTGCTAAATTTAATGCATTTACCCAATTAGGAAATTTTTTGTTAATTAGTTTGCTTGCATTCAACTGTTCTTCAGTGGTTTGAAATCGTAGTAACCACGACTTATCATTCCCATCCAAACGGGTGGGACTAATTTGATTACTTCCTAATTTTTTTGCTAGATCTTCTTTAGAAAAACTTTGCGATGTTTTTAATTGTATTGCAGGTGTTTCGCCAAAAAAATTAGGCAACGAATAAATGATTGCAAAAATCACAATGAATATGTAAAAGATGTTCCGTGACGATCTAAACTGCATTGTTAAAATAAATATTCATTAATTTAAACTGTTAAACGTGCCATTTGGCAAAACAGTTTGGATTTTCTTTTTTTGGATCCAAAAATGTGTTCCGTTTCCAACATTCAACTGGACCCAGTTGTTATTAATCTTAGTGATTATACCAAGTACACCCGTTGAAGTTACAATTTCGTTTTTCACAGAAATGGACTTTATCATAGATTCATGTTTTTGTTCAGCAAGTTTCTGCGGCCTTATAATGAAAAAATATAAAAATCCAATAAATATTAATGGAACTACATTCCAGATAAGCGCTGAAGAATCAGCTGGTTGTTGCGCACCAAACGCAGGTAATATACTTAATAATAGTATGTAATATTTCATATTAATTCGGGCTCTCTCCAGGCTTCAAAATATTGTGCCGCTAAATCTTTTATATTACCCTCTTGTATTGCTTTTCGCAAACTTTTCATCAATGTTTGATAAAAATGCAGGTTGTGAATTGTATTTAAAGTTGCTCCAGTCATTTCCTTACATTTATCTAAGTGATGTAAATAGGCTTTCGAAAAATTTTGACAAGTATAACATTCACATGATTCATCAAGCGGTGATAAATCGTTTTTGTACTTACTGTTTCTAATTTTCACAATACCACGAGATGTATATAGGTATCCATTCCGTGCATTTCTACTTGGTAGTACACAATCGAACATATCAATACCATTTAAAACGCCATACACTAAATCAACTGGTGTACCAACTCCCATCAAATAACGTGGTTTATTAAAGGGCATTAATGGACCAAATTCTTTCATCATTTCATACATCAACGTCTTTGGCTCTCCAACAGATAATCCGCCTAAAGCAAAACCATCAAAATCAATCTTAGTAGTTTTCTCAAGCGATCTATTGCGAAGATCCTTATCAAATCCGCCTTGAATAATCCCAAACAAATGACAATTATCTTTTGTTCTTGCATGGTAACATCGCTCAGCCCATCGAACAGATCGCTCCAATGCTGATTCAATATCTTTATTTGTGGCTGGATAACCGCATAACTCATCCAATACCATCATAATATCACTGTTTAGCTTCTCTTGAACATCAATAGATACCTCTGGACTCATGAAGTGCTTTTGTCCATTAATAGGTGACTGAAAGGTGACACCCTCTTCTGTCACTTTTCTCAACTTAGATAAGCTAAATACTTGAAATCCACCAGAGTCAGTTAAAATGACATTTTTCCAGCCATTAAACTGATGTAATCCACCATGAGATGCGATAATGTCTGCACCAGGCCTTAACATTAAATGGAACGTATTACCCAGTATTATTTGTGCATTCAGTGATTGAACCTGATTGATAGTAAGCCCTTTAATGGCACCATATGTACCAACAGGCATAAAAGTGGGTGTATTTACAATTTTGCCATTGATTGATATCGTCGCATTTCTTGCTAAATTATCGGTTTTGTTAACTTTAAATTTCATATATCCTGAGCATAGCTTATTATTTAGAGTATTAACATCGCATCACCATAGCTATAAAAACGCATTTGATTTTCAATTGCAAATTGATAACAACGGTGTGCTTCCTTAGTTCCAATCATTGCACATACTAACATGAAAAGAGTTGATTTTGGTAAATGAAAATTGGTCATCAAAACATCGATTGATTGTATGTCAAAGCCAGGATAAATGAAAATATCAGTACTTCCAGATGTTGGCCTTAATAATCCATTCGTAAACGCAGATTCTAATGTTCTTAAAACAGTTGTGCCAACACCTATGATACGTCCATTTCTAGCCCTTGTTTTATTTATAAGATTAGCCGCTACTTCATTTATAACATAACTCTCATGATGCATGATGTGGTCTTCAATACGATTAGATTTCACAGGATAAAAAGTTCCAAGACCAACATGCAATGTAATAAAAGCCTTCTGACACGTTAAAGTTTGTAAATGCTTATCATTAAAATGAAGGCCTGCTGTTGGTGCTGCAACAGCACCAGGCTCTTGTGCAAAAACAGTCTGATAGTCTTTTGAAACATCATCCGAAGAATTTGGATTAATGTATGGTGGCAATGGTGTTCGACCAAATTTAAATAAATAATCAATTAATGTACACGGAAGATTAAAATTAGCTGTAAAAAGAGGAGGGGTACTTTTAGTCAATGTAACTTCACCACCACCCTCAAGATTTAAAGTAAGCCCATTACTAACACGCCCATTTGATCTCACCATAACTTTAGCAGAAAAAGATGATGTAATAGACTCGATGAATACTTCAGCTTTACCACCTGTTTTTTTGGATGCTTCCAAACGTGCAGGTATAACTTTAGTATTGTTAAAGACAATACAATCATTGGAATTAAACATTTTTATAACATCATCAAAACCACTTAGGGCCATTGATTGATTGGATCGGTCATAAACCAAGACTCGAGATTCCTCTGAACGCTGATGAGCAATCAATTGTGGTGGTAAATTATAATCAAATTCGTCAATATTCATAATTTATGCTATAAGTTTTGGAATAGTGCAGATAAAACTATATTTCAGTTGATATTGAATTGCAACGGTGTTAAGTTTTTAATGCTAGGCGCGTAGCTCAGTGGTAGAGCACCACCTTGACATGGTGGTGGTCGGTGGTTCGATCCCACTCGCGCCTAAAACATAGTAATCTTTAAAGGAGAAATCATATTACTGACAAAAAAAGAAATCGTATTAATGAACAAATCAGAGTTGAATACGTAAAATTTATTAACGAAAAAAATGAACTTATTGGCGAAAAATATCCTACAAAAAGAGCAATTGAATATTGTAAAAAAATTAACCTAGATCTGGTTGAGGTAGTGCCAAATATACATCCTCCAGTATGCAAAGCACTGGACTTTGGAAAATATAAGTTTCAATTCAGCAAGAATAAACAACTTTCAAAATCATCTAATAAATCAAATCTCATCAAAGAAATTAAACTCCGACCTGGTATTGGTGAACAAGATTACCAGGTAAAATTGAAAAAAAGCAGTAAATTTGTGGAAAGTGGTCATAAAGTTAAAATCAGCCTAAGATTTCGTGGTAGAGAAGTAGCACATGCAGGACTGGGTGTTGATATTGTTCAACGAATGATCACCGACCTAGGAGAGCTAATTACAATTGAAAAAAAACCACAACAAGAAGGCAGACAAGTCATTGCCGTTATTGCTCCAAAAGTTAGTTGACTTAATTAAAAAATTGTGACAAAATTAAGCTTTAAATTAATATTGTCATATGAGTAAAGCAAAAACACGTAAAGCAGCAGCTAAGAGATTTAGCGTAAAACCAAATGGTCAGATTAAGCACAGAGCAGCTAATAGAGGCCATATATTGACGAAAAAAAACCATAAGATTAAAAGACAACGTAGGGGTCTTAGAATTTTAAGCTTACAAGATGTTAAGTCGGTGTTAAGAATGTTGAGGATCATATAATGCCTAGAGCAAGAAGTGGTGTTGTTTCACGCCAAGCACACAAAAAAATACTAAAACAAGCACGAGGATACTACGGAGCCCGTAGTAAAGTTTTCCGTGTTGCCAAACAAGCAGTTATAAAAGCCGGACAGTACGCCTACAGAGATCGTAGACAACGGAAAAGACAATTCAGATCACTTTGGATTATTCGAATTAACGCAGCAGTAAGACAATTCGGTCTTTCTTATAGTCAATTCATATCATTACTGAATAAATCCGATATTATAATTAATCGAAAAAGCCTTGCAAATATGGCTATTGAGGATAAAAAAGGGTTTGCTGAACTAATTAGCAAAATAACCCCAAATGCAGCCTAATATGGATTCATCGTTAGATAAAATCCTTGCGACTATCGAATCTATAAGCAATGCTAATACTATTACCAATTTAGAAGCTATTCGTGTAGAGCTTGTTGGAAAAAATGGAGCTATCACACGTGAATTTAAAACACTTGCTTCATTGCCATTAGAGCAAAAAAAAGAATATGCAAGTACGCTTAACCAGTTAAAAGAGCAAACTCTTACTGCATTATGTAAACAGAAAGAACAATTAGAGGAACTTGCCCTACAAGAGGAATTAAAAAAGTCAATTGATGTGACACTACCTTACACTGGTTTTAACTCAGGTAGCCAACACCCAATATCACAAATCATCTTTAAGGCACTCAAATTTTTTAATTTACGAGGTTTTAACTCTTATTCTGATAATTTTAATTATGAAATTGAAGATGAAGATAATAACTTCAACCTATTAAATATACCTGAGCACCACCCTGCTCGATCAATGCAAGACACTTTTTTTTTAAAAGATAATATTCTTAGAACACATGTCAGTGCCGCACAACCAAGATTACTCAAATCCATACCACTTCCACTTAAAGCTGTAGTATTTGGTAAAGTTTATCGTAGTGATCAGCCAGACTCTACACATGTTCCCGTATTTCATCAAATGGAATGCCTATATGTAGATAAACAGTGTAATTTTAGTCAGTTGAAGTCGTTAATTGATCAATTTTTGCAAGAGATTTTTGGATCCAATATTCAATACCGTTATCGAAGCTCCTATTTTCCTTTTACAGAACCATCTGTTGAGGTAGATGTATGGAACCCTATAAAAGGCCAATGGCTCGAGATACTGGGAGCCGGAATGGTACAACCTAAGGTTTTAGAATATGCAGGACATGACTCAAAAATCTATCAAGGGTTTGCCTTTGGGATCGGAATTGAAAGACTTGCAATGTTATCACTTGGCTTGAGCGATGTGAGAGAATTATATGGTTCAGATTTAGACATGTTAAAGACAGCATACATATGGCAGTAACGTTATCGACAAAATGGTTAGAAGAACTTCTTAATATTGAGTTAGATGAGTCTCATTTAGTTACTCAACTATCTGAGCGTGGATTAGAAGCGGAATTACTCCCAACCACGCATACATCAATTACTAACGTCGTTGTTGGTCAAATCATCGACTATCAAAAGCACCCTAATGCTGATAAATTAAACTTATGCCAGGTAGATATTGGACAAAAAGAGACCTTAAAAATAGTCTGTGGTTGTCCCTCTGTCCAAAAAGGTATGAAAGTTCCTGTTGCCTTAGTCGGTGCTACTTTACCTGAAATAAAAATTAAACAAAGTAAAATTAGAGGTGAAGAGTCCTTTGGGATGTTGTGTACAGCTTTTGAACTCGGTCTTTCTTCAGTAAAAAGTCCATTGTTACAGCTAGAGCAAAATTCTTTGTTAGGTCAAAATATTATAGAAACATTAAATTTAGATACCAACTGGATTTTAATTGAAGTAACACCAAATAGAGGTGATTGTTTATCAGCAATTGGGGTAGCAAGAGAAGTTGCTGCACTATATAACGCAAAACAGCCTATTCTAGACTCCATCCAAGAAGTAATGTTTAAAGAATCAAAGATTATCAATGATAAACGTTGTTCTTCTTATTATTGTGCGACCCTGTCAAACATTAGTTTTGATTGCAAACTTCCTTTTGAGATGGAGTACCGCTTACAAGCTGCAGATATTCACCGTGTTAACTGTATTGTCGACATACTTAATTATGTAACATTGCTCACTGGACAACCAATGCATGCATTTGATTTAGACCAAGTAGAAGGTCCTATTCAAGTTCGTACAGCCATAAAAGGTGATGATATCGAATTACTTAATCAGTCAACACTGAATTTAGAAGATCAGCTGGTAATTGCTGATTCAAAAAAACCAATCGCGCTTGCTGGCATAATTGGTGGACAAGATTCTAGTGTAACAGAGGTGACAAAATCCATTCTGATTGAAAGTGCTTCATTTAATGACGTATATATCTCTAAGCAATCTCACAAGCTTCAGCTGCATACTGATGCATCATATCGTTATGCACGTCAAACAGATCTAGAAATGGCTAAAAAAGCCCTTCAAATAGCGATTCAATTCATACAAAAAATAGTTGGTGGACAGTTAAATTCAGTCTCCTGTGATAAAATAATGACACCTACTAAGACGATTTCAATAGAAGTAGATAAATTTAACCAGGTTTTAGGAACTTCGATCGCTGAACCTGAAATTAAAAATTTACTAAAAAAAATTAATATAGAAAGTATTAATGAAAAGACAGAAAAGGGTATTTTAGATTTCAAAATCCCAAGCTATAGAAATGATTTAAACGATCCAATAGATCTTGTAGAAGAAGTAGCACGCATGTATGGTTTCAATAATATACCGCAATCACAACTAATATTACCACCCATTGATCAAGAAGACGTTCATTTATCTACTCAACAAAAAATTGCTAATGTACTTACTGCAAAGGGTTATAATGAACTAAAAAGTTATGGGTTAATTAGTAAACAGCTTGCTTCTTACTTTTGTAAAGACGATGAGATGATCGAAATTCAAAATCATTTATCGGAAGAACATGCCATATTAAGGCCAACCATTTTATCTGGATTAATTGATCAAATTATCTACTGCCAAAACCACGACTTTTCTTTAATAAAGACTTTTGAAATAGGTAAATGTTTTCAACGTTCTCAACATGAAAAAAATCAACTTGGAATTGCGATTTATGGAAATCAAGGGCATGAATATCCAGACAATAAAAAGCCTTTGACGTTTTATGACGCGGTTGGTGATCTAATTGCCATGCTTCATAATATTATGCCAACTGGGGATATACACATAAGCCGTGATGCTTCACAATGCCCTAAATACCTACATCCTGGAAAATCTGCTCAAATTTTGATTCATGATAATCCAGTTGGGTGGATCGGTTCTTTTCAACCAAATATACAAAAGCTTTTTCATAAACCATTGTTTGTCGCTGAAATACAATTAAATAAACTTTATGAAATAGAGCTAAATAAAGTCAATCTCAAGCAGCGGTCAAAATACCAAGCATCAACACGAGATTTTTCATGCTGGCTAGAAAATGATCATTCAGATGCACTGATCAAAAATACGATACTCAAAAACTCCCCTCTTGAAGTACGCGATTGTTTTCTAGTTGACCGATATCTTGATGATAATACAAATAAAATCAGTCATACTTATCGAGTGATATTCCAATCATCACAAAAGACACTTAAAGATAAGGAAATACAAAACGCATGTGAGAATATCACAAACGCTCTAAAATCAATTGGTATTGTTCTACGAGAAGGTAATGAGCACATTAACTAAAAATGATATTGCTGCTAAACTTTCAAGTCTTCTAGCTATGCCAAAGCCAGATGCAATAGAGTTTGTAAATGAGTTCTTTAATTTAGCAGTAAAAGTACTATCTTCAAAAGATGATTTAAAGCTATCTGGATTTGGAACATTTGTTGTACATCACAAAAAAGCGCGCCCTGGACGTAATCCAAAAAGCGGTGAGCCAAAAGAAATTTCAGAAAGAAATATTATCAAATTCAAAGAAGGGGTTAAACTTAAGCAAAAGCTTAAAAAAGATGATCGGGACGACTGGATTTGAACCAGCGACCTCTTGCGCCCCATGCAAGTACGCTACCAGACTGCGCCACGCCCCGTTATTGAAAATCAAAATTTATTAGGAACTAGTTCAGATCCTTCGGGATCATTTGCGACTTCTTGTTCATTATTGAAAAAAGAACCAATCGTGTCGGTGAACTTATCCCATTTCTTATAAGAATAAATAATTGTGCTGGATTTATCAATGATTTTACTGATAGTAAACGATGTTGTGACTGTTATAGCCGATAGTTCTGTAATTACTTTTGATATACCAATCAAGTGAAAAGAGCGTGAAAGAACATCTAATATTATTGTATATTGGGCAATTGCCGATACAAGAATAAATAATATCAGCAACAAAAAACCAATCTTAAATACAGTAGAATACTCCGTTTCAACAAGATTATTTGAACTATCTGAATGTGAAGAGTTATTAAAGGAAGCTGTTTTTCCAGATTTTAATTTTACAATACTAATGACAACCCCAGAAAACTCAATAACAAATGATGATAAAAATAAAATAACAAATGAAATAGCTATAAGTGGATTGCTCAGTCCACCAAAAGGTAAAACCATAACGAGTGCAATGTATAGACTTTCAAAAATAACTTTGAACACACCGGTGAAAATCCGAGCCCCTTGAATAAATATAGGAGGAGTTGTCCTAGATGTCAGGTTTAATATGAAAAGTAAATTCCCAATAAGTTGCGCACAAACAATAATTAAGGCATAAGAAGCAGCTAATATAAAATAAGAATGTCCATATTGAGAGATAAAAAAATCATTAGAGGAATTTAATAAATGCAAAAAATCTGAGTATAAATTCACACCTAATATGAATACCATAATTAAAAAATATTTTACTTGAGTGTAAATATTTTCTTTAAAGCTTTCCTGGAGTCCATTGAATTGAAGTGTTTCATTGTCATCATTTAAATTTAAGTTATTGAAATTTTTCATGCATCTTAGGATCGCGGTAGTTAATATCATAATTATTAATCTGCTGATTACCTGAACACTATCAGCAGTCATTTGATATAATTTATGAATCAATGAAAATGTACGATATATAAGCTCTATGACCACATTAAAATGAACATAGTCAGTGGAATCTGGATCTGATTGTTCACTATAATCACGGGTTATCTTATTTAAATTTTTAAAAAAAGAGAATGAATCGTCGATAATGTTCATTTTGGCCTCCTACACATACTGAATATATGCGAATAGGAGGGAAATTACCACTAATTTATTGGCTCTACAATGATATTTTTACCTTTCGTTTTAATATTAACTTTGCCACCTTTCTTAACTTTTTGATGTATCATAAGATCAGCAAGATTAGATTTGATTGATTTATCAATTAATTTACGAATTGGTCGAGCACCCATTTTTTCATCATATCCATGCTCTATAAGCCACTTTTTAGCTGAATCAGAACAATTTAAATCAATATTCTTCTCATTAAGAATTGATTCAAGTTCCTCTATTTGTTTATCAACAATATGGAGTAAATGATCTTCTTTAAGTCGTGTAAATTCAATGACAGCATCTAGTCGATTTCTAAATTCAGGACTGAAAAATTTACTCACTTCACTTTTACTATCGTGAAATTGCTGCTCTTGATTAAAACCAATAATATTTTTTTCAGAAAGTTGAGCTCCAACATTACAGGTCATTATCAAAATAACATGATTAAAGTTAGTGACTCGACCCATATTGTCAGTCAAATGACCATAATCCATCACCTGTAAAAGTAAATTGTAAATTTCAGAATGTGCTTTTTCGATTTCATCCAATAATACAACAGAATATGGATTCTTTAAAACTGCATCTGTTAAAGCGCCACCTTGTTCAAATCCAACATAACCTGGAGGAGCACCGATCAATTGTGATACAGAATGCTTTTCCATATATTCTGACATATCAAAACGAACCATCTCCAAGCCCATTGATTTAGCTAATTGAATGCAGAATTCAGTTTTACCAACACCTGTAGGTCCCATAAATAAGAATGATCCAATCGGTCTTTGACAGTTTCGTAAACCAGCAGAGTTGATTTTAATGGAACGACAAACAGTTTCGATAGCATCCTCTTGACCAAATACATTTTCTCTCATTTCATCAGACAACTTTATTAATGTTTTGTTTTCAGATAAATTAAATTTAGATACTGGCACTCGAGACATTCTAGATATAACACTTTCTACAACTTTTTTTGTTACCATTTTAGTTTCATCAGATTTTGTACTAAGTTTTTTTGCAACCTCAGCTCCTGCCTCATCAACAACATCAATGGCTTTATCAGGTAAATAACGATTTTGTAAATACCTAACAGCTAATTTTACTGCATGTGCAATGACACCTTTACCATATTTAACAGAATGATGCCGCTCATACTTGTCTATTAAACCCTGAATAATTTCAATAGTTTCGTCTTCAGTGGTTTCAATAATATCAATCTTCTGAAAACGACGTGTTAGGGCTGAATCTTTTGAAAAAATATTACGATATTCTGAGAAAGTCGTTGCACCAATACACTTTAATTGGCCTGATGATAAAAATGGTTTTAACAAGTTAGCTGCATCTAATGCACCACCTGAAGCAGCACCTGCTCCAATAATGGAATGAATCTCGTCAATAAAAATTATGGCATTTGGATTATTCGTAAATTCATTTAAAACAATCTTAAATCTTTTTTCAAAATCACCTCGGTATTTAGTTCCAGCAAGCAATGATCCAAGATCTAATGAGTAAACAGTTGAATTTTGAAGTTGATTTGGAACATCCTTATGACAAATTCGATATGCTAAACCCTCTGCAATTGCTGTTTTACCTACACCTGCTTCACCAACTAATAAAGGGTTGTTTTTACGACGGCACATTAATACTTGAACAACTCGATCTACTTCTGCGTCACGCCCGATAAGTGGATCAATACGACCCTGTTTTACACGATCATTAAGATTTACTGCAAACTTTTCTAATGAAGAGTCCGTAGGCGTCTGATCACTAAATACATCTTCGGAAAAACCTTCAGTAAAGTCAGAAGATTCAACCCGATCAGTATTTGAGCTTGAATTTTGAATATTAAGTAATGACATGCGAGTAATATTTTCTTGTGATAAAAAGTACACAGCTGCAGAATCAGATTCACCAAAAATAGCTAATAAAACATCAGCACCGTTAACTTCTAACTTTCCTGATGCTTGAACCTGAAAAATGGCTCTTTGTAAAACACGTTGATAAGAAAGTGTGGGAATTGATTCGACAAAATTTTCATCATTAATCTTAGGTATTTTCTCTTGAATAAAGATGTTGAGGCCTGTTCTAAGTGCATCCAAATTTGCATTACATTCATTGAGTAATCCACAAGCATCTGGATCATCTAGAAGCGCTAACAGCAAATGCTCAGTTGTAATGAATTTATGATTACGTTCACGTGCACATTCATATGCGTCATCAATGGTTTTTTCAAGTGTTCTACAAAACATGGCATTCCCTCGCTCAATTATTATAGGTCAATATTTTTTTTCGGTCTAAAAAAAATTTAACTTATTAAAAGTGTTTTATACAGATCGATTGCTTGCTTTGAATCATTAAGACAAGGTATTAAATTTATATGGCCACCAAGTGGTTGAATTTCCTCCTGATATTCATCCCCAATCTCATATAAAGTTTCAACACAATCTATTGAAAAACCAGGGCATATGATATCAAACTGAGTAATACCTTCTTTTATTTTTTCTTTAAAAAGCTCAATCAGATAAGGCTTTAGCCAAACTTGCTTTCCAAAACGGGACTGGAACGCCATGTGATAAGTACTTTTATCTAGCTTAAGTGATTCAGCAACTAGTCTCGAAGTCTTATGACAAAAACAATAATAAGGATCGCCTTGGTCAAACTTTTGTTGTGGTATTCCATGATAAGAAAATATTAAAAATCGCTTTTGCTTTGATTCTTTCCAATGCAGTTTGATTGAATTCGTTATTGCTTCAATGTATTTTGGATGATCATGGTATCCCTGAATAAAGCGCATTGCAGGTACAAACATTTCCTTTTGCATTATCATAGACCAATTATCAAAAACACTTGCTGTCGTTGCAGAGCTATATTGAGGATACATTGGTAAAATTACAACATCAGAAACACCCTTAGCTTTAAGATTTTTCCATGCAGTCTCCATGGAAGGTCTGGAATATAACATTGCATACTCTAAACAGTCCATACCTGATGCTCTCATTTTATTCATAAGAGAGTCCTGATAAACCAATAATGGTGAACCGTTTTTCAGCCAAATACTTTGATAACCTTTTCGGGATAAAAATGGTCTAAACGGTAAAATGATCAAAAAAAGGATTGGATACCATATTAATCGAGATAAACTTACGACACGCACATCACTTAATAATTTATATAAAAATTTTGCGATAGAAGAATATTTCAATGATTCGGGAGAACCAAAATTCACAAGTAAATATCCTTTTTTTAAAGGTTTATGATTTTGTGTCATATCTAACTAAAGGGTCTTCAGATATCAAGTTTGTCAATAAAATACTGGAATTAACCTCGTTCCATTGCGATTTGAATTCATTAATAAAATCTATATTTTTTTCAGCTTTATCAGTTGGAAATACTTTAAATACTAACAACCTTTTATCATTATCAATAAGTATATGATGTGAATTGTTTTTAGATTCAGCCAAGGCAAAAGGGAGGTAGGGATTATCAATGAAATCAGTTCTTGCGTAACTTAGTTTAGAATCAAAATGCCAGCTCTTATCTTTTCTTAAATCACGAATTGAAAACTTGTTGAGGTTATTTGCCAATCTTATCGCATATTGCTCCATGAGGTTAAGACTAAACTCGGCTTTTAAATGCGCATTAATTATATCCTTAACATCCTCAAAAGCCTGGAGTTGTTCCGGAATGCGACTCTTAAACTGGATAACTATACTTTGATTGGGTGAAATTGTAATAAGGTGAAGTAAGCCATCATCTTGCCATTCATCATAGTTAATTCTATCAACTGGAATATTGAGCTTTTCAAAATCCTGTAGAGCAAATATATCAGTAGTTTCTACTCCAATACTATACTGTTTTGCAATCTGTTCAATTTCATCACTGGTCTGATCATAGTTATCAAATATCTGATCAACTAATGTCTGGAAATCACGATGGTTTACTTCTTGCACGAAATCTTTGAGAACACTCTGTTTAATGGATGCAAGTTTAGGAACTGCTGCAGGGGTCACTTTTTTCTTTACGTATATACTGAAACCTTTCGGACCCTCTTTAAAAAAAAGTGTGTCTTTGTTTTGTAGATCTCTAATTTTAATTGGCAAATCTGATAAAACCAATTGATATTGGTTATTTAGCAAACGAAAGCCTTTTCCATTTGCAGTAAGTACATTGTTAATTACAGTATCTATGTCCTTGGTTTGATACTTTTTGATCATTGAAATCTCTTTACCTGTTAGTGTATTACCAGGATCTTCTTGTAATAATAATCTTTGAACCTGAACAGTTTCAGGATTCTCATAACGATCCAAATGATTTTGATAGAAAGCCTCTAATTCTTTTTGAGAGGGCTTTATATTATGAGTTTTTTGATTGATGAGGAAGTAAGATAATTTAAAGTGTTCTTTTTGGACAAACTGAACCTTATTTTTTTCATAATAATCCTTTAACTCTTTAGTAGTTGTTTTAAAACTTGCATTTGAAAATTTATTGAGATCTAGATATTGGTAAGCCATGATACCTTTGAATTCGGAAAATTGTTCAAAACTAGCCAACTCTGAGTCATTCAATTTATTAATTTGTGAGAAAGTTTGTTTAAACATACTATTAGCAATTTGTGATTTCACTTCTCTACTGAATATATTGAAATCAATTTGAAAGGTGTCCAAATAATGAAGTAAATTATGTGTTTGAAAAACGCCGTTGCTCGTAAACCCTGACTCTTTATGCAAATATCTACTAAAGATACTTTTAGGAACTTGATATCTAAATTTATTTAAAACATTCAGCATCCCATACTGATACTGTAACATTTGCCATAAATCATTATTTAAATAAGCCTCAACAGCTTTAGGGCTCGTATTCTTTGAATATAAAAAATTCTGTACACGTTTTATGGAGTAACCATATTCTCTAAATGTTATTTCCGTATTTCCAATTTTAGCAACTATGTTTTTTGTTGGTCTACCAATTAACGACTGTGAATCTAATAGTGAAGTCAGCACAAAAACAACAGCCAAAAAACCTGTAAAAAAAATTGAAAATTTGTTTTTTAGTAAAGTTTTGACTTTCATGTAGTTCGATCACCATTAATGATGGCGGAGTGGACGGGACTCGAACCCGCGACCCCCGGCGTGACAGGCCGGTATTCTAACCAACTGAACTACCACTCCAATTTGGTGGGTACTGAGGGACTTGAACCCCCGACATTCGCCTTGTAAGGGCGACGCTCTACCAACTGAGCTAAGTACCCGTCTAGCCCATAAACTATGAATATACCTAAAATTAATTTGTCGAGCAACCTTTATTACATGAATTTTTAAAGTTATTATAAAATAATGCAGTTAACAATCAGCGAAATCTTAAAAAAACACCAACAAGGTGATATACATGAAGCACTCCAGAATTATCACACACTCCTAAAAACAGAGGAGAAGAATATTGAGTTACTTCAGTTAATTGGAATTGCTTACGGGCAATTAAAAGAGTATAAGTTCGCTATTGAATACCTACTTCAGGCACATACACTTGACCCAACCAATCTTAGTATTATTAATAACCTTGGTAATTCCTACAAAGGGCTTAAAGAAAATGATCAAGCACTTTTATATTTTCAAAAGGTTTTAAACCTAGCACCTGGTCATGTTGCAACACTTGTGAATATGGGTAGTTTAAACTATGCAATGGAAAGATTTGATCTAGCGGTCAGTTTTTTTGAGAGAGCTCATCAAATTGATCCAAATCAAACAGATGCTTTGTTTAATCTTGGAATTTGTTATTTTAAAGATAATCGATACAAGGAAGCAATCAAACCCTTGAGTCATTTAATCGAGATTGATTCAAAATACCCAAAAGCAATATTATTACTAGCGCAAGCATATACTGCGAATGAACAAAGCAAAGAAGCTATACCACTACTGGAAAAGTTGATTCTAGTTGAGCGATCATTTCAAGTTCTTCATCAACTAGGCTGTGCTTATTTAAAAGAAGATGAGCATTCACAGGCTTTAAAACAATTTGAAGCAGCATATGATTTAGAACCTTTTAATATTGAAAACTGTCATAACATTGCCATTATCCATTTTCATGCAGGACGACTAGAACCAGCTATTCAGCATTGGTATCAAATCATTGCTCAAGATGCTCATAATATTGATGCTTTATATAATATAGGTGTGGCATATCAATACATGGGTAGATTTCAAGAATCGCAATCCTTTTTTGAACAGATCATTAACCTTGATTCAAATCATTTTAATGCCTTATTTAATCTGGGTACAATCTACCTAAAAATTGGCAATCATAAAAAGGCCTTGGAATACTATCATTATGCAGAACGTATCAATTCTAATGATGCTCAATTGCGATTTTTAATTGCAGCGTTAGAAAATAATGCAGATTGTGAATATAAAGCTTGCCCTGTTGAATATGTTGAAAACCTATTTAATCAATATGCTAATAGTTACGATCAACATGTTCAAAAAGTTTTAAAGTATCAGGGGCATGAGGTTCTCATCAATGCTTTAGAAGCTGTAACAGAAATAAAAAAGGAAAGCATCAATACAATCATAGACTTAGGGTGTGGCACTGGTATGGCAGGAGCATATTTGAAATCATGGACCTCTAATTTAATTGGGATTGATTGCTCTGAAAATATGATCCTACATGCTAAAAAAACCAGTTACTATGATCAGTTAATTGTTGCACCAATACCCACTGGCATTGCATCTGACTTACAATGTGAGTTGTTCTATATAGCAGACACATTGCCCTATTTTGGAGATATTAAGGATTTGTTTTATCAACTTAAGCAACATTTAATCCAAGGTGGACTGATTGTATTTTCAGTTGAAAAATTTGCTGGAAATGAGAAACTCAACTACAAACTAAATAAATCAGGTCGTTTTCAGCATAATATTGATTATATTAAGTCGACGTTAAAGGGTTGTGAATTCAATATTTTATATGAAAATGAAGCTGTTATTCGGCATGAGCACAACAACCCTGTAAAATTTGGGATATTTGTTGTTACTCACTAGAGTATGAAAGTTCGATTTTCCTAGATTCTAGGTCGACACCATCGATGGTCACCTTGATTTGCATTCCAACTTTCAGTTCTAAATTAGAATATCGGCCTATGAGTTTATGTGCATAACTATCATAATCATAATAATCTTGTGGTAATTTTGATACGTGAACCATTCCATCGATACCAAAGTTATGAATATCAACAAAAACACCAAAATTAGTAACATTAGTAATAACACCATTGTGAGTTTCACCAACATGCTGCTTCATATAAGATACCTTTGCCCAAGCATCAACCCATCGAGTTGCTTGTTCAGCACGACGCTCGGTAAATGACGCATGTTGTGCAATTCTATTTAAGTTCGTGTTAACTTTCTTCTTATTTTTAATAAATGTCTTCAAAATTCGGTGTACCATTAAATCAGGGTAGCGTCTAATCGGTGATGTAAAATGTAAATAATGTTTATAAGCCAAACCATAATGACCTTTGTTATTGGCTTCATATAATGCTTGTGGCAATGACCTTAGAACCATCTGTTCGATAATGCGCCCACCATCTAACTGCGATATTTTGTCGAGTATCTTTTTCATATCAAGAGATGATGGTGTGTTTTTAAGCGGAACTTTAATACCAAATTGTCTTAGAAACTTTCCAACTTCACTCCAACGTGTCAAGTCTGGTTCAGCATGATTACGAAATATTCCTGGTAACTTGTTATCAATAAGAAACTTAGCAACAGTCTCATTGGCTAAAAGCATCAATACTTCAATTAATTTATGAGCATCATTGGATTGCTCTTTTAAAATAGTGTAAAGTTGGGTTTCTTTATCGAAAACCACACGCGTTGTTTTTGTGTTAAATTCTAATGCACCTCTTTTTTGTTTAAGATTTCTAAGCACTTTATACACTTCTATCAATGGATCTAATATATAATCAATATTTTTAAGCTCTTCTGATCCCTGTATATATTTTTGAACAGAGTTATAAGTCAATCTAAATTTGGACTCAATCAAAACATTTGAAACTGTATAGGATGTGACTTTACCAGTATGTGACAATATAATCTTGAGGCCCATTGCTGGTCTGACTTCGTTAGGCCTTAAGGAACATAGATCATTAGATAGAATTTCAGGCAACATTGGAATCACAAATCTTGGAAAATAAATTGACGTTCCTCGAAACTCTGCTTCACGATCCAAAGAAGTGTTAGTTTTCACATAATGTGTTACATCAGCAATTGCAACATATACTTCATATCCATTTTTGACTTTTTTAACGCAAACAGCATCATCAAAATCCCTAGCATCTTCACCATCGATGGTTACGAATGGTAATGGTGTCCAATCTTCACGTTGACCAAAGTCATTTTCAAAGTCAGAGTATTCATGCTCAAATTCAGTGGGAATTTCGTACGCATCACAAACTAATTCAATTTGGCCTTTCAAACTATTTTCTTGGGGAATAACTTCAGCAATTTTTACAATTGCAGGCATTGTGGGCTTAGGAAACTTTTGGATGGTACATCTTACGATTTCACCAGCTTTTAATTTCTTTTTAGTTGGCTTTAAAATAGGATCAAAAGCTATACAAGGGACAATGGGACGTAATGATGTAATGCCTTTGTTGATTTCAACATATCCGACGATAGCAGATAATGCTCTGGATAAAATCTCTACAACAACAATTTGGTTTTGATCAACTTGTCGACCAATAATCTCATCACCTTGTAATAATTCAGACGCCTGATTACCAGTAATCAAAACCTTAAGATTATTATTATTAAGAAATAAATAAGGTTGACGGTCCTTTGAGAATTGAACAACACCCTTACATAAATCCATTGAGTCAGTTAGGACAATATGATTAGAGCGATTTTTGATAATTTGACCATCACGGATCATTGCTTTAATTCTTTTTTCTAATGCAACTAAAGCCTCTTTTTTCTCTATATTGAGTAAATTGGATAATGATTTAAATAGAATTGGTTTCTTGTGTTCCTTTAGAACCTTTAGAATTAACTCTCTACTGGGTATCGGTTTCTTATACCGCAATTTTTCTTTTTGATAAAAGGGATCCTTCATTTATCAGATAATATCATGCTAAATACTTTTGTGCATTTATTCTTTTGTTTCTTTAGGCTGGTCTTGACCGTCATCATGTATTCTTTGGTAAATTTCTAAACGATGAACTGATATATCTTTTGGGGCATCCACTCCAAGTCTTACTTGATGGCCTCTTACGCCGAGTACAGTAATTTTTATATCATCATTAATTACGAGGGTTTCTCCGACTCTTCTAGTTAGAATTAACATAACAATCTCCTTATAACGTCTATCCAGGTAATATTTTAACCATAATTTCAATTAATATCAACTTACATGGATTAATACTAATTTTCCATTAATATGAATATTAATCATACAATCTGGACTTAATTATATTATAGTACAATAAGATATAGTTTACATACGGTATGGCGATTATACTACACTTCCAGCATCCAAAGCGTTCATCTCGTTGGCTCGAGCAATGATATTTTTCACCTTCAAGACCACGTCATTAGCATCACTTTCCTGAACAAGGAATTGAATACTATCACCTGATTTTTTTAAAGGATATTGTACATCTCTAACAATTACTTCCTTAAGAAAACTTTGAGACGGTTGTTTAGTATCAAAAAAGACTGTAATAATTGACCATAGCCCATTTAAACTACTGGTCCTTAACGGTTTTCCAATGTAACAATGGAAAATTTCTTGATTTAATTTAAAACACCCACAATATTGTCTAGTCTGCTGCACAGAATTGAGTGCCAAATAATGAGAATTCATAACAACACTGATCTTGGATTTTTTTGTAATAATTGGTGGATGTTTTACAGACTGTTGAGTAACTAAGGTGCCAGAACCTGGCTTAAAGGTTGAACTGACACGATAAGGTTGGTTATATTGCATTGCAAAATGTGCAGCATGATCCTGCATTACTTTTGCACCCATTTTAGCCATTTCATACATTTTATCAAAGCTTAAAGATGAAAAAAAATATGCATTAGGATAAATGTTTGGATCTATATTAAAGACCCCCTCCACATCAGTATAAATCCAACAAATTGGCGCATTAAGCTCTTTTGATAAGGCAATTGCTGTCAAATCTGATCCCCCTCTTCCCAATGTTACTATTCTATTTTCATGAATAGCTTGGTATCCTGTAATGATTGGTATTATTTTTGTATCTAAACTTGATCGGACCCAATCTAAATCAAATGAAATCTGGTTTTTCTCATATTCATAACGTATATTAGCTTGCCATGCATTGAATGATTGCGCCTTATAACCACGTTTACTAATTGCTAGGGCCACCAATGCTGATGAGATATTTTCTCCATTCGTTAATAATTGCTGTATTTCGCTATTTTCAAGATCGCAGTTTGCAATTTGCCTTCCTAAAGAAAGCAATCGATCCGTCTCACCCATCATAGCTGATACAACAACTGCAATGTCTTCATTACTCGCATGTCTAATAATAAGATCTGCAACTTCCTCAATTTTTTGGATATTGGAAAGTGATGAGCCACCAAATTTTAATACAGTTGGACCATGCATTTAGTTTTTATCTCCAATCCATTGTTGTAGGGTAGCCAAAATCTTCTCTGATTCTTTTAGTTTCAACTGCATCACACCCTGAACTAAGTGGTCTTTTCCTCCTCCCTTTATTGTCATTGAACCACTAAGATGTGACAGTACTTCTTTTGCATTAAATGTACTAATTGTATTACTTACGGCAATAACAAATCGAGAAACATTATCTTTAGTAAAATATAATAACGCTACCATGTTTGGGTCTTTACGATAATGATCAATATGAATTAGGAGATCCTGGACATCATCAACATCCACAGCGCCATAGTACAAATGTTTACCTTTGATATCTATATAATCAAGCCATTGTGAATGCTGTGCTTTTGCCTTTTTTAATTTTTGCTCAAGTAAACTTTTGTCATTTAAAAGTTGTAACACTTTTGGGCTTAAATCACTGGAAGAGACTTTTAATTCTTTTTTAAGTTTATTTACAATGTGTTCTAATTTCAAGAAATGCTCAATTGCTTTATAGCCTGCTACAGCTTCAATTCTACGAACCCCACTTGCTACGGCAGATTCATTTAATATTTTAAAGTAAATAACTTCATTTGTATTACTTACATGTGTACCACCACATAGCTCCTTTGAAAAGTCTCCCATTGAAAGCACACGAACGGGGCTCGGATATTTTTCACCAAATAAACTTATTGCACCTGCCTTTTGTGCTGCTTCAAATGTCATCTTTTCAATTACAACTGGATATCCTGTTTGAATTGCATCATTTACAATCTTTTCTATTTCAGAAAGTTGATTGTGACTGAGTGATTTAGGGTAATTGAAGTCAAATCGCAATCGCTCAGGAGTAACCAATGATCCCTTTTGACAAACATCATCGCCGAGAACATTTTTTAATGCTTTATGTAATAAATGTGTTGCTGAATGATGACGTTTGGTATGCTCTCTATTTTGATCAACAAGGAGTTTAAGTGTATCACCTTTCTTAATGGCTTTATCACATTTAACAGTATGAAGGATGATATCCTCTTGAATTTGAGTATCTACTACATTGATACGCTCATTCTCTCGAATAATAGTCCCTTTATCTCCTACTTGACCACCACCTTCAGGATAGAAGGTAGTTTTATTTAAAATAAGCACCCCTTCGCCTTGCAACGTATCTAACAGCTGATTATCTTGAATCGCTGCTAACACTGTTGCTTCAGTGTCCATTGACTCATGGCCAACAAAAGTGGTTTTTGGCAATTTACTTAAATCTAAATGCTCCATCACTCTAAATTTCTGGGATTTAAGCGAGCGCTCTTTTTGCTTTTGCATACATTTATTGTACTGCGCATGATCAACGCTGCCACCTTGTTCCTTTGCAACATCTTCTGTAATATCAACTGGAAACCCATAAGTGTCATACAACTTAAAAGCCAATTCACCAGACACATTTTTATCCTTATTCAAGTGTTCATTAAGTATTTTCATACCTGCATCCAATGTCTTAAAAAAGCGCTGTTCTTCTGTCTTTAGGTTAGTTTGAGCATCCTTGAGTCCTTTTTTGATTTCAGGATATGCTTTACCCATCTCAAAAACAACGAGTGGCAATAATTTGAATAAACAAGGCTCATTAATGCCTGCTTGATATAAGTATCTAAGTGCACGACGTATAATACGCCTTAACACATACTCCGCACCTTCATTACCAGGTTGTAAGCCATCAATTAATAAAAACAAAATAGATCGAATATGGTCAGCAACTACTTGCAAAGTAACAGTTGATTCATCATTAATACTTAATTTATTTTTGATTCCATTAATGATGTTTTTAAACTGGTCTGTGTCATAATTGGATTGTTTGGACTGTAATACAGCTGCAATACGCTCAAGCCCCATTCCTGTATCTACACAAGGATTAGGTAGATCCGTCATCTGCCCATTTGTTTCTCGATTAAATGCCATAAAGACTAGATTCCATATTTCCACATATCGATCACCATCAGCGTCATTACTGCCTGGGGGGCCTCCAGGCACACCCTCACCATGATCATAAAAAATTTCGGTACATGGTCCACATGGTCCTGTATCGCCCATAGACCAAAAATTATCCTCATCATCACATTCAATCACCCTATCAGGGCTTACATGAATATCATTTATCCAGATATTTTTTGATTCTTGGTCAGAATAATGAACAGTGACCCAAAGCTTTTCAACGGGGATCTCTAACTGTTTTGTTAGAAACTCCCATGCAAATGCAATGGCATCTTTTTTAAAATAATCACCAAAACTAAAGTTCCCTAACATTTCAAAAAGTGTATGATGTCTTGCTGTATGACCAACATTTTGAAGATCGTTATGTTTACCACCTACACGCAGACAGGGCTGTATCGTGACAGCCCTCTTATTTGATGGTTTTTTGCCTAAGAACCATGGTTTAAATTGCACCATACCTGCATTTACAAATAAAAGGCTTGGATCAGATTTATTCAACAAGTTTGCCCTATCCAAATGAGCATGTAGTTTTTCTTGAAAAAAATAAACGAATTTATCCCTAATGGCTTGTGTTTTCACAATTACTCCTCAATCAATTTGACAGCCAGTTTTATTATATCCCAATTAAAGCCCTTTCTAAATAGGTGCTTTTCAGCGGCATCTCTACTCAAGGGATTTTTTTTTGCAATAATTCGACTAGCTACATCACCCCAATCAATGGTTACGTTCATAATCTGATTAATAATTTCATCTGGAACACCTTTCATTAGGAGTTCTTGACGAATAAAATTTGGGCCATAACCTGCTTCCATCCGAACCTTTAACCGCATTTGACCATAACGCAAATCAGACACCAAATTTTCAGATCGTAGTTGATCGATGATCGATTCAATTTCATTCTGGCTAAAAAAACGACTTAACTTTCTTGATAATTCAAGCTCAGAATGCTCCCTATTAGCAAGATAATCGAGAGCTTTCTTTCTGATTGACATGATATTATGCAGGTTCTTCTTCAACAACCTTTTGAGGTAATAGTTTCTCTCTTAATCCGGCTTCTAGTTTTGCAGCAATTTCAGAATTTTCTCGAAGAAAATTTTTAACATTATCTCGGCCTTGACCAATTCGATTGCCATCCATGCTATACCAAGATCCAGCTTTCTGCATCATACCTTGTTCAACACCCATATCAATTAATTCACCAAACCGGCAAATACCTTCACCATAAATAATATCAAACTCTGCCTTTCTAAATGGTGGGGATACCTTATTTTTAACAACCTTCACACGTGTTTCATTACCAACGACCTCTTCTCCCTTTTTCAAAGAGCCAATTCTTCTAATATCCAATCTAACAGATGAGTAGAACTTCAATGCATTACCACCAGTGGTCGTTTCTGGATTACCAAACATCACACCAATTTTCATCCGAATCTGGTTAATAAAGATAACCAAGGTGTTAGAGCGTTTAATGTTTGCTGTTAATTTCCGGAGCGCTTGGGACATCAACCGTGCTTGAAGGCCTACATGTTGATCACCCATATCTCCATCAATTTCGGCTTTTGGTGTAAGAGCTGCAACGGAGTCTACAACCACTATATCTACCGCACCCGAACGTACTAACATATCCGTAATTTCCAATGCTTGCTCACCGGTATCTGGTTGAGAAACAAGAAGGTCATCGATATCGACGCCAAGTTTTTCAGCATAAACTGGATCCAATGCGTGCTCAGCATCTACAAATGCGGCAACGCCCCCTGCTTTCTGGGCTGCAGCCACAGCATGTAATGTTAACGTTGTTTTACCAGATGACTCAGGACCAAAAATCTCAACAACACGTCCTCGAGGTAACCCACCGATACCCAATGCCACATCCAATCGCAAAGATCCTGTTGAAACAGCAGTAATATCAGTATTGATATTGCTGTCCCCCATTTTCATAATTGATCCTTGACCAAATTGGCGTTCAATGTGACCAAGTGCAGCGTCTAATGCTTTTTTACGATCGACTGTCATGTTCATAACTTCTCCTTTAATATCATAATTATGTCATATACATGATATGCTTTACAAATCAATGATTCAAACATTTAACTCAAAACATATCTTATTTCTAGAACAATAAATTACCATTATTTTACGCAAATAAAAGAATATGCTTACTTTAATTTAAGAAATTATTCATATACAACCAAGCTGCTATTAATTAAAAGTAATTTATGTAATTACTTAATTTTAACATAAATTTATGCTTTAATATAATTACATCATTTATTTTTTAGCGGAGGTAAAGGTATGGCTAGAAAGAAACGTGAAGTGGATCCAGTATTAGCTCAAGAAAGAGCGGTTCGTTTAAAGTGTCTTAGGGAAATGACGGGGCTGTCCAGGGACATGATCAACAGCAGATACAACATTGCTCGTGGAACTTTACAAAATTGGGAAAGTGCACGATTTGGAGGATTAACAGATAAGGGTGCTGAAGCCTCAGTCAAGGCAATGCGCGCAGAGGGAATTGATGTAACTATTGAATGGCTATTACATGGATTGGGACAACCGCCAAAATTTTCACCTAAATTAAGTCATGCACTAAATTATGATAAGAGTATTACTGATCAGCCAGGTTATGAAAAAGCTACACAAGAGTTGATGAGCTTCAAAAAAGGGAATTCTAATGCCATCGACTTTATTGTCGCTGACGATAGTATGGAGCCTAAATTCTATATAGGTGATATTGTTGCAGGTAATAAGCACTATCTGGATGCGATTGAAAGCACTATCGGACAAAACTGCATTGTTCAAACATCCATTTATGGAACATTGATAAGGCAAATTAGACAAGGTGATGAGCCCGGTAAATATCATTTATTTGCACTTAACTGGCAATCAGAGGTTACTCGTCCAATCATGTATAACGTTGAAATTTTGAGTGCTGCGCCAATTATTTGGACACGAGCTGTTGCTAGGAAGCCTATTATTGATTTTAATCCAGATCATTTACAGTCAAGACCTTTAGCAGTTAACGAAATAAATTCATAAATGGTATGACCTAAACGCAATGCCCTAGTCTCATACTTTGTGGTAAACCGTTTTGGCTTAGTTGAACCAAGGTATCTTAAAGAACTATTATCTTTAAGTACCTTGTAAATTGAGTTTGCGTAGTCACTCCAATCAGTCACTATGAACAAAATAGCGCCTGGTACCATTTTTTGGTATAAAATATCCACTAATTCCTTTTTTATTAGTCTTCTTTTTTTATGTTTATGTTTATGCCATGGATCTGGAAAGAATATTTGTACTTTACTTAGTGAATCAGCAGGGATTTGCTGTACTATATCCATCACATCACCATGAAATACTCGCACGTTATCCAATTGATGAGTTTTGACTTGGTGAAGGAAATGGCCAACACCTGAAGGATAGACTTCTACTCCAATAAATAAACAATCTGGCTCTGCTTTTGCTTGTAGAAATAAACTATCCCCCATACCAAAGCCGATTTCTAATATGATATTTTTTTTTGTATTAAAGTCAGATTTAAAATCTATCGCATAATCAGCAATATCGCTAAGAGCATTGCTTTGGCATGATGTCATCCGACCTCTTCTAGAAACATAACTTTTAATAGATTTTTTATTATTAATCATTTTTATAATATAGTGTTAATCATGATTAATTTGCAAACTCTAAACAACCATCAGATACTATGTTAAAGAAATTAATTTCATCTGATTCTGATTTTGGTATCCAACTGATAAAATGGCATGATTGTTACGGTCGAAAAAACCTTCCTTGGCAACTTAATCCCAATCCATACCACACATGGATATCTGAAATCATGTTACAACAAACACAAGTAGAAACAGTTATTCCATATTTCAATCGCTTTTTGAGCTCATTTCCCAATGTGGTTTCATTAGCTAATGCATCAATTGAGGAAGTATTACAACATTGGGCAGGCCTTGGTTACTATGCAAGGGCAAGAAACTTATATAAAACAGCAAACATTATAAAAAATATGTATGCAGGAACTATACCAAATGACTATGATGCATTACTATCATTACCAGGCATTGGAAAATCAACTGCTGGCGCTATTTTAGCATTAGGACATAAACGTTTTGGTGTCATATTAGATGGCAATGTTAAACGAGTACTGTCCCGATATTTTGGTGTTTTTCATGATCATAACTGTGCAAAAGGCACTCAACACTACTGGAAAATCAGTACATTTGCAACACCAAAACATCGATGTGATACATATACTCAAGCAATCATGGATCTTGGTGCTACTGTTTGTCTATTAAATAATACAAGGTGTTACCAATGCCCTTTTCAAAAAAAGTGTTATGCAAATAGACATGAATTACAACCACTATTACCATTTAAAAAAAAGAAAACCATCCAAAAAAAGCATCGGAAAACATTCATTTTTGATATAAAAAATGGAAAAGTAGGACTTAATCGCATTGTTGGAGGAGGGATATGGTCCGGCTTGTTGGGTCCTACAATCATGGATAATGAACAACACATGCCTTCAAATTTAAATAGGATAGAAAAGGCCTATAAACATGTTTTCAGCCATCAAATATGGTATATTGATGTATATATCAACGATGACGAGACGCGGTTTAAATCTGAAGCATGGTATGAACTAAGCTGTGTTTTAGACTTAGAGTTACCCAAACCCGTCAAATCAATCCTGGAGAAAATAGTTCATGAAAAAAGTATTTTGCAAGAAGCTTAAAAAAGATCTGGAGGGTTTTGAAAAATCCCCCTTCCCTGGACCGATCGGAGAGAAGATCGTAAAAGAAATTTCAAAAGATGCATGGCAACTATGGTTGGATCGCCAAATTATGCTAATCAACGAATATCGTTTAAACACTTTTGACCCGAAAGCACAAGAGTTCCTTAATGAGCAAATGGAACTTTTTTTATTTTCAGATGATCAAGAGCCACCACCACCTCCAGGTTACAAAGATCAATAATAAAACTTGACGAATCTAAATTGAAAGGTTTAAATATGAGTTATTGGCCAGGTAGCTCAGGGGTAGAGCAGTGGACTGAAAATCCTCGTGTCGGTGGTTCAAATCCGCCTCTGGCCAATTTCTTTAAGTATCTCATGGTACTTATCCTTTCTAGCAACAATGATTCCATACACAGCATCCTCTAAATGCGCTAAAGTTAGTTCCTTACCATATCGGTCAGAGACTTGATAACCACACTCTTGAGCAATGAATACGGCTGCAGCGACGTCCCATGTGTGGATGGTTCGAAGTGAAATCGCAGCAATGCCCGCCCCGCTGACCACTTTACAAATTCGATAAGCAATGGAACCCATCTTTTTTGTTTTTGGGTGATTTACAGATGTTGCATTTTTTGAGATCAAAATATAATCCTCGACTGTATCCATATGGATTGGTTTTCCATCCAATTGTGTTATTGAACCTTTTGTCCCAAACCAAGATTCATTTGTAATGGGATTTATTACTCCAGCTGCTTTTAATTTTCCTTTCTGCATCAGTGCAATGGAGACCACAAATTCACTACAACGATTCACCATATTACTTGTACCATCTATCGGATCGATTATCCAACTATAAACAGCTTCCTTTGGACAAAACGGCTCTTCTTCAGAATACCAACAATCTTCTGGAAAATAATGCATTTGCTGAGATTTGATTAAAGCGTTGATCTCAAGATCTACATTAGTCACAGGCTGACCATCTTCCTTAAAATCTACTTTTAGCTGATCTGGGTAGAGTGATCGGCATAATTTCGATGAATCTTTTAAAAGTTGTCGTAAAAGTGCGACTCTTGAATTAATACTCATTTATATTATCATGACAAATTTTTCAACCATGAGCAAAAAACATATTTAAAAACTAATTTATTCTATGTTAATGTATTCCTTTTGGAGGTATAAAAATGAAAAGTTATCTTAAATTATTAGAGACTGTTCTTAAAAATGGTGTCGATCGTGAGGACCGAACTGGAACAGGCACCCGAAGTCTTTTTAGCCCCATGGAACTTAAGTATAATCTACAAGATGGCTTTCCCCTGGTTACAACAAAGAAAGTCCACATGAAAAGTGTTATTCATGAATTACTATGGTTTTTAAGTGGTGAAACTAACATTAAATACCTTAAGGAAAATAAAGTAAGAATTTGGGACGAATGGGCAGATGAAGATGGCAATTTAGGACCTGTTTATGGACAACAATGGCGAGCATGGATGGATCATAGAGGTCAAACACATGATCAAATTAAAAATTTAGTTAATGGAATAAAAAACAACCCAAACAGTAGAAGACATATTGTTAATGCCTGGAATGTTGGCCTTATAGACGAAATGGCGTTACCACCTTGTCACATGTTATTTCAATTTTATGTGGCTGAAAACAAACTCTCATGCAAATTAACTCAAAGATCCGCAGATTTATTTCTAGGTGTCCCCTTTAACATTGCATCTTACAGTATTTTAACACATATGTTAGCCCAACAGTGTGATCTAGAGGTTGGATATTTTCATCACTCTATTGGTGATGCTCACATTTATCATAATCACTTTGAACAAGTAAAAACACAATTATCAAGAGAACCCTTTCCATTGCCTCGATTAGAGTTAAAAAGAAAACCTAGCTCAATTGATGAATATTGCTTTGAAGATTTTGAAATTATTAACTATCAATGTCACCCAACTATTAAGGCCCCAATCGCTGTTTAAATTTGATTAATAAATCTGTATTTGATAAATTGAACTTATGCTCTCTCCTAGTTTTACTTTCTTAACTTTATCATTTTTATACGGCTTACTAGCTTATTTTTTTATTGATAACAGTATTATGGAATTTTTTAGCAAAGATCAGGATATTTCGTCCAGATTGTTGACGGCCATTCCTTTATATCTTCATACATTCTTATTTGATTTAGGTGTTTTGGTGTTTCTTATAACAATTTTTGCAATAATCTTGACTGGGGGATCAACCGTTTATGCAAACTTTTATTACTTCTTCTGGTTAGATGAGTTTTATCTCCCTATTATGATTCTCGCAAGTCTATTTGATGCAACTCTTTGTTCTTTGTGTTATTCCTTTGGCAACATTTTCCGCTTCCATGAAGGAGATTACCATTATGGTAGGGATCCATTCTTTTTGCTTTTTTTTATTCCATCTATTCCATATAACGTGTTTAATCTTTATTCTTATGTAAAACAAAAACTAGACCCGCTTTCATCAAAAGATCTTGATAATCGAGATTTACTAGATTGCTCTAATTCAGACTCTGAGTATGAAGAATCTGCTCCTTATCTTGAAGAGTTTAATCCCTATTCTGAATCTTTCCTTAACTCAGGAAATCATAACTAGAATCTAAACACTATCGTGCCTTGATCAAACGTTTTTAATATCTTTGATTGCTGCTTATAAACACGATCCAAAAACAAAGGATGAGGATGATGGTAGTGATTATGATAGCCAGCACTAACAATTGTATGCAGAGGTGTCAATTTTGATAGCCACTCTCTTGATGTTGAATAACGACTACCGTGATGAGCTGCGATTAATAGATCAATATGCTCTAAACGCGTTCGCTGCAATATCTGGTGCTCTACTAATTGATCAATATCACCGGGTAATATGGCTGAGTTTGTAAAGTTAGAAACCGTTAACACACACGAACTTTTATTTTTGCTACCCTTGGGAAGCCATAAAGGGTGAATGAATTTAAAATCAACACCCTCAACACGCCACTGATCTCCTAATCGACAAAACTCATCCCCTTCTACACCGCTGGTAATTACTTTCGTTGGAAATTCTTTGAGTATTTCAGGTAGACCACCTCGATGATCTAAATCCCAGTGACTTACAATAATAGCATCCAGTGAATTTACTCCATAGTATCGAAGCAGAGGAATAATGATTTTACGACCAGAACCAGGAGGTCCTGTATCATATAACCAACTATGACTTTTAGATTTGATAAGAATACTTAACCCTTGCCCAACATTAAAAACAACAATTGCAAAATGCCCTTTTTGAAGAGGTAAACGCTCTATTGGTAAAAACAAAAGATATAGAATAATCGAGCTAAAAATCAGTGGTCTGTATGCTTTTAGAATACTAAAAGCTAATAATAATCCCTGCAAAAAAACTACAAACCAAATCGAAAGACTCATAGGATGCCAAATAAACCAATTCACAAAAATATTTAAAAAATTAATGAGGGTTTGAGAAAATAATAATGGTAAATACCATGCACTGTCATACCCTAAAAGAGATCCAAAAAGAGCAATCGTTATTGAAGGCATCAATGCCCCTTCTAAAAAAGGAATAGCTAAGAGGTTACATGGTATAGATGCAAGAGGCCACTGATGAAAAATTAATAATGTAATCGGGATCATATTAATAATTATCTTTAGTGGGAACCATTTAGATGATGTTTTTAGGAGCATTGCAATAAGCACAATTGCCCAATACGATAACCAACATGACACTGAAAATAATGCAAATGGATTCCACGTAAGATGGATCAAAATAGTAATTCCAATGACCTTAAATAAACTTAATTCTGGAAAAAAAACTTTAATGGAATACATCAGTCCTGCTCTTATTCCAGAAGGAGGAAATAAAGCTAACATCAGATACATCCAAACAGCTGCAACTTTTATACTCCGAACTCCTGTAATATAACTCATTAGTAAAGCAATGATCCCTACGTGCAAACCAGATATGGCAGTAAGATGACTGGTACCAGTATTGGCAAATAGTGTCTTTAATTGCGGGTCATCTAGCGCTTCACCTGTAAATAAAGATTGAACAAGTGGTCGTGCAGTATGATTGGGAATTTTTTTTGTAAGCCAGGTTTTCATCTCTTTAATCCAATCATAGGATCGTTTTGAATCAATTTTATCGATTTTAATTATTTGACCTTCCGCAATCAAAGGGAATGCTAAATGAGATACATTAATCAGTCCCTGATTGTAAATCGGTTTAAAGGGCCATATATTAACTAAAGCTGAGTAATGGTTACCAACACTCAGACTTTTAGATAATTTACCTTTAAGTCTGATTTGCATTGAGGGAAATGAAGAATCGATACTGGCCTGAACTGTATATTTATTTTTTTTCAATATACGGAATGATAATTGTTGTTGGCCTTCGTTGTGATATACCCAAGATTGGTAATCAAATAATACGATTAACGCAACCAAGACTCTAAAAAAACAAGCATAAACTAAATATTTTAAAAACACATTCATTAGAACTGTAAATAATATACTAATTTGAGCTTTTATTACATAACGTGTGCGTTATTTAATTAGATCTTGATCAGGTTTATCTATTTTCTGTTTAGACTCACCTTCTTTTTGCGAAATATCAGGAGCTTTATTTAAAATATTCTCTTGAATAAACGTAAAATGAATATTCGTTTTATCTAATGCTTTTTCCAATCTTTTAGCATGTGCTATTTCTTTTGGTGACAGTGGTTTTTCATTGATCAAGTCTTGAAGGTTTTGAGCAGCTAACCAAATACCTTTTGCCGTTGTAAATCCTTCTAATCGATACTGAGGAGCAATATTACCTATTTCAATAAACCGATCTAGAACAGCTTGTAATTGTTCACCAGTCTTTGAAATAGATAAAACTCGCTCCAATTCTTTTATAGAATCATTACGACCAACACGACTGCCTCTAAATACAACACACATATTAATAAATTGTTTTGAATTTTGTAAATCCTTACCTTCTAATATTTGCCGAGACTGCTTCGGTTGTTGGGGTGGAGCTTGAGGTGGTGCAACATCAGGAGGCTTAATAGTACCATCTTCCATGTCACCATGTTTACGATCTAAGATATTCATGCATTTTGATACTGCATCAGGGTTTTTGATTAAAAACTGAGTATCACAATCGAGGTTTTTTTTAATTTTCTGATACTCTTCAAGTTTTTTCTTAGCTTCCATTTTTTTCGCAGCAGCAGTTTCTGAAACACTCGAATCCATTACATCTTCAAATGTTGGTTCTAATGAGACAGGTGCTAAGTTTGATAACAAGCCATGATTACACTTTCCGTAACTTTTAGTAATATTTTGAAATTCTCTGCGAGCATCTTCCATCTGACTATATGTTTCATAAAGCATAGCCAAAGCTTCATCATTACCCTCAAGTGAAGATAAATCATAGCCCATCTCCTTCATGCTTTTAAAGAAATCTTCTCTCTTATCAACACTTCGTTCTTTCGCAAGATATATAACCGCGCGATAAATTTTTAATAAGCTCAACTGTGGAATCAATGGGCTTTCATCACCAATATTAATATTAATTTGGCTAAGCGCACTTTTCACTAATTGCTTTACTACTAAAATAAATGCACTTTGACTAAACTGAAACACTTCTTTTTTACGAGCAGATGCATCAATAGTTCTTTCCCATTCATCAGATCGCAATTTAGCACTTTCTGGATCACCCAGTTTTTCGATTTTTGAGCGCCATAGATTCAAGTCTTCAAGGTTTGATTCCGAAATCTCTAAAGCATTTAAACCCGTTTCTAAAAGGCCGAAGTCCACTTCTGAAGGGTGATCTGGATCTTGATCAATTACTGATTTTGCATATTCTTTGGGGTCTAACTGCGCCATAAATATATACTCACTTATAACGCAATTATAGCATAATATGTTATTTTAAATATTTAATATCGCGTGAAATTGACATTAACTATCTACATATGTTAATTTCAAAAACCTAATGATATCATTATTTTTCAACGAAAATAGAAACCACTTATTACCACTGGATATTTTTTACCCAACTATTTGGAGTATAATATTTACAATACCAAATATTTTAAAACATACTTGGATAACAAGTTCCATAATTTTCAAAATAATTATTGAATCTCATAAAAATGAAGGGAGGGATCTTAATCACGCAATCTCCTATGTTTATATATTAACAAGTTTAGTTGAATTACACATGTTCTTGATATCCAAAGCAATAAGCTTAATAAATGAAGACTTTAATAAAAAGGCAAAACTTTATCTAAAAATTCCTGTCGTAGGACCTATTAGACTTGCACAGATGAATCGTGAACATGATTTTATAAACGCCATTAATCAGGGAATGGGTGATGCAGAAGACGCTCTTCAAAATACATCCCTACATTATATGCTAATGTTTGATCTTTATTTAGATCACAAGTTTATTAAGTTAATTCTTGATAATGGTGCAAATATAAGACACCCAAACAGTTGTGGAATTACCCCAATATATCTTGCATATAAGCACAAAAATCAAGAAATAATAGATTATATTGCCGACCAATTATTATTAACTGAAATCATTGATTTATTTGAAAAAGGCCTGTTAATAAATGGCAACAATTTAGTACATGATCAAATTTATAACAAGCGTCAACTTTCGACAATATTTCAAATAACAGATATATTTGCAACTTATATGAATATGCCTTTGGGATTAGACAATGTGTACCTACAATTTTTATTGTTATTTATCTTAGATAGTGATTTAGGAAAAAAAGAAATAGCGACCATCCAATCAATCTTCTCTACATGTATAAATACTACAAGCACATCTTTTGAGTCAAAGCTTGAAGAACGCATTTTATCTCGTTTTGAAGCACTAAATATCTATGCAAAAGATTTTACAACATATGGATTAATTCTCGGTAATCGATCATTTCTAAAGGTTATTAAAACCAAATCTTTTTTTATGGGCACCACTTATAGAATGACTGAGTTAGTTATCGCTAGTAATCATTTAAAGTCCTTAATAGGGTGTAAGCATCCACTTGAACGATCAATCACACTTCATGCAGATCATTTCATTAGTTTTACACAAGAAGATAAAATCTTTCACTCTCTCCGATACTCTTTTTTCATCGAAGAACTAATCAGATTAATTAAAGAATTGGATTTCCAATTGGGCTTAAGAGTTTCAAAAAAAGTGAATAGCTATCAGGAACTACTTGCTAAATCAGAAATAATTGAGGGCCAAGCCCATATTACTAGATCAATGATACCTTGATTACTTTGATCGAAGTGCAGCCTCAATGGCATGTATCTTATCACGAAGCTTCGCTGCTTCTTCAAATTCTAAAGCTTCAGAGTGCTCTAACATTTGTTTTTTCAATGCTTTCATTGCCTTACCAAGACCATAAGGATTTAATTTCAAATAACCCTCTTTCTCTTCAGGAGATAAAACTGCATCATCTTCATGCTGAGTTACCTCTTCAATATCCAATATCTCATCAATTTTCTTCTGTATACCTCTCGGTGTAATGCCATGATCTACATTATATTGTTCTTGAATTTCTCGTCTACGATTTGTCTCATCAATAGCTTTTTGCATGGATTGGGTGATTGTATCTGCGTATAAAATAGCACGCCCTTCAAGGTGTCTTGCCGCACGACCAATGGTTTGAATTAAACTTGCGGTTGATCTTAAAAACCCTTCTTTATCCGCATCTAAAATAGCAACTAATGATACCTCAGGTAAATCTAAACCCTCTCGAAGTAGATTGATACCAACAAGCACATCGATCTTCCCTCTTCGCAAATCCCCAAGTAGCTCTACTCGCTCAACTGTATCAATGTCAGAATGTAAGTAGCGAACTTTAATACCAATCTCTTGATAGTATTCAGAAAGTTGTTCAGCCAACTTTTTAGTTAATGTGGTTACTAAAACTCGTTGTCCTTTAGCCAATGTACTTTTTATTTCTGATAATAAGTCATCTACCTGAGTCGCAACGGGTCTAATTTCAATTGTAGGGTCCGTTAATCCAGTTGGTCTGACAATGGCCTCTGTTACTGTATCTGTTAGCTCAGATTCAATTTTACCTGGTGTTGCAGAGACGAATAACGTTTGATGTGCGTGTGCAATAAATTCATCATAGGATAATGGTCGATTATCAATTGCAGAAGGCAACCTAAAACCATACTCAACCAATGTTTCTTTTCGTGCACGATCTCCGCGAAACATACCCCGTATTTGAGGCAATGTTACATGTGACTCATCAATAAAAATCAAAGCATCCTTCGACAAATAATCAATTAGTGTCGGTGGTGGTTCTCCAGGTTCGCGTCCAGACAGATACCTTGAATAATTTTCAATCCCTGAGCAATATCCAAGTTCTTGCATCATTTCAATATCATATTGAGTACGTTGTTCTAAGCGCTGTGCCTCAACTAATTTATTCTGGCCCTTTAACTCTTGTAAACGCTCAGTAAGCTCCTCTTTAATATACTCTAATGTACGATTAACAGTTTCTCTTGGAGTAACGTAGTGTGTTTTAGGATAAATGGTGAACCGCTTGACCTGAGAAACAACATGGCCTGTCAGTGGATCAAAGCGCTCAAGTCGCTCAATTTCATCATCAAACAAGTGAACACGTATAGCATCATTTTCATGTTCTGCAGGAAACACATCAATGACATCACCACGTACTCTAAAATGACCACGAGTAAGGACCATATCATTGCGTACATATTGCATACTGGTTAATTTTTTAAGTAAATCCTCTTGTGATATACGACCTCCAACACTGAGAAGACATATCATTTTCATATATGAAGATGGATCACCTAGTCCATAAATAGCAGAAACTGTTGCAACAATAATTGTATCCCTTTCCTCTAAAATTGACTTCGTTGCAGACAGTCGCATTTGTTCAATATGTTCATTGATTGAGGCGTCCTTTTCGATAAATGTATCTGAGGAAACCACATAAGCCTCAGGCTGATAATAATCATAATACGATACAAAATACTCTACTTTATTTTTGGGAAAAAAAGCGCGCATTTCAGCATAAAGCTGAGCAGCAAGTGTTTTATTATGCGCAAGAATTAAAGCAGGTCGCTGTAACTCTTGAATAATATTCGCCATAATATAGGTCTTCCCACAACCTGTGACACCTAAGAGTGTTTGATATGCAATTCCGGTATCTAGATGATCTCGAATTGAATGGATCACCTGAGGTTGTTGACCAGATGGTTTAAATGGGGCTTCTAGCTTAAAGGTTGATGTCACGTTATTATCCTGGCATATTTATAACAAAAAATACATAAAAAAAGACTTGATAATATATAATAAATATCCTAAAGTGAGATTTTAGTCTAAGTATATGGAATTAGCAAATCGTCTCAATGACATCGAACCACCTCAAACTTTTTCAATCGCTGCAAGGTTAGCAGTATTAAAAAAGATGGGGCACCCTGTTATAGCCATGAATCTTGGCGAAGCCGACATGGATACACCTTTAAATATCGCCTCTGCCGGTATAGAAGCAATCCATAATGGTCTAACCAGATATACTCCTATCTCAGGAACAAATCGTCTCAAGAAAGCAATCATTAATAAGTTTATTAGAGATAATAATATTACCTTTCAAAAAAACGAAGTGATGGTAAGCTCTGGTTCTAAGCAATGTATCAATAACACCTTAATGAGCCTCTTAAATCCAGGCGATGAAGTAGTTGTTCCAGCACCTTACTGGTCTCCATACCCAGATATGATTAAAGTTGCTGGAGGTAAACCTGTTATCATTCCACCTCAAAAATCTCAATCGTTTCGTTTAGACCCTGTAGCTCTAGCTAAAGCGTTTACACCAAAAACAAAAATGCTCATCCTAAACAGTCCATGTAATCCTACAGGTATTACCCACTCTGCTGAAGAATTACAAAAAATTGGTGAGGTTCTTAGAGAATACCCATACATATATATACTCAGCGATGAAGTTTACGAAAAAGTTTTGTGGACCGAAGAACCTTTTACTAATTTACTCATGCAATGTCCTGATCTTCGATCAAGAATCATTACAATAAATAGTGTTTCCAAAAGCCATGCAATGACGGGTTGGCGCATTGGTTTTGCTGCAGCTGATGAACGTATTATTGAAGGCATGACCAAAATTCAATCGAATACTTCTGCATGTCCATGTTCTATTTCGCAATATGCTGCACGAGAAGCATTAGAGTGTGACCAATCATCTATTGAAGATTTATGTGCTCAATATCAAGAACATCATAATATTGTATTACAACGATTAGGACAAATTGAAGGAATTCAAATCTCACCTGCAGATGGTACTTTCTATCTTTTTCCAAATATAGAAGACTTACTACCCAGAATGGGATTGAAAAGTGATGCTGCATTCTGTAGATATCTTCTTGAAGAGGCGTTTATTGGTGTTGTACCGGGATCAAGTTATGGATGCCCTGGTCATTTTAGACTAAATTTCGCACTTGAAAAACATCGCTTACTCGAAGCAATGGATAGAATGCAAGCAGCTATTCAGGCACGCCTTGTTGATGGCTAACTTTCTTTTCTAACTTTTTCAACACCTTCATTAAAAAACCTGATACATCTTTTTTAACCTTGGATTTTAATTCCTTGCATTCATAGCGCCAAGGATCACAATATTCTGTAGCCTGAGCAATAGTGGTTTGTAATACTAATGTTGTAACAATCAATAATAAAAATGAGCGCATTATACCTCCAAATAAACTCCATCATAACGCAATCAAACTATCATGTATGTACTGGTTAAACGGCGTAACCAGAATGGGCATTATATGTGTGCAAAAATTCTAAATCAGACGATGAAATCGCTGAAGCACAGCACATTAAGCATAAACATAAAATAAATCTCATATCCTTAAACTAACCTTTAATTATAATTTTTGCAAACATTTTACGCGATTATGCAATTGGTGGGCGTTTCATATTCTAGATTACTATGGGAGCTTTCAACGTGTTTTTTTACATCTTGGATGACATCCTTCGGCACCAATCCTCCAAAATTTGATTGGAAATGTAACGTATCTTTTACAGCAAATGAAGTCAGGTTATTTGTATTATCACATATAATATTTTGGTTATTAAATTTTGAATAAACTGGTATTTGTGGAAATGATGCTCTTTTATCACCAATATCTTCTAAAATCAGGACGTAACCTAACCTCGAGAACACTTCTAATATTTGGTGCTCTGTTTCATTGGATAAAATTTCAACTAATTCAGACCATAATTTCACTCTATCAATATACTCATTCCAGCAGCCTTCAATATAACTTATTTGCTTCTCTGTTAAAGGAGCACTTGAAAATTGCCCTTGTGTAAATGGATGTTTTCCATTAGTTTGCCGATGTCGCCTAACAAATTCGTTGCTCTCAATGAATGTGGTAGGAGATAAGTTTAATTCGACATTTTCAGCAATTTGTTCATATTCCATTTTCAATAAGACAGATTGATATCCTGGCTTTGAAACCCATGAAACTACGGTTGGATCATCTATATTAATATAGCACTGCATATATTTAATTTGATGATTATTTTTCTCAAACGGCAAGAATAAACTAATAGGAAGATCAGATCCATTAAATCCAAAAAAACGACAATAAATATTTTCGAAAAAACTGACCCATCCTGAACTCGATAATTGCTTGAAAGAAACACGTGTTAATTTCACTTCAGATAAATTAGTATTATAGTCATTTACGTCATAACATAATTGTGGATTTTGAGGTAATGATCCCATAATTGGTGCAATTTTAAGATTATATTTAGCATTAAGATAGGCTATAAAACCAAACTCTGGATTATCTTCAATAAATGGAAATTGTTCGCAAGCTTTGGTGAATTTTTGAAACACTTTTTCCCAACTAAAGTTAAATTGAAATAAGTCAGATAAATAATAATCAATGCTATTTAAACAGTAAGATGACAGACCATTTAGTGTAGCGAGTGATAAACAAGAATCAAAAAAAACAGTAGCTCCGATAAAATAAACTTCTTGGGCCATGATTGTGGGGATTAATAAAACAGCTAAACAACATGAAATCGCAAAGCTAAATAAATATTTTTCATTTAATTCTACTCCAGTGAGGTCAGTTATTATGAATATTATATTTCTCAATGGAGACAATACATACCTTAACGATGGATTAAATTGATAAAAAATGTTAGTAAGTAGGAACACCACACTAATAGACATGAAATTTATACCGAAAATAGAAAACATTAAAAGAATTGTTAACGGATTAAATATTAAAAAATAAATTAAACATAGATATTTAAACATCCTATCTTGAGCGTAATTATTATTTGCTAGTAGACTACACAATGGAAAAAGAAACATACATACATATACTTCGTAATTAAACATGGGAACTAGCCAATTAGACCAAGAATAAAACCAAAATAAACTTGTGGGTATGTCTCCCAAACATAAAAAGTATACAGATAGAAATACTGCTAAAATAAAGAAAGATGCTAGACAAGCAAGAAAAATATACTGAATCGCTTTTAAAATATAATCAATCATAGGTAGTTACATCCTAACTATTCTAAAGCGATATTTCAAATCTGAACCGAAATTCTAAAAATTTAGATAAAAAATCCCTTAAGTTAATTCTTCATTAAAAGTTGATTAGCGATTAAGTGCTAAATATCCTTGACGTTTTAATCTTACTCATGCAAAATATGTTTTATTCCGCGGTAGCTCAGTGGTAGAGCAGGTGACTGTTAATCACTTGGTCGACGGTTCGAATCCGCCCCGCGGAGCCAAGTTAATCATGCAGTCTATATATCATATTGAATTCCAACTTAGTAATAATAGTAAGCTTAAGCTCAGCTCTTTCAAAGGCAAGCCTTTTCTAGTTACAAACACAGCTTCTAAATGCGGATTTTCAAATCAATATAAGGCACTTGAGAAACTACACACAGAGAATAATATTGATATAATCGGCACCCCATCCAGTGATTTTGGGAACCAAGAATTTAATACCAATGATGAAATTCAATGCTTCTTGGATGACCATTACCCTGTAAGTTTTTACATTACCGAAAAAATCAATATCAAAGAATCACCTCACCCTTTTTACCTCTGGCTCAAAGAAAATGGGTCATTCATGGCACAACCTAGATGGAACTTTTATAAATACCTCTTTAACAGTAGAGGTGAATTAGTAAAGTGGTATTCATCATTACAAATACCTTCTGCAAAAAAAATAAATCAATTAAGATAACACTGGATCTTCTAATCGATCAATGTCAGCTTGAGTATTGATCTCAACGCACGTTTCATTGACCTGAATCACTTTAATCTTTTCTTGATGCTCAATAGCCCTCAATTGCTCTAATGACTCTGATTGCTCTAACGGAGTCTGGGGAAGTTGGCTGAAAGTTTGTAAAAATTCTGCCTCAAATGCATAAATACCAACGTGATGTCTCGCCAAGGGAGAACTAGAGGGATTTCTTGGGTAAGGAATCAATGATCTTGAAAAATAAATTGCAAACTGATTCATATCACAAATTACCTTTGCAACGTCAGGGTTATTGTGATCATCACTCATTAATGGTTGAGAAATAGTGCTCATTTGACAATCTCCATTCAAAATAGGAGAAACCAAAGCCTTGAGCATACTATCTTTGACAAAAGGCTGATCACCTTGAATATTTACGATCACACCATCTAATGTTAGCTTATTTGCAGCAAAAGCCACTCGATCTGTACCTGTTTTTAACTTCGAGTCAGTCATGATGGTTTTACCACCAATGTTTTCAATTAAATTTGAAATAGTAAGGTCGTCTGTAGCTACCCAGATATCATCAAATAAATTAGAATTGAGAACTCGTTGATAAGTCCTTTGAATTAAAGGAACTCCTTGAACAGGCACTAACATTTTTCTTGGTAAACGTGTAGAACCAATTCTAGCTGGAATAATACAATATGTTTTCATTTTTTCAGATTAACATATTGCATTCTTTATGCAAATGAAGAAAACCGCTAACTTATTTTTTAGCTTCTTCTTTCTTTTCAGCTTCTTTTTTCTCAGGCTTTTTATCGTCTTTTTTAGAGTCATTTAAACCTGGAATTTCAATATTTAGATCTTTTAACAAGCCAGATACTGAATCTTTTACTGTTTTAATAATATTGTCGATGTTAAAATTATCAGCCATATTAGCCTCCTAATATTTATTATTGTTTATACTTTAATTTTAGTATATTTGAGGATTTTTGCCCAAAAAATACATATTTTGTTTATAATATATATATAGGCCAAGGAGAGGGTGATGATTAATTATAAAGCACCAATAAATGAATATTTAAATCTACTACAATTATTTGATTATAAAAATGATACTTATGATTTGGAAAGCTTAGAAGCAATTTTCAGAAGTATTGAGAAGTTTTGTCAAGAACACTATCTCCCCAGTAACAAAATGGGAGATAATAACCCACCTCAATATGATTCAAAAACACGATCTGTTAAAATGCCAGATTTTGCTCATTCGGTTTACACTAAATTATTAGAAACAGGCGCCATGCCACTTTCAATGCCAGAAGAGTATGGTGGTGGAAATTCACCATTAGTTATCTACACATTGGTCAATGAAATGTTATGTGCTACTAACAACGCATTCTCAATGGGTCCTGGACTAACTGAAGGTGCTATTAGTGCCATCATAGCCAAAGGCACAGATGAGCAAAAGAACAGCTATCTTCCGAACCTAATTAGTGGCCAATGGTTTGGAACTATGTGTCTTACTGAACCACATTGTGGCACAGATCTAGGACTTATCAAAACTAAAGCTGTACCTGAAAAAGATCACTATCTTATCTCAGGAACGAAAATATGGATTTCTTTTGGAGACCATGATTTAACAGAAAATATCATCCATCTTGTTTTAGCTAAATTACCAGATGCACCATCAGGAACAAAAGGAATAAGTTTATTTATCGTACCTAAATTTATAGATGGCAAACAAAATAAAGTATTTTGTAATGGCTTAGAAGAAAAAATGGGAATCCATCTTTCACCAACTTGTGTCATGGAATTTGAAAATGCCAAAGGTTGGTTACTAGGTGAAAAGAACAAAGGTATGGAAGCGATGTTTATTATGATGAATGCTGCACGGATTGGTGTTGGTGTCCAAGGACTTGCTCTGGCTGACATTGCGTACCAAACTGCCCTACTCTTTGCAAAAGATCGTCGTCAATCGCGATCTTTGGATCCAAACAAAAGGGAAATGGATGAAAGTGCCGATTGTATATTGGTACACCCCGATATTAGACGCATGTTACTTGAAATTAAGTCTACGAATGAAGCCATGCGTGCACTTGCAGTATATGCCATGCTTGAAAAAGATAAGAATGGTGATAGTTCAAAGTTTGGTTTGTTAACACCGATTGTTAAAAGTTATCTCACAGAACGTGGTTGCCACAATATCTCTATAGCTCAGCAAATATTAGGTGGAAGTGGTTACGTTAAAGATTGGAATATTGAACAATATTATCGCGACGCACGTATAAGTATGATTTATGAGGGAACTAATGCCATTCAAGCACTTGATTTAGTTGGACGAAAGTTAGCAAAAGATCAAGGAAAAGCATTAATGGCTCTTTTACATGAAATTGAGGAACAGGAAAAGAGCTTTATCCCTGAGTTTAAGAAAGCATGTGCAGAATCTCGAGAGCTTGTAAAAAAAGCAGCAATGTGGCTAATGCAAAATGCGTTGGCTGATGCAGAGCAAGCTGGAGCAATTGCCTCACAATTTCTAAACCTTAATGCCATGATGTTGATGACATACATGTGGGGATTAATGACCAAAAATAAAGACCCAAACAAAATAGCAACTGGCCATTATTTTATTCATCATGTTTTGCCTGAAATGCATGTATATGCAGCACAGATCGAACAAGGAAAAAAACATATGATGAATTTTAAAAATGAGGACTTTTAGAGAGAACAATGGTAAATAAAAATGATGAATTCAAATATCATGCCCCAATTGATGAATACTTAAAGTTACTAGCTATACATGATGAGTGGTATTTTCATAAGCGAGATAGGATGTTTTTTGAAAACATCGAACAATTTTGCAATGATTATCTATATCCTCTCAATCAAATAGGACATAAGAAAGGTATCGAATTTTCGCCTCAAACAAAAAGCATCATCATGCCATCAAAGGCCAAATCTGCATATAAAAGAATGTGTGAAAACGGATACTTAGCACATAACCACCCCAAATCGATTGGTGGTAAAGGAATTAATAAAACCATTAGTGCACTTGCAGAAGAAATGATGATGTCATGTAATAGCGCTTTTTTTCTTGGAATTAGCCTCACCGAAAGTGCGGTACTTGCAATTGATGTATTTGCATCTGAAAATTTAAAAAATAGGTTTTTGCCCTCAATGGTCACTGGAAAATGGTCTGGAACAATGTGTTTAACTGAAAGTCATTGTGGAACAGACCTTGGACTCATTAAGACAAAAGCAGAACCTAAAGAAGATCACTTTATTCTAAATGGTAGTAAAATTTGGATTACCTTTGGTGAGCATGATTTAACCGAAAATATCATCCACCTTGTATTGGCAAAGCTACCTAATGCACCAAGAGGTTCAAAAGGCATTAGCTTATTTGCTGTACCTAAGTTTTTAGCCAACGGAAAACGCAACTCTATCTTTTGTACAGGGATTGAAGAAAAAATGGGAACCCATTTATCACCTACGTGTTTTATGCAACTTGATAATGCACAAGGTTGGTTAATTGGAGAGAAAAACAAAGGTCTTCATGCCATGTTTACAATGATGAATGATGCGCGTTTAACAGTTGCCAATCAGGGAATAGCACTGTCAGAAATTGCAATGCAAAAACTAAAATACAACTTAAATCAACGCAGTCAATCCTCTGATACGAACGCAATTAAATTATGCAATGGTTATATTCGTAGTATGCGTAACTTAATGGTTTATATTAATAGTCTTGAAAAGAATTCTTACGAAATTAGTGTGCTCACGCCAACTGCAAAAAGCTTCTTTACAGAGCAAGGATGCATTATTATTGATCAATGTATCAAGTTAAACGGTCTACCGATCGATACATGCATTGAACAGTTTTATGTTGATAATAGAATTAGCATGCTATACGAAGGGACCAATGGAATCCAGGCACTGGATTTAGTTATGCGGAAAATACCTCAAGACAACTTTGCAAATATACAAAAATATATTGATAAGATAAATGAAATAACTGATAGTGCACCAAGTAAAATGAAAACTTTGTGCATTGAAAATTTTACTGCATTGAAAAGTTCAGTGATGCAACTGAAAAAATGGAATCAACATGAACCTGAAAACTGTGCTGCTGTCGCACCCGATTTTTTAAAGCTATTTGCATTAACCATAATGAGTGCACTTTGGGTTAAAAACCATGCCTATGATCCCCGAGAAATTAATGACGAAATTGATCTATTTTTAATGGATGCAAATCACCAAATTAAATTTGCAGCAAAAAAAATCATCCATGGTAGTCAATATCTATTCAATATAAAAGATAATAAATGGTGATTTATTTACCCTTTAAAAAACTACTAGGACCATTGAGTTTATTCGCTCGAATATTTTCCTGCATACGCATAAATCGAGCAACCTGACTTACAACTGATTTCACGATAAGTGCATGATTAAGCGCATCCTTATTCATCACTAAAAATTTCTTATCGATTACAATACCCTTCACATTTTCAACCCTAGAACCTGACCCTATAAAGGAATGTTGAGCTGTATTTTGATGCTTAATATTATAGGTCTCTAAGTCCTGTTGGCCATAAACCACACCAGTTTGAGATAAAGCTTCGGTAAGTGAATCCACACTACCACCGTGTTCCTCAACATACTCTCGCATAGACTTTTCTGTAACTAAATACCCTCGTCGTGTACCATAGGCGAAGCCATCAATCTGATTGAGTTTATTCTTTTCCTCAAGCTTTTTCTTCATCCATTCTAAAAAGGACTCAATATCCATAATTTCAGTTGGATAAACATTTTCAATCTCAAGTTCGTGTAATCGAGCACGTTCTACGAATTTCTTCTCTAAATTTAAATCAATATCAAATTGACCTAGTTTTTCTTTACGATCAATTAAGGCATCATACCACCACTGCAATATAGTGCGATCCTGGCTTAACCACTGATACCCTAAATCAGGAATAATCTTTACCGCAATAATACTCGTTAATTGATCGATCATTTCTTGGGGTAATTTATCAATTTTGTAGACTCTAAACCACTCACAATTAAAATTAGTCATATAGCCTTCAATTGGGTCCCAGTTTGCCATAAATAAACCATTTTCATTTACGAACTGAATTTGATTATCTGAGAAAAGCTCACCTACTTGGCTTAATAGTGCTGCAGAGTAAATAGCGTATGGATAAATATCACCATCACGATTTGGACTAGCTTTAGATTTTTCAGTATAGCTTTCCAGTGCCCACAAAGCTCTTAAAAGTGCATTATTTAGATAAAACTCACGACCCGTTTGATCAGGTAAACACTGTACCATCTCTGCAAAGCTTTTAATTAAATCATGATATAGTGCATCAAAATAATGGTCATCAAATGAACCATCTTCCTTCTCTATAAACTCACTCGATAGTTCTTTAATTCGTTTAATATAGCTTTGATGAGAAACATGACTTAATAATGATTCAGCTGTCTTAACTGGATATAAGGTTTTTGATTTGAGATTTGATTTTTCCATGACCTTCTCGCCCTCTATTGTATCTGTTTTAAAAAACATTTCATAATACTCCATCCATGATAATCAAGTTTTGAGGAATCTCATATTTTTGAGAATACTCAGCTCCTTGAAAGTATAGTCCATGAGCAGGAACCATGAATGGAATTATCGCACGATTATGTGCCTTTAAAGCTGAATTTAACCAATTTTTGGTTTTTTTTCCAGTAGCAACTAAAATTAAAGCAGCAACGATTATACGTATCATATGGTATAAAAATGCGTTTGCTTTAAATTCTATTTTAATCCAAGGCAATTTGTTTTTTATTTGAATAGAATGAATATGTTTTACAGGTGTCATTGATTGACAGCCTGATGCCCTAAAACTCGTAAAGTCATGTTCACCAATTAGCTGATCTGCAGCAAGTTGCATTTCCTCCAGATCTAACACATCATTAACCATTAATGCCCGATCCTGCCAAAAAATATTCTTATTTGTAGCGTGATATATCAAATAGGTGTATTTTCTTAATTTTGCACCATATTTCGCATGAAAATCATTGGATACTGGTTGATGCCATAAAACCTCAATATCATCTGGCAAATAGGCATTAACGCCCCTTACCCACCCATGTGAATCACGTATAGCACTTGAATCAAAATGTACGACTTGATTAGTAGCATGAACTCCTCGATCTGTACGACCAGCACAGTGAACCCTGGCAAATTCGTTAGCGATTTTTTCTATTGCATGTTCAACTTTATTTTGAATTCCAACGACTGATTTTTGAGACTGCCAACCAAAATATGATGTGCCAAGATACCTTATACCAAGCGCATGTCGATTCATACGCTTCTAAATTAATTGATTGAGTAAAAGTTTTGCCTTATCCCGCTGTTCAACATTACCTATATTCAATATCCAATCCAGTTCTTTTTTAGCTAAATCATGTTGCTTCATTGATATATATGCTTCAATAAGATTAAATTTAGCAGGAATTGCTTCTTTACTGGACATAAAATCATATTCACTGTCTTCTTTGAGCTGCTTTACAATCGGCTTCGGACGTGGAGCAGGACGTCTTTGCGGTAAAGGAGTAGGTACCTTTTCGATACATGTAGCCAGCGCCAAAAGAAAAATAATTGCAGATAGGCCTGCAATGTATACAAACTCTTGATAAGTTGCTTTTTTGTAGGGATTTATTTTTTTAGGATTATTTACAATAGCTCGTAAATTTTGATTATCATCATGTAACATTGCCAAGCGATTATTAAGTTGGTTAATATCATGTTTTAGCTCGACCATAGACATTTGGGTGGTTTGGGCCGAAATTTGCGCATCTGATATTTCAATAGCTAATATTGCTTGGATTGAAAAAATTAAAGTAAGTAATCTGAACACAACATATCCTCCAGGATTATTATGTTGATGAATCAGCTAAATTGCAAGTTTAGAATAAATGAATTAAAGCCCAGGGCCTTGAGGGGCATTCCATGGAAATATATTCATATTTGGTTGATTTTTTACTTCCATTTCAGAACGCTTCAACTCAGTCAAATGAAGATTGATTTCTGCAGCACTTAGATGCTTTGAATCAAAAACTTCGTTTTTATTATCTTCATTAACAGAAGAAAAAACTGGCTTAACAGGGTTTTTATTTCCAAAATCATGAGAAATGACATTGTTTGGATGCCTATCAGACGATTTTGCTAGAATTGAATAATTTGGGGCAAAAGAAATCGTTGAAGATTCTGCGTTTTGGGCAATCAAGGTTGCTGAAGCAACCGGGGCAACGAATGAATTTGATGAACCTAAAGTACTTACGGATTTTGATCCGGGTTTTAAAAGATTTAAAAAATAGTTTCTCATAATTAAATTATACACCATTAACATTAAGGAATTATTAAATTTACTCTATATTAATATCATGAAATTTCCGTATAAGCAACGATCTCAATTGTCCACCTATACCAAAGCCAAGCTCATCTGCTACAACAGTTAAACTTAAACCATAATGATGATCAGGATGTAAGTTCAAATCACCAACGTTCATTTTGTTTTTTTGCATGCCATGTTGCAATGAATTTGGCAAACTAACAATATCAATAATACCAGAATTGGTAAACGTATCTTTAAGTTTTTTCAAACACACTTCTTGTTTTGTAGTTACCTGCATTTGCATCATGTGGCCTCTAATAACAGGTATTTGCATGAGTGATAAGTCCACCTCTATAGAGAGGTTAGAAAAATAAAATTGTATTTGATTGAGTAAACTGTTTTTAAATTGATTTTGTGAAAAATGAGAACGATTAAAGACATTGGACAAGCAATTAAATGCCATTTTCTTTGGAAAAACTACGCACATGGAGTCTTTTTGATCCATGGACTCTTTAGATTGTGCAATTAATTCTTTCACACCATCTGTGCCCGCAGTTGAAACAGAGCATGCAACAAATAAATTGACTGTATTGAGATCAAATAAGTTATTTAACTGTTCAAGAATTAATGTTGCCTGATAAGCAATTGGATGAGAAAGTGTTATCTCAGGTTGTTCTATCAGCTCCATTTGGTCAAAATACATATTATCGATATCATTTGCACATCCAGTGACATTGATAATACTTTGGCTATCACTCATTACTTTTGATCTATAAAATGGATACCCACTTTCAGTACCACAATAAATTAATAGTTTAAAGTTATTATCTTGAAGAACATCAACATTTGCATTACCAACTACTTTTCCACGAAACAAAAATTTATGCTCATGAAAGTTTAATCTTGATATAACAACAACTTTTGTTATAAATCGCATCCTTTCAAGCTCGTCTATAATTGCTTGTCCGTGTAAATGATCAGGTTCAATTAGTGCAACCCAAAATGCATCCTGCATAAATAATCCTTCAAACTTTATTGAAGAATAGGATAGTTAATTGATTTCGTCAATTAATGCAGTTATATTAATTAGCAATAAAAGATAGCCAAATGAGAAATGATGATATATATCCCTATGGGGATGAACCTGTAGATAAAGAAGAGCGTTTTCAAGTAAGAAAACCAGGTGTTACGCTCAATCAAATGAAACAGTTAAAACAGTGTAAAAATTTCTTCACAGTAGACCTGCATGGTTTATTGTATAATGAAGCATTAGAAACTTTACTCAGTGCTTTAGATAATCAACAGATCTATTTAAAATTTATCCATGGAAAAGGGATCCATAGTTCATCCAATAAACCTGTACTAAAAAACATGGTCTATCTTGAACTTAAAAAAAGTCCCCTGGTAATTGCTTTTTGTTCTGCTCGAGATAATGATGGTGGATCAGGAGCAACATATGCTTTACTAAAAAAAAGGAGTCATTCATGACAAATGTCACCCCTATCGTTATTGGAATCTCAGGTGCATCTGGATCTGGGAAAACATTGTTTGCGAATAATTTACATCAACGATTAAGCGAATCCTATGATGTTGTAATTATTCGTGAGGATAACTACTACCGTGACCAAAGTAATTTGACACTCGAAGAACGTGAGAAAGCTAACTATGATCACCCAGATGCGCTAGAACATGAGTTACTAGCTGCTCACCTGGATGAATTAAAACAAGGAAGAGAAGTTGCAGGACCGAATTATTTATTTCATACCCACACAAGAGCTCCTGAATCAAGACCAATCCAGCCAGCACAAGTCATGATTTGTGATGGGATCTTATTATTAGCCGATGAAGACTTAAGAAAACGTTTCGATATTAAGGCATTTGTTGATACACCACTTGACGTATGTCTAGTGCGGAGGCTAAAGCGTGATCTAGAAGAGCGAGGACGATCGATTGCAAAAACATTAGACCAATACATATCTACAGTACGCCCCATGTACTGGGAATTTATTGATCCATCTAAAAAATACGCTGAACACTTGGTAGCAGGTGGGGGTAATAACTGGAAGGCAATTGATCTTGTTGTCGCTGAAACCATCAAAAAAATTTCAAAGGATATATAATGGCTAAAATTCTCATTGCTGGATATGGCTACATTGGTCAACCACTAGCACACAAACTGGTAGAAGAGGGGAACATAGTTTACACCATTTCACGAACAACAAAGCGCTTTATCCCAGGTATTGAAATGATCCAAGGTGATATTTTTGAAATGAATGCATTACCAGATGTTGATGCTGTTATATATCTTATTTCTGCTGACCAATATCAGGAACAGGATTACCGTAGCGCATATCTTGATGGCCCTCAAAAAATATGGTCACTTTTTGATAAAAAACCCTATCGATTTTTATTTGCATCGAGTACTGCAGTTTATCCATATCAAGATGGCAGATGGGTTAATGAAAACACACCACTGGATGAAGCAACTCATTTTAGTGGGAAAATATTACAAGAAGCAGAGAAACAAGTTCAAAAATTTGACTGTCTTAACATCTGTATGCGAATTGCTGGTATTTATGGGCCTAAAAGATATCATTTTCTTGATCGTATTCATCAAAATAAAATCACCATCACAGCAAATCCAAAATTCACAAACATGATCCATCAAGCTGATTGTGTAGGAGCCATCACTCATTTACTCAATCATTTAGCTCCAGAGCCTATTTATAACCTTGTAGACAATGAACCCACTCCTGTGAATGAAATCATCTCCTGGATGCATGCTCACTTAGGTCAAGAAACTGAAATACCAAGCAAAGCTCATCAACCTCAAAGAGTAACCTCTAACAAACGTGTTAGTAATGAGAAACTCACCCTACTAAGATATCAATTTCAATATCCATCCTATCGAGATGGTTACTTAACGTGTTTTGAGAACAATTAATTGAAGTTAATCTAATAGATTAACAATTTGAGACTCGTCAATTATGGAGATGTTTAATTCTTTTGCTTTTTGAAGTTTTGAGCCTGGGTCAGAACCAACAATCAGGTGTGTCGTTTTTCGAGTCACTGAATTGGTTACTTTTGCGCCAAGAGCGGATAACTTTTCAGATAAGTCATCTCGAGCATACTGACTTAACTTCCCTGTAATAACAATCGTAAAATCTGCAAGCTTTTTAATACTAGCATCATCATTTATTGGCTCTAGTGTTATTCCGACCGACAGCAATTGTTCTATTTCACGATGCCAAATGTCATCACGGAAATGACCAAATAATGAACGTGCTACAACTTCACCTACATCTGAAACTTTTTCAAAATCAACTAAATCAGCATTTAAAATATTCTTTAGTTCTTTAAAGTACATCGCCAATGACTTAGAAGTTGCTCTACCAACATCAGAGATACCAAGTGCATATATAAATCTTGGAAGTGTTGTTTGCTTGCTGGTTTGAATACTCGCAATTAGTTTTCTTGCAGACTTCTCGGCCATCCCTGGTAAATGAATGAGTTGCTCCTCACGCAACTTAAAGAGATCACTTGGAAATTGTATCAGCTTTTCCTCGATAAGAATCTGAACCCATTGCTCACCCAAGCCCATAATATTTAGTGCATGCTTAGAGGCAAAATGTATGATCATTCCTTTCACTTGATCCTGGCAATTCCACTTGTTAGGGCAAACTCTGAACGTTGCGTCAATCACTAATTCATGACCACAACATGGGCATCTTTCTGGGAATTTAGTTTTAGCTGATCGATTTTGATCATTGGAGATTACGACTTTCACAACTTCTGGGATTACATCTCCTGCACGCCTAATAATAACTTGATCACCAATACGTATATCCTTTCGAGCAAGCTCAGAAAAATTATGTAGTGTTGCATTTTTCACAATCACACCAGCCACTTCTATAGGTTCAAGTTGCGCAACTGGTGTTATAACCCCAGTTCGTCCAACTTGAAAGTCGATATTTTTAACTTTTGTCATGCGCTCTATTGCTGGGAATTTATGAGCAATAGCCCAACGTGGCGCCCTTGAGGTGCTACCCATTTGTATCTGTAATGCTCTAGAATTTACTTTGTATACCAAACCATCAATTTCATATGGCAATTGATAACGCTTCACAAGCATTTCGTCATAATAATTGATACAACCTTCAACATCATATGAAGTGGTAATATTGGGAGATATATAAAATCCCCATGACTTTAATTGCATTAATTGATCGTAATGATCACTTTGATCAGATGCATGTAAACAGCTATAGGCAATAAACCGCAACGGTCGAGAAGCTGTGATTGATGGGTTTAATTGTCGTAGACTACCAGATGCAGCATTACGTGGATTTGCAAATTCTTTCTTACTATCCGCCTTTAAGCGTTCATTCAGGTTTTGAAAATCATTCTTTTGAATAACAACCTCTCCTCTAATATGCAACTGCTTATCAGGAGAAGGTCCAAGCAACTTTAGTGGAATATTCTTAATTGTTCTCACATTTGAGGTGATATCCTCACCAACTTGCCCATCACCTCGAGTTGTAGCAAGAGAGAGACGGCCATTTTCATAAATTAAGTTAACAGCAACCCCATCATACTTTGGCTCTAAAACAAGCTCTAATGAGTGCTCTGTCGTTTGTTTGTATAACCTATCAAAAAAGTTAGATATATCTTCTGAAGTGAACGCATTATCCAAAGACATCATTGGATGTGTGTGCTCGACAGAATTAAACCCATCCTCAATTTCACCACCTACACGCTGAGTTGGTGAATCTTGGGTTACAAGCTCAGGATATTCACCCTCTATTCTTACTAATTCATGCCATAGATGGTCATACTCATGGTCCGGAACAATCGGATCATTCTTTACATAATAGGCATGTTCTAATTCTCTCAAACGCTTTCGCAATAAATGGACATTATCTTTGTTGTAATTCATTGGATTAAGGAAAGTCCATGTATCCAGCAATGCGTCATTTCATTACATCGAACAGATACATCTAACATTTTATCTAGATGATGGTTATCCGAATAAAAAACAATTTGTACTGGAACTTTGATATTCATACTCGAAATTGTTTGATCAAGTTTTTCTTCATTCACAAGCTCCATTTTATTTACTACAGAAGCTCTAGAGATAGTTTGCTGCAAATCGACATCATGTAAAACATCTCTAATTACTAAATTATACTCATTCCAGCCTTCTGAATCGAAGGCATTGCGCATTAAGTCAAAATGTTGAGAAGAATTGATGTAATCATAACTAAATGAATACGCAATTGTTTTCTCAAGCCAGCTTTTTTTCACCGAGAATAACGGACTAACTGTTGGTGATGTTTTCTGTAACGGTTTTGCTGAAGAATCATTGTCTAATTGCTTTTCACTGACACTGGACTCATGGTAACTTTGCGCAGGAAAAGCTTCTTTCAAAAACTCTGGAGAGTCGTCAGCATATACGATCTGAAGCAAAAACAATAAAAAGCAAAACTTCAACATGACTTTAGAAGATCACCTTGCCCTACATTATAGTTAAGTTGAGATAAAAAGTGCTTAACCCAATTTGGTTCAATAGGTAAGTTATACTGATCAACTAAGTGTCCACCAAAATTCCTTTGCCATACATGAGCTATTTCAACCATTTGTTCTAGTCTCTTTGGTAAGTTTTCAGGATCAATATTGGTATCCGTTACCAACATCAAACCAGGCACAGAGGACTCTTCAAACGGTTCGACAAATTTACCTGGCTTTTTCAGGTTTAAACACCGTAAGGTAATTTGACCATTCTCTTCAAAATTAAATACACCATGCTGTTTATCAAAGTTAAAGTTCTGATCATTCATCACCTGCATTAATTCATAGCCATTAATAAGCTGTGAACCTTTTAGTTTGATAAAACACATCTGCACTGAACCTGTTTTATTTGGTTTACGACCACCAAAAAAATTTTTGCCCAAAAACCACAAAGTTAATAGAGTCAACGGACAAAGTAATAAAATTTGTAATAAATTCATATCAACCTCAAAATTACATGTCTACTATAACTTAAACTTGATGAATCATAAAGTCCATGTCATAAATAATTAGTAGCCCCGATGGCACAGCTGGATAGCGCGATCCCCTCCTAAGGGATAGGTCGCAGGTTCGAATCCTGCTCGGGGCGTTGGAAATAAATCAATTTGGAACGTTGTCAGATTGATTCAGAAAGTAATTCAAACTGACAACTTACACAGATTTTTAAATTCTGGTTTAAACAAAAATGATGGCTTAAAAATATCAACTGTTAATGCCACTATTAAGACGATTAGCTACTAATCACTAGATAATCATTCTCAGAATTAGGAATAAACTTTGTAGTAATTTCCCTTTCAATCAATTGAATAAACTCATCAAGTTTTAAATCAGCCTTTTGTTTACCATTCACACAACGCACAGATATAGTATTGTTAGTTGTTTCTTTTTCACCAACAATAATCATATATGGCACTTTACGCAAAGTGCTTTCCCTTATTTTAAGACCAAGTTTTTCACTGCGACTATCAAATTCTGCATGAATGCCTCTTTTAAAGAGAGTATCTTTAATTTCTTTTGCATAACTTTCAAATTGATCTGAAACACCTGCCACTAATACTTGAACCGGCGCTAACCACAATGGCAAAATGCCACCATAATGCTCTAGTAAAATTGCTAAGAACCGTTCGATAGATCCGAAAATAGCACGATGCACCATAATAGGAACAGTTTTTTGACCTTCCGCACTGATATATGTTGCATCCAAACGTTCGGGCATAGAATAATCAACTTGAATCGTTCCACACTGCCATATACGCCCAATACTATCTTTTAAATGAAATTCAATTTTTGGTCCATAAAAGGCACCTTCACCAGGAGCTATTTCAAAGGGTATTTTTTTATCAGTGCACGCATCCATTAAAGCTTTTTCACCAAGATCCCATTCTTCATCTGTTCCAATACGCTTTTCAGGACGTGTTGCAACTTTGATGATAATCGAATTAAAACCATAATCTTTATAGGTGTTGTATACAAAATCAATCAGAGACGTGACCTCCTGACCTAATTGAGACTCTGTACAAAACACATGGGCATCATCTTGTGTAAAAGCTCGCAACCGCATTAAACCATGTAATGCACCTGAGCCTTCATTTCTGTGTACAAAGCCAAACTCACCGACTTTAAGTGGAAGATCACGATAGCTTTTAAGCCCAGTATTAAAAACTTGTAATCCACCTGGACAATTCATTGGTTTTACACAAAAAGTTCGATCATCTGCTTTAGTTACAAACATATCCTCCCTGAATTTGTCCCAATGACCTGAACATCGCCATAGACTCTGATCTAAAATTAACGGGGTTGCAATTTCCTCATATCCATCAAGTCGCATTCTACCCCGCATATCCTCAATAACATTACGATACATTCGATGACCCTTGTCATGCCAAAAAACCATCCCAGGTGCAATGTCTTGCATATGGAACAAGTCCATGACTTTGGCAAGTTTACGATGATCTCTTTTTTCAGCTTCAGCAATACGTCTTAGATAGTCCTGTAACTGGTCTTCATCAGCCCAAGCTGTACCATAAATTCGTTGAAGCATTTCATTTTTTTCATCGCCTCGCCAATAAGCTCCTGCGACCTTAGTCAACTTAAAAGCTTTTAAGAAACGTGTATTTGGAACATGAGGACCTCGACATAAATCAACAAAATCATCTTGACGATACAATGTAATTACTTCTCCCTCAGGTAAATCACTTATGATCTGTGCCTTATAATGCTCTCCCATAGACTCAAATAATTCCACAGCAGCTTCACGTTTTATAACTTCGCGTTTTAAAGGATGTGCCGCTTTAACAATTTTACGCATCTGTCTTTCAATCTTCTCTAAATCCTCAGGATTAAAGCCTTTCGGATAATGGAAGTCATAATAAAACCCATTTTCAATTGTTGGCCCTATTGTTACTTGCGCATCAGGATAGAGTGTTTTAACCGCATGTGCCATTAGATGTGCCATCGAATGTCTTAAAATTTCAAGACCATCTTCAGTATCTGGAGTAATAATTTCAATCTCACCATCTGACACACACGGCTCTGCTAAATCATATAATTTTTCGTTTATCTTAACAGCAAGCGCATTTTTTATTTTCAAATTCTTGATCACATCAAAAAAATTACCATCGTTTTTAATTTCTATTTCGCCAAAATTCTTAATTTGCAAATTCATCTTTTCTCTCACACTACAAAATGTATAATATATCATTGCGTTGAGGTATAAACCAACATTATAATCAAATCTTGTTAATTAAAGTTGGTATTTACGATGAGCAGACAACGATCACACTTGAAAATTGGTATCCGATACATAGAGTTACAGCTCGGTTTATTAATTGGATATGGGCTGATTGCAGCACCAAGCATTCCCACAGCTATTGCATTTTCAATGATTGGCATTGGATTAGGTTACCTACTCTACAAGAAAACTCAAGAGCAAATGAATGACGCAGCCTCTCTTGCACTATCAAACCTATTCATAACACTTGCATTGATACATTGGTCATTGACCGAACCAAATTACTGGGATTTCCATATTGCATTTATTAGTGTTTTCCTTACAACTGCCTATATTCCTTTAAGAAAGCTTAAATTCTTTTCGTATCAATATAAAAATTACCATATCATACTCATCATCATAGGTGTTTCACTAGGGTATATGCATTTTGGAATTTTACTCACATGGATTGCCGTCAATATAATTTCATGTGTTTACATGATAAAGCTCATGCCACGTGCGTTCCTAGTAAGTATTCTGCGTTTAGTTCTCGGGACATTTTTTAGGGCCAAAATTGAGGGTTTAGAAAATTTCACTAAACACAAAAAAAGAATTGTCATTGCAAACCATCAGTCTTGGTTGGACAGCTTAATATTAAGTGCATTTTTGCCAACTGAGCTCACATTTGCCGTTAATCGCTTTACAGCTAAAAAATACTTCTTTTCTTTCTTTAATTTTCTGAATGACCATGTTTCAATTGATCCTGCAAAACCAGTTGCCCTCAAAACATTAATTGAACTTGTTGAAAATCATAAAACCATTGTGATATTCCCCGAAGGAAGACACACAACCACTGGCGCTATGATGAAAATTTATGATGGTCCTTTATTAATTGCAGCTAAAACCGATGCTTATCTATTACCAGTCCGTATTGAAGGCTCTCAGTTTTCCTATCTATCTCCATTCAAACTGGGCAAAAAAAGGATTTTCCCACGCATTACACTTAAAGTATTAGAACCAAAAAAAATCGATAAGACATTGGATCGAACAAATTACGGTGTTGTTTTCTTTGATATCATGAAAGATTTAATGTATCACACGACCTTTGTACCCAAAAATCTTTGGAAAAGTCTTTACGACATGTATAAGAAATGTGGTTACAATCATATTATTTTGGAGGATTATCAACACAAACCAAAAAAGACAGGACGGTTCTTATTAGAAGCTGGTTGTCTTGGCCATCAACTTTCTCAAACGATAACGGACGAATGGACAGCACTATTACTTCCTAACAGTATCGCTTTTGCAACAACATTATTTGGTTTGTGGTCAAAAGGTAAAAAAATGGTTATTTTAAATTATTCTTTAAGTGAAACTGCATTGATTGAAACTATCAAAGACTTAAAAGTTAAACACCTTGTCACTGCCAAAAAGTTTATTCAACATCAAAAGCTAGATAATCTAGTGGAAGAGTTAGAGAAGCTAAAAGTAACTGTAAACTATATAGACACTTTAAAAATATCCTTAAAATCAAAAATCAATGGGGTGCTTGGTCTAATGGGATATTCCAATAAAATCCACCCTGATTCTCCTGCAGTTGCCCTATTAAGTTCAGGCTCTGAGAAGAAACCTAAAACCATTATACTCTCACATAGAAATATTGTGGCTCAGATCGCCCAAATAAGCACCTCAATAGACTTTCACACCAAAGACGTCATATTCAACAGCCTACCTACATTTCATGCTTTTGGGCTAAGTATCGGGCTTATAACCCCTATGATGAGTGGCGTGCGTTCTTTTCAGTACCCTAACCCACTGCATTATCGACTAATTCCTGAATTAATATATGGTTGTGATGCTACTATCTTAATAGGAACTAATACATTTCTTAGGGAATATGCAAAATGTGCTCACTCATATGATTTTTACAATATTAGATACGTTTTTGCGGGTGGTGAAAAATTACAGCGTTCGGTACTTGAAGAATGGATTAATCGTTTTGGTATTGTAATATTTGAAGGATATGGCACCACTGAAACAAGCCCACTAATTTCAATCAACAACCGCATGTACCACAAGATAGGAACCGTTGGGCGCCCTATTCCAGATATTGAAATTAAAATTAAAAAAATCCCTGAAATTGATGAAGGTGGCGAACTTTTAGTTCGCGGTCCTAATATTATGTTAGGTTATGCAAAGTCCATCCAGCCTCTAGTGATTGATTCTTCTGTTAATGATTGGTATGCAACGGGTGATATTGTAAGTCAGGATGATAAAGGTTTTTTAACGATTCATGGACGAAAGAGACGGTTTGCAAAAATTAGTGGCGAAATGCTCTCCCTTGAAGCAATTGAGCAAATCATTGGTTACCACTTTCCTGGATACACAAATGCGATCATTACGGTAAAGGATGACAAACGGGGTGAAAAACTTATTTTAGTAACAGAAGATCCAAATTTAAGCTTAAAACTTATTCGCTCTAAGATACCCAAAGAAACGCTTTCCAACTTAATGACTCCGAAAGAGATTATCTTTGAAAAGGATATTCCTAAACTCAGTACCGGTAAAACCAATTATCCTGTACTGACAAAGCAAATAGGTGTATTAAGAGACAAGTAGCCAGTTTCCATCACCAGTACGACATGCAGTTCCAGAAGTACTTCGATTACCTATACTACTTTCTGATACAATATCATAATCTCGGCAAGTTTTATCACCGTCTTCAGAGAAGATTGGTCGACCAGGCTTTAGACTATATTTGATATTATTTGGACCGTCACGCCAAGTTTGCCATTGATTTGATGGCTTAAACTCTAAGATATTGGCAATTTTTAATCGGTTCACAACATCCATTGTCTTATCAATATCTCTCTCATTAAATAGCCCAACTAGATCACCAGACATGTTTCCCGTTGAATATTCTTGAGTTGCAAATGCAGATATTCCTGAACCAACAACACCACCATAAAACTTTTCAGGTGAAGGGTTATTCCTAATTATCTCAGCTGTATTTTGTCTCATAAAGCTTGGAGGCTGTTGGCAACCCGTCATAGCTAAAGTGACTAAGGTGCAACATACTAATGTTGAACCTTTGAAAATGCTTTTATTTGATACTTTCTTAAACATAACTTAAACCTTCTTAACAATAACTCAATTAATTACCTTTCTTTTCAGTTTCATCAACTGATTTACCAACCTTGCGTCCAACTCCAGCACCAACAATTGCACCACCAATTGTTGCAGCAGTATTTCCAGTTCCTTTTCCGATCTGTGAACCAGCAATACCACCTAATACTCCGCCTAATATAGTACCACCATCTTCGTTTGAAATTCCAGTTGCATCACAACCAATTAACAATACACTTAAAGCTGTTGAACATAATAATGTTTTTAAATTCATCCTTGAATCCTCCGCCAATACTCTTAATTGTAGTATAAATATTGTTTTTTTTTTCGTTTTAGGTTAAAATAAAATAAAAAATGTTTACCAATATCACCAAATTACTACTTTCTTTTATGCTAATTATTGCCAGTTATGGTAGTGCTAGACTTAATTCACCACCGCCATATCATGTAATGAGGATAGTGAATATAGCCTATTCAAAAGCTAAAAACGAACATATGGTTGAAACCCCGATTGTAGCGGTCGTTGATTATGAAATATCAGCAAACGAACCTCGTTTATGGATTATCGATATGGAAAATAATGTAGTTTTAAAGCAGTTTCATGTCGCACATGGAAAATATTCCGGGTTTATTGAGTCAAATTCATTTTCGAATAAACCTGGCTCCTTAAAATCTAGTATTGGTGTTTTTGTAACGGGTAAATACTATTATGGAAAACATGGGAAATCGATTCAATTGGTAGGTCTTGATTCTGGATTTAATGATAATGCTGAAAAACGCGGGATTGTTTTCCATTCAGCACATTATGTTAAAGATCAATGTAGTATCAAAACAGAACGTTGTATTGGAAGAAGCTATGGTTGTTTCGCAGTCAGTCCCGAATCTATGAAATACATAACACAAATATTAAAACCTGGCAGCCTAGTTTTAGCATATTATCCAGACGATGATTGGCTATCTAATTCTGACTTCATCAATATCCCATAACAAAACAAAAATTTAATTTCTTGACATTATTATCCGATTTTGTTCGAATTGTAACAATAATGGAGTATGAGTATGTCTGAGGGTACGTCATCAAATCAAATTAAATTAATGTCACAAGCTGCTGAAACAGTTGGTAATTTTTTTGTCCGCCGGTCTAAGGTTAATTTATCTGGGCCATATCAACAAATATTATTTTATACAGTTGTCTTTTTAAGCACTGCATTATTTGCAGGATTCCTAACGGGACTTGGTACTGCAGCATCTATAATCAACTTTGCAACTATCGTGCTATATGCCCCACTATCCATTATCTTTTCGCCTGTAACTGCTGGTGTCATTATTTTAAGTATATTTCTAATGTACGCAATACCCTGGGCAATTGTTTATATTCCTGATATTGGTAAAGCTGCCATAAATAGCTTATCTACCTATTTCAACCCTAAGGGAACAAAAACAATAAATTTTGATGATAAGCAGTTTGAATTTAACCTTGATGATCTTAATGGAAATGATAAAGCGCTTACTACTGTTCATAAATACATATCTAATGTTTTGCGAAAAATATCTCGCAATAAAATGTATTGTGTCGATGGAGATACAGGGTCCTTAAGTCAATATGTAGAATTAATATCAAAAGGACTTATTAACCATATGTTTACAAAAGGTTTCCAAGAGTTGCTTCAACAAAATTCAGAAATATTGAACACTTACACAGCCCACAGAGAAAAACATCAAGGAGATGAAGACAATAAGACATTAAGAGCTACTTTTCTTCAAGATATGATCAATACCAGTGATACTTTGAAACTAGCCGCATTATTTACTGAGAAATCAATTGAACTGAAAAAACATGGTAATGTAGAGGAGTTTCACCAATCACTTATAAAAATCAGTTCAAACATTACAGATCAAAAATTTGAACTGGAAAAGGAGGGTGAAGGTTCTCACTACATTATTAACGCATTCAGAGATACTCTGATAGCATTAAACGATAGAAAAGACAAAGATAAAACAATAGATAATCAAGAGCTTTATGAGCAATATTACATATCCAAAAACATTGTTAAAAGTATGTCCACATCTGGTAAAGAGTTTCTAGAGCACATATTAATGGCCCAAAACATTAAAACTACAGCAGATGCTTATAACTCAATCGATAAGAAGCAAAGTAATACTCAGTATTTACTTGATATGCTTGCTAATTTTATGGGAACCTTGAATGCAATATTTGGGAATGCTGTTGGATTATCACCATCAGCGTTGTATATCATCGCACCATTCCTCTTTATCTTTGGTATACCAAGCTTTGTAATTAGCGCTCCATTAGGTTACACCTTAGTTGCGTTATTTGCTATTGCTGGTGGAATAGCTGCATATGGATTGACCCGAAATAATATGCGTGCTACTGCACAACTCTTTGCTGAAGACATAGATGAAGATAAATTAAAGGTCAAACTGGATAGAAAAGCAACTCGTTCTTTCGATATAAACTCTATGTACGTCAACACGTTAAAGTTTTTTGAACAGAACACCTTTTTTGCATATACCATGTCAATCATCATGGCCCTTGCTGTTTCTAGCTTTAACTTTATGGCAGGAGTGATATTTGTAAATCTTCTCATAAATCCTAGTCTGGTGATGCACCCAACCATGATTGCATCATTTACAATTACAAATATTAATGCACTCACTACATTTGAGCTTATATTCGGGTGGGCAGGTTTTGGTTTAACTTTTTTTGCTGTGACTCCTCTAATGGCTAATGCGGTTGCAAAAACAACCAAATCTTTAAGTGAAGGTATAATGCAAAGCCCTACTGGATGGTTAGTCTTAGTCATGGCAGTTACATGCAATACGTGCTTTTGGTTATGGATGATGTTTAGACCTGACTCAGCGTTATCCCTAATACTCCCTCAATACACCTTAACTATATTGCCTTGGATTGCAACACCATCTATCGTTATTTTAAGCGCAGCATTGTTATATATCTCAATTAAGGATTTCTTTGACTGTAAGGGATATAATTTCCAACAAACATTACAGGACTTGTTTAGCTCAGATCCTGCACTTCCTGTGATAAGTGAAGAATTTAAGTCAGACTTTAAAGACTATACATCTGTAAAGAATTCTGACTTTGATTTGAGTGAACTGAGTTCTATACACAATGTAATTAGAATTAGATCGTAAATTCCTGATCAGTATGATTTAAAGGCAACAATGGGATATTATCCCCATCTATTTCTATATCATTTTCTGAGATACTAACTACCTCTTTAATTGATTCCATCTTATAATCAATTAGTACTACATACTGATTACAATAATGGTGTGTTGCAACTGCCACACTACATATTGCGGCAACCGTAGCTGCAAGTGGTAATGAGCCAGTTAATGTAAGCAATGTCAGACTCACTGCAAAAAATACAGCAAAGATTGTTGAAACCGAATTAATATTCATTGATGCCCAATTTAAAGCAGAGCTTTTATTAGTTAACATACTTCCAAACAATACAAAACTTGCAGCCATTATTGCAAAGGCAATGAGAGGGCTCATCGTAAATAAATTAACTCCAAATGCTAAAGGAATTAACATTATGGCTGTGGCAAAAACGATACTGCCAAGTGATTTTCGAATAATGCTTGGCCAATTTATGTTTGCAAAATGATCTAACAACAAATCATAAGCCTGATACATCTGTTTAGATGATTTAGAAAATACTGCTATGAATGCGAAAGCTGCTAATGTAATGGAAACTAAAGAAGTTAATAATATGGGCACTGGGAATGGCATCACTGCAAATGTTGTTAATGCTACGAAAAAAATTAATAACCCAACTCCACTTGCAGTTAAAAGTGCGATGGAAATAGCAAATAATGCTTTTTTATCATTAATTTGCTTACTACCCTTAACCCACTCCAACAAATCATATAGAGCTGTTTCAAATGTTTTCTGAATAAACTTTCTAGTATTGTGATATGAAGGCCAGGCAGAAGCTAAGCCACATAATACTGTTAAAGTTACTATTAACCCAATTGGTAAAGCCATAAAGTTAATATTTGCACTGAATAATGCACTGATTAATATCACAGTAAATACTGCACATAGTACGCCTTCAGCAAAAGCTGCAAGAACATTAAGATTACTAACAGGAACACCTGAATTTTTAAACGTTTGAAATAATGAAGATACACCATAATAGGAGTTATCCATATATGAAAAGTTTGACAACCGGAACCACTTTTTTAAATAATCCCTATTCTCATCAAGTACTCTGATTTTCTCATCCTCATCAGAAATATTCTTTAAAATATTTGCCTTTTTTATAGCAAAGAATTTGTAAATGATAATATCTATTTTAATTTGCTTAACCTTATCTTCTGATGATTTATCGATTAAAGATTTTATCGCATCTACTTCATCATGTATCAAAGTAGTTTCTGGATAATAGTTACTTAACAAAGGATTTGTATCCGTGTTGTTGTCATCATGAATTGATAAATACTGATGCTTGAACTGATTATTATCTTGCTTTAAACCGTTTGAAATAGCTTGAATAAGATCATCATAATCTTTAAAGAATGGTTCAACTGTTTCAAGACAGATCTGATCATTATATTTTAATTTATCTTTCCAAACACTTAATGAGTTATTTAATACTTCTATTAAATTAACTGCTTTACCATCCTTAATTAAGTCAAAACCACCGTACTTAGTTAAATACTCATATACAAAATTATCCACAATCATTTCAAGATTATTCGAGTCGTGCCTACCTTTGGATATCGAAAATGCAATGGCTTTCATAAAATCCATTCCTTGTTGCAAGAGATTATATTCTTCAGTAATCGAATATTTTCGATCAATGTCATCATTCACTTCTCTAAAATCAAATGATAATGCACTTAATGTTGCTACCCATGAAAAAACGAGTTCTGGTTTGGTAAATTGACTACCACTAGATCCATCAAATTGATTCCAACCACTTATGCTTGGAATAGCCACAGAAGCTGTAACTGCAGCAGATAATATGGCAAATATAGCAGTCAGGTTTTTTATATACCATGTTTTAGTATACTGCTCTAACTGAAGGTCTATGGAATAGCGTGGCTGTGTACTAACTACCTTTAGAAATTCTATTTGATTTAAATTTTTAATTATCTCGTTTCCCATATTCTTATGATAACATTCTAACATTAAGGAAATATGAACATAAAAGTGCATAAATCTGTTGTAAATGCTATGATATCTATGGGAAATTGAATGGAAATGGAATCAAAAACACATTTTGGCAATCAAACTGTCAATTTAAATGAAAAACAAGGTCTAGTGGATGACGTTTTTCATAGCGTAGCAAATGAGTATGATTTGATGAATGATCTGATGTCCTTTGGTATTCATCGGCTCTGGAAGTCGTACACTATTCAAAAAATGCACTTAAACCCTAATGATCTGGTTTTAGATTTAGCTGGGGGCACTGGCGATATGTCTCTTGGTATCATTAAATACCTTAAAACCAGCAACCAACTTACTTTATCAGACTATAATATTTCCATGTTAGAAATAGGCCGGAAAAACCTAAGAAACCATGGATATTTATCACCAATTGTCGCATTAGATGGACATCACCTTCCCTTTGTTGAAAACCATTTCGATCATATTGTTGTAGCCTTTGGACTCCGTAATATGGCAAACATACCCAAAGTATTTCAATCTGCAAATCACGTCCTTAAGAAGGGGGGGAAATTAACTGTATTAGAGTTTACAACACCACCCAACCAATTCTTTAAATCTATTTATGATTGGTATTCTTTCAATATTATTCCACAAGTTGGTGACTGGATAACACGCTCAAAAGAAAGCTACCAATATCTTGTAGAGTCCATTCGCAAGCATCCAAAAGCGCCTGAACTCCAAGAAATGATGAAAAATGCAGCGTTTATTCATACTGAATTTGAGTATCTTACCCAGGGAATTGTCGCAATACATCGAGGAACAAAAATATGATCTTAAATCACCTAATTGATAAACTGGTAAATCTTGCAACCCCTCAATTAAAAATGACTAAACTGGATAATCAGATAATTATGTTTTGTCTTGATGGCACATCTTGGTCGCAAAAGCTTTTTTTTCATAATCAAAGAGTGGAAACAATTCATGTCCCAAATAGAGAGCCGGACTTAATAATTACAGGCAACTTTAATACTCTATACCAATTTCTAACCGGAAACGACCGGGCCCAGGTAACTTTGGAAGGAAATTTAAAATTAGCTGTTGAATTACAACATATCATACAAACCGCACAGATTGATTGGTCAGAATATCTTTATCAAGTAACAGGAGACTTTCCATCATACCTATGTTCATTTAACAAAACCACTGAAGAGAATCTGCAACTAAAAGAAAAAATTCATGAACTTGAAAACCGTATTCGAATTCTCGAGGAGAAGAATTCTTAATGTTTATTTTTCGACTTTTAAAAATCTATTTCTTACTAATTTATTATGGTATTGACCAGATGATTTTTAATTCCAAATGGTTGCACCTTTCTCGATTATTCTTTATCCGAACAAACGAGCAAAATAGAGCAAAGCGATTAGTAAAAGTACTTATAAAACTTGGGCCTCTATTCATCAAGTTTGGCCAGATACTATCAACTCGTCGTGATTTACTTCCAAATGATATTGCTAAAGCATTAACAAAACTTCAAGACAAAGTCCCGCCATTTAATTTCAAAGAAGTTAAAAAAACCATCAAACGAAGGTATAAAAAAGAGGTTCATGAATTATTTCATTCCATTGATGAAGAACCACTTGGATCTGCTTCAATCGCACAAGTGCATGCGGCCAAATTATTAGACCAACAAGAGGTCGTCATAAAAATCTTAAGGCCGCACATTCATCGCATTGTTAAACGAGATGTAAATTTATTATATCGATTAGCAGGTATTATTCTTTTTCTCCAACCCTCTCTTAAGCGATTACACTTCTTTGATGTAGTTGATGAAATCAAGAATGTTATCGAACTTGAATTGGATCTTGCTAATGAGGCAGCCAACGGAGCCCAATTGCGAAAGAACTACATTATTTCAACTAAAATGTATGTTCCTGAAATGTATTGGCCTTTAGTTGATACTGAAATCATTGTAATGGAGCGTATTAACGGGATTCCGATTAATCAGATAGATGTCTTAAAAAACCACAACGTCAATCTAGAACGACTAGCAAGTATTGGTACTGAAATATTTCTACAACAAGTTTTTGAGGATAACTTTTTTCATGCAGACATGCATCCTGGTAATTTATTTGTTGATATCAGCGATCCTGAATACCCTAAATATCAAGGTGTTGATTTTGGGATATGCGGCACATTAACTCCCTCAGACCAAAATTATATAGCTATGAATCTCGTTGCTTTCTTTAGACAAGATTACGATGAAATTGCACGGTTACATATTGATTCTGGTTGGGTTCCAAAAACCGCTAATCCTACTCGTTTTTCAGCTAGAATTCGCAGTGTCTGTGAACCCATCATTAATCGACCTTTAAAAGAAATTTCCTTTGGAAAACTCATTGATGGATTAATAAAGACTGCTCGAGCCTTTGAGATGGAGGTTCAACCACAGTTATTACTTCTCCAAAAAACTATTTTCAATGTTGAGGGACTTGGTAGAGACCTATACCCTGATTTAAATTTATGGGATCAAGCAAAACCATTTTTAGAAAACTGGGTTCGACAACAAAACCACCCTGTCAAAAAAATAACTGAAATTGCACAGTACCTAGATAAAAAAGTTTCAGAAAAACCTGCTGATTTACCTACTGAATCTTTACAGATAAACCATTCTGTTTGGTTGCCTAAGACAATATCATTTAGCGCTGTACTTGTTGGTCTTGCGAGTATCTTTTACACTCAAGAATTAGGGATATGGATTGGAAGCCTTACGCTTTTATCATTAATCAATTTATGGCTTTTATAATACGATTTTTTTTATTACTATTTTTTGTACATGTAGGACATGCGCAAATATTGACATTAACTAAGGCTATTGAGATGGCATTAGACAAAAACCCTACCTTAACAAATGCAACCCTCGATAGAACAAGCCAAAAATACTCTCTGAAAGTTTCACAACAAGAATTTGATCCCATTTTCTTCGTATCTGGTAACTCAGTTGTGGTAGAAGACTCTGAATTTACAAATTTGCAGACTGGTACAGAAGTCGGTCCTGGAGGTCGACTGCGCAACATTTATGGTACAGAATTTCACATTGACTACAATTATTCTTTTGAACATGGCGTTCAACCAGTTTTGCATTTAAAACAACACCTCATTCGCGGCCTCAATCCTCGAGCTAATGCCGCCGCTTTAGATAATGCAATCGACCAAGAAACTATTAATGTCATTAATTACCAAAATACTATTGCCACAACCATATCTGACACCGTGAGTAAATACATTAACGTAATACGTTTCAAACGTGACATTTTCTCAGCCCAACGAAGCATCCAAGTATCTCAGCGAGAAATAAAAATATTACGAATTAAAGTTGCCCGAGGCATGGAATCAAAAAATAGCCTAGTGTTAAAACGCATTGGACTTTATAATGCATTGAGCAATTATGACTTAAAAAATTCTGAACGAGAAATACAATTAAATGTACTCAAAAATCAAATTGGTCAATTTGATAACCGCCAATTAGAGTTAGATGATAACTTAGAAAAACTGTTTAAAATGTACCCTGTACCGACTGCAAAACAAGCCATACAATTGATGCTCAAAAATGATGCCACTCTTCTTACCCTAGAACTACAACTAAAGCAAAATAAACGTTCACTAGTTGTTGCAAAAGACAATCAACTATGGCAACTTGATCTCAGCACGACTACTGATTTGACAGATCCTAGTGATACCAATGCACATCTTCAACTCCATATTCCATTTAATAATCGTTCATTAAAACAACAGGTTGTTAATGCAAATGTCACTATTAAAAAAACGATTCAAAGTATCGACTCTAGAAAAAGAACCCTTATTAACGAAGCGAATCAAACAATCAAATCGCTTGAGTTTGATATCAATGCAATGAAGAACCAACAAAATGAGATTACAAGAAGAAAGCTATATGTTCAAACATTAACCAAACGACTAAGAAATAATGAAATTAGTGTTTTTGAGTTAAACCAACAAATTGAAGATCGTGAAGAAGCAGAAGATTCTTACACATCGACATTGATCGACTATTTAGATAAACTAATAGTGCTTTATCAGAGAATGGGACTTACACACAGGCAATGGCATGTTAGAACAAGTTAAATTTATAATTTTAATACCCCTACTCATTTTATTTGGTTGTGATAAAGATGTTGATAAACCTAAAAAATCGCAACAGTATACAGCTATCACCATTACCGAAAAAACAATTGCGGATGAAGTAAATTACCTTGGTATTATCAAACCAACCAGTAAAACGATTATTACTAGTTCCTCTGATGGATACATCACTAAAATCAACAAACGTTTTGGTGAGTATGTTCAAAAGGGCGATGTTTTAATTGAGATTAATGACAAAGATGCGGTTAACCAATTATTAACGAGTATTGGTGATTATATACTCAAACGTAAAGAATACGATGCGGCTAAACGTGCACTCTCAGACAACCAAACACTCCTTGAGTCTGGAGCAATTGCTCAGAAAGAAATCAACACAGCCAAAACAGCATTAGAGTCTGCAAAAATCGGTCTCATAAAGGCAGAATTTCAAATGCAGTCCATAATGACTAAATTCGGTGTGCAACCAGATGAAATTAATGCGAATCAATTAGATGACATTTCTTTAATTGTAGAACAGTTAAAGTTAAGTTCATTAGTTAAAATTAAAGCACCGACATCAGGATTTTTTGTACCCCCAAACTTAGTACTAAGCGATGATGATTTAAAACCAATTAGACTAGGTTCTAAAATAGATACTGGCATCACCATAGGTGCAATTGCAGACCTTACCAACATCAGTATTGAAATAAAGATTAACGAATTTGAGATTGATAAGATAAAAACTGGAATGCCTGCTAATATTACAGTCCTTACACAGCCTGATAAACAAATAAAAGGACAAGTCGACACCATTGATTTGTTTAGATTTCAAATAAAAGCCGATGAGCCTACCAAATATCCTGTCATAATTACTGCAAAAAGTGAATGGAAGGTGTTTACAGGCTCACGATCAAAGGTAAATATCGTGCTTGGTGAACGTACCGTTTTGATGGTTCCAATTGATGCAATTAATGATATCTCCACAAACCCCTATGTCATTTTAAAAAGTGGAACGAAGCAATTGATCACATTAGGTAAAACTCACTTTAACCAAGTAGAGGTTACAGAAGGCTTGCAATCTGGTGATATTATATTAAAATACAAACCATAAATGCTTGAATTAAAACACATAACCAAAATATATAAAGCACCAACATTTACAGAGAAAGTTCTAAATCGTATCACATTGTCTATTGATAGTGGTGAGCGAGCTGCAATTGTAGGCCCTTCCGGAGCAGGAAAAACAACTCTAATGAATATTATGGGCACATTAGATACCCCAACCTCTGGTGAGTATTGCCTTGATGGCTTGGCAATTAATACATTACACACCAAACAAAAAGCGTTACTAAGAAATCAAAATATTGGATTTATTTTTCAAAAATACTACTTACTTTCAAAATTTAGTGTTGAACAAAACATACAACTACCATGGCGCTATAGCAAAAACCCCGATCATAACTACTATGAAAAACTTATTCGCCAACTTGGAATACAACACTTAGTAAAAAAGCACCCTAATCAGCTTTCTGGTGGTCAACAGCAACGTGTCGCAATTGCACGCGCATTACTCAATAAACCCAAACTTGTCTTGGCAGATGAACCAACTGGAGCTCTTGATAAAAAAAATGGAGATGAAGTAATGTCTATCCTTATGAATCTCGATCAAAGTTGCACGGTAGTTATCATTACTCATAATCAGATAGTCGCACAACAATGCTCCCAAATAATCAATATACATGATGGCAATGTAACATGTTATTAGAACCGTTTATTAACCTTAAAAATCATTTCTTTAGAACCTTTCTTGCAATTATTGGAATAACTATTGGAACAAGTGCTTTTGTAGCACTAATGAACCTTGGCTTATTATTTCACCAAGTGCTCGAGGAGCAGTTTAATGCACTTGGAAAAAATGCACATTACATCAATATTCACTATCAAGAACAAGCACATGAAATCAGTGCGAGAGACATTGTTAACATTAAACATGACAATGTGAGTGAGATTATGCCTCTTGCTTCTTTATCAACGCGACTAGGCATATCAGAACATAAAGCAATTAATACCAATATTCTAGGAATTAATTCTTTTGATATTTCAAAATTAAAATTAAATGTTATTTATGGGCGCAACCTATTACCGACCGATCAAAATAGTTGCCTTATCAATGAAAGTTTACTTAAAAAACTACAACATCAAGGTAAGAACTTTAAAGTTGGTGATGAAATACCAATTGATGGATCTTTTTATACCATAGTTGGTATTACCCAGAAGCAAAAAGATAGCTTTCAGTCATATTTTATTGGAAATGTGAACAACCAAATTGTTATTCCTTTAAATTATGCTACCAAGCATATTGAGGGTTTGAAAATTGATAAGATAATTATTAACGTAATCGATGTTGGTGAACAAAATAATACTCTGGGAATTGTTCAAAAGCAGATACTAGATCATTATGCTGGCGTTGAGTTGTACTCTCAAAACATGTACGACATTTATACTGCTTCTGCCAATATTGGAAATGCTTATAATTATTTTCTAATCATTATTGGTGCATTTTCACTCATTATTGGTGGTATCGGCATCATGAACATTATGATGATTGCAGTAGTTGAACGACAACAAGAAATTGGACTAAGGGTTGCTCTTGGCGCTACGCCAAAGAATATATGGTCTCTTTTTCTTTATGAATCAGTAATAATTTGTATGATTGGCGGATTTATTGGGATAATGCTCTCCATACCACTTACATTTGGTTTTGGAATACTCTTGAATCAAACAACACATTTTTATTATACTCCAATTATTATTGGTATTTTTATCCCATTATTTATAGGAGTTATTTTTGGTGTAACACCGGCCTATAAGGCTTCAAAAATCAATCCTATCAATTCATTAACTGCAAATTAGAGGAGATTGCAATGAGTAAAAAACATAACGAGCGCTTGGAAAAAGATACTATTGGTGGTGTTTATGTCCCAGGTGATGCTTATTATGGCGCCCAAACATATCGATCATTGCACAATTTCGATATTGGTAACAACTCCATACCCCTTGAACTAATAAAAGCATTTGCGTTAATTAAAATAGCTTGTGCACAAGCAAACTTTCACTTTAACAAACTCTCTGAAAATGAAATGAAATTAATTGTCCAAGCTGGTCAAGAAATTATAGAAGGGAAATTTGATCAACACTTTCCACTCAAAGTGTGGCAAACAGGTAGTGGTACGCAAACAAATATGAATGTTAACGAAGTCATTGCAAATAGGGCTAATGAACTTGCAGGTCATCCACTTGGTAGTTATGAAGTGATCAGACCTACAGATCATGTTAACCTTTCACAATCCTCTAATGATACATTTCCAACAGCCATGCATATTTGTGCTTACCAAGAAATTGAATCAAAATTACTTCCAAACCTTAAAATTTTATCTGATGCTTTAAGAAAAAAAGAAAACGAGTTTAAATCAATCATAAAAATTGGAAGAACACATCTACAGGATGCGACTCCAATGACATTGGGGCAGGAATTCTCAGGTTTTGTTACATCTTTGGACCGATCCTATGATCGTATTCAGAAAAGTCTTGATGAATTACGAGACTTAGCAATAGGAGGTACTGCGGTAGGCACTGGTTTAAATGCTCCGAAAGGATTTAGTAATAAAGTATGTGAATTCATAAATGCATATATTAAAAAAGATTTATACAGACCTCATCCGAATAAATTTACAGCACTTTCATTTCATGATGAAATTGTTAATCTAGCAGGAGTAATTGATATATTAACTGGCAACTTATTTAAAATTGCAAATGACATACGTTATCTTAGCTCGGGACCTAGAAGTGGAATTGGAGAGATTACTATACCTGCAAACGAACCAGGTTCCTCAATCATGCCAGGAAAAGTTAATCCAACACAATGCGAAGCTATGACCATGGTTGCTATTCAAGTCAGTAGCATGATGCACGCAATTTCTTTAGCAGGATCTCAGGGGCAATTCCAGCTCAATGTTTATAAACCTTTAATTATTTTCAATATAACACAAGCTGTTACATTACTTTCAGATACTATGAAATCATTTAAAACGTTTTGTGTTGATGGCATTGAGGCTAATACACTTCGTATAGATACACTAATGTCACAATCATTAATGCTAGTTACTGCTCTTACACCAGAAATTGGCTATTACAAGGCCGCAAAGATTGCACAACATGCCCATGAAACTGGCCAAACACTTAAGGAAGCTTGTCTAGAATTAAAATATCTAACAGAAAAAAAATTCGATAGTTTAATGAAGCCTGAATCAATGATTTAAATGATCATTTCAGAAAACTTTTAAGCATCCATCGATTTTTTTTGTAAAATCCAATACGATCTGTGAAATGATCAATAATCACATCATCATCTAATACAGCGATTATTTTTTCAGAGTCCTTAATCAAAGTATCAAAATCATGTACTAATTTTGATAAATCGATTTTAGAGCTGGATTCGTAATCTTTAATATGACTCTGAGATGCTAAATTTTTCATAGAGAGATTTATCAAATAATCATTACCCCTAAGAATTTCAGCAAGATCATCATCGAAGTCTTGAAGATCCTCATAAAGCTTTTGAGAAAATTCATGGATTACAAAAAAATCACTACCTTTGATATTCCAATGGACAAATTGTGCCTTATGACCAAAAGATATACTAAAGAATAGATGTTGCTCACAACAAGCATACGGATTTATATTTATTTTTTTTGATGACTTTATCATAATTACAATTATAGTATAATTTTATCAAAAGAGTGTTGATATATATTGACTTTTAATGCCTAAAATCTTAAAATAAACTTAAATGTTAACTCCTCTACTACTTTCAAGAATACAATTTGGGTTTACTATTACCTTTCATATTTTATATCCTGCTTTCAGCATAGGGCTTGCAACTTTTATAGCAATTATGGAGGGGACTTGGCTTAGAACAAAGAAGATTATTTACTATGATATTGCACGTTTTTTCACTAAAATATTTGCACTGACATTTGGTGTAGGTGTGGTTTCTGGCATCGTCATGGAATTCCAGATTGGAACTAATTGGGGCGACTTAGGAAGGACCGCTGGAGATATTTTGGGTAGTTTATTTACCTATGAAGTTATGACTGCGTTCTTTGTAGAAGCAGGTTTTCTTGGTGTTATGTTATTTGGGTGGAATAAAGTTAGTAAAAGACTTCATTTCACTGCCACGCTCCTTGTTGCATTTGGAGTCAGTTTGTCAGCTTTCTGGATATTAATAGCTAATACCTGGATGCAACATCCTGTAGGATACATATTCGAAAATAATAATTTTGTAGCTGACAATTGGCTAGTCATTTTAACAAATCCGATGCTATTATCACGATTCTTTCACATGTTGTTTTCTTCATATATAGCAACTGGGTGTGTTATTGCCGGTATCAGTGGATATTATCTTCTTACCAAACAACATACTCCTTTTGCAAAAAAATGTTTCAAATTTGCTATTGTTACTTTATCAATTATCACACCAACACAGCTACTCATAGGAGATTGGGTAGGTTTACACGTACATCATTACCAACCAATAAAGTCCGCTGCGATAGAAGGAATTTGGAAAACATCTGGTAGTGTACCCTATCTAATATTTGCAATACCTGACCAGGCAAATGAAAGAAATTACTTTGAGATTGGTGTTCCTTATGGTGCAAGCTTGATCAATACGCATTCTTTTGATGGTGAAATGCAGGGGCTTACATCAGTTCCAGCTGATGAACGTCCTCCAGTAGCAATGGTATTTTTCAGCTTCAGAACAATGTTATATCTAGGTGGGCTAATGATCTTATCAGCATTAACTGGCGCATATCTTCTATTTAAAGACAAATTGTTTAAGTATGAATGGTATTACAAGTTATGGATACTACTCTCACCTGCTGGTTTTATAGCAATGGAGACTGGCTGGTTTACTGCAGAGTCTGGGAGACAACCCTGGATTGTATATAATGCGATGAGAACGGCAGATGCTGTATCTAATGTTGATCGATATCAAGTAATGGCTTCGTTTCTTGTCTTATTTATAGTGTATGCTATTATTTTTGGATTCTTCTACTTTAAGTATTTATTTAGAACAATATATAAAGGACCTAAAAGATTTACAGATGATGAAATCTCATACCCATTTGGTTACATGGCAACAAATAAAGGGAAACAGGTACAATGAACTTAGACCATATTTTACCAATCGTATGGTATTGCATTATTGGCGGTGCGGTATTGATGTACGTCATTCTTGATGGATTTACAGAAGGGGTTGGAATTTTAATGCCAATTGCGCATAACCAATACGAGCGAAATATCATGATGAGTGTAGTACTACCAACATGGGATGGAAACCAAACATGGCTAGTATTTGGTGTAGCCGCATTGTATGGCACCTTTCCAAGTGCATTTGGCACCCTATTACCAATGATTTATCTTCCAATAATGGCTATGGTTATTGCAATCTTGTTTCGAGGAGTAGCGTTCGAATATCGATTTAAGAGCCCAAATAATGCACACTTGTGGGATCGAGTTATTTTTATAAGTTCTTTTATAACCGCTTTTATGCAAGGAAATATTTTAGGTGCATTTGTTGAGGGGTTCAGTCATGAAGAACTCCTAAAAAACTACTTTGCATGGCATTCACCATTTGCCTACTTAACTGGATTTGGTGTTGTTTGTGGATATTCTCTACTAGGCGCTACTCGATTAATTTATAAACTAGAAGGGCCAATTCAATATTATATGTATCGAATTGCAAAAATTGCACTTTTATTAGTTGCTATTTTTATGATTGCAGTCAGCATCTTTACTCCGATGGTTGATGATGAAGTATTTAACTTCTGGTTTAATATAAATAACATGCCATATTTGATGCTTCTACCTATGGTTACAGGTCTATTGTTTTTATGGTGTTGGTATGAATTACATGCACAAAAACATGACCACTTACCATTTTTTATTTCTTATTGTATGTTTATAACTGGCTTTATTGGTCTAGGATTAAGCACATTTCCTTATTTAGTACCTAGAACAATGACAATATGGGAAGCTGCAGCACCAGCAAATACATTAATTTTTGTCTCAATTGGTGCTGCTATCATGCTACCCATTCTACTAGCATATACTTTTTATGCTTATAGAATATTTAAAGGTAAGGTTCATGAAGTCATCAAATATTAATTCTTATTTGTGGTTTATCGGATTATATGTAGCAGGTCTTGCCGGATTTTATCTATTCCACAAGGCATTCAAGTTTATGATATACGGATCCATAAATCTTATGCATCATTTGATGTAAGCTCTATTTATCTTCTTTTTTGCTAGATTTCTTAGTATCTTTAGCTGAAGACTTTACACTCTTTTCATCAGATTTAGCTTTACTAGAAACCTTCTTTGATTTAGTCTTAACTTTTGAATCAGTACTTGATTTAGATTCTGTTTGCTTAGCTTCTTCTAGTGCTTTTTTACTTTCCAGAACCTTTGCATTTATGGTGTCTGTATCCATTAACTTAATAATAGCCATAGGAGCGTTATCACCTGCTCTAAAGCCACATTTAAAGATCTGAGTATAACCACCAGGCCTTTTCAACATAGTTGGGCCAATATGCTCGAAAACAAGCTTACAAGATTCTTTGTCACGTAACTTAGCAAATATTTTTTTACGGTTCGCATCATTATCAACTTTTGCGCATGTAATGATTGGTTCTACGAATTGTCGAAGGCCTTTAGCTTTACAGAGTGTTGTTTTAATAACTCTATTTTTAATAAGGGCTTGAGCAAGGTTTTTAAACATCGCTTTGCGATGAGGTGCATTACGGCCGTAATATTTTTTTCCAGAACGATGTTGCATGATGATTAGTCCTCAATTCCATATTCGTCTAATTTAGGAGATTCCCAGTTTTCATTTGGCATACCCAATGACAAGCCTTTATCAGCTAAAATTACTTTAATTTCATTCAGTGATTTTCTACCTAGGTTTGGCACCTTCAAAAGATCAGATTCATGTTTATTAACAAGATCACCAATATAATGAATGTTCTCTGCTTTTAAACAATTCCCAGCTCTAACAGGTAATTCAAGTACATCTACAGACTGATTAAGTAATGGATTTACAATATCTTCTTCTTCCTGCTCAACAGCTATTGGTTGAATATTTAATTCAGCAAAAGCATGCAGCTGATGTTGTAAAATAGTTGCTGCATATTTAATTGCATCCGTTGCTTCAATTGTTCCGTTAGTTTCAATTTCAAGTACTAGTTTGTCTAGGTCAGTTCTATTTTCTACACGTGCATTTTTAACTTCATACACACATCTTACAATAGGACTAAATGATGCTGATATCTTCATTACACCAACACGATCAGTAGAACTTTCGTCCTCAAAATCTGACTTTAAATAACCATAACCCATTTTAGCAACCATTCGTACTTTAAATTTAACATCACCCGTTACTGTTGCGATATGGTGATCTGGATTCATGATCTCAGCTTGACCTTCGATACCAATATCCTTAGCGGTAATGATACAAGGTTTGGATGCGTCAATAGTAAGAATAAGGTCTGAATTTTGATTATTTTTAATTGAAACACCTTTCAAATTCATTAAGATGATTTCTACATCCTCTTTGACACCTTCAATTGTTGAATATTCATGATCAACACCCTCAATCTCTACTTCAGTAATTGCACAACCGGGTATTGAAGATAATAAAATTCTTCTTAAAGCAACTCCGACAGTATACCCAAAACCTCTCTCAAATGGTTCTAATTGCACTAACAGTGTATTAAGTGCTTTTTCCTTAACATCAATTTTAGTTGGATGATGTAGACCTTGAATTGAATATAGATTACTTTCATTTGTTGACATATTTTATCTCACTTTGAATATAACTCGATGACTAAGTTAACTTTGAACATTTCTTTAAAGTATTCTGGTGTAGCATTTGCTAATACCTTTCCTGAAAATGTATTTTTTTGACGTTCTAACCATTCTATAGGTTCTTTTTGTTTAAAAAGTTCTGTGGCATTTACTACACGCTCATGCTTTTGGAACTTCTTAATAACTTCTATCTGATCATCAACACAAACAGAATACGAAGGAATATTTACTCGTATATCATTGACTTGTATGTGACCATGATTAATCATTTGCCTTGCTTCAGCACGTGTACTAGCAAATCCTAAACGGTATACCACGTTATCTAAACGTGACTCAAGATTAATGAGTAAGTTATCACCAGTTGAACCTTGCATACCATCAGATTTCTTATATAAATTTCTGAACTGTTTCTCACTCACGCCATAATAAAAACGCATAGCTTGTTTCATTTTTAATTGATTTCCAAAGTCAGAGGTACGAGAACGTCTGCCCGCAGGTTTTCCAGGTAATTGCTCAAAACGACATTTTTTTTCGATAGAGCCAGTTTTAAGCTCAAGATCCATACCCACTCTACGGGATAGGCCACAAGCATCTTTTCTAAATCGATTATTATTAGACATAATTAAACTCTCTTCTTCTTACGTCGACGACAACCATTATGTGGAATTCCAGTTAATTCACTAATAGTCAATATTTTTAAGCCACCAGAGTACAAGCCTCTTGTGCCCGAATCACGTGCATTTCCAGCACCAATTATTTTAACATGTACTTCATCCATACCGAGTTCAGAAGCCTTGCTAGCTGCTGCTTTAGCAGCTTCTTCACCTGCAAATGCAGTAGCTTTTCTAGCACCCTTTTGAGTAACACCACCACTTGAAGAAGCAACAACATCTCCATTCGGATTTGTGATAGTAACAATGGTATTGTTAAAAGTAGAATTAATTACTGCAATACCCGATTTCGAAACTTTAATACGTGACTTTGCCATAATTATCCTCTCTTTTTACCTTTTCTAGTTCTAGCATTAGTTTTTGTACGCTGACCCCTTACTGGAAGACCTCTTCTATGTCTGATTCCACGATAACAACCAATATCTAATAATCTTTTCTTGTGCATATTAATTTCACGTCTAAGATCGCCTTCGACCATTAAATCGCCAACTTGCTCTCTTATAGAATCAATCTGCTCATTAGTAAGTGTAGAAAGTTTTGTTGATTCCTCTATCTTAAGGTTTGCACATATTTTTTTGGACAGGCTTCTGCCAACCCCGTATATACTTGTTAATGAAATAACAACATGTTTATTTGGAGGTAGTATTCTACCAGCGATTACAATACTCATATTCAACCTTGCCTTTGCTTGTGTTTAGGATTTTTGCAAATTATACGAATCCTGCCATGACGTTTAATCACTTGACAAGCTCTACAGATTTTTTTTACGGATGCACGTACTTTCATAACTTTTTCATCTCAATAAATGTAATTTACCTTTTTTCGATTTCCCTGACTTACCACCAATATCTTGGTATTGCGCAGGCAACATATGTGTCTGTAATTGACCAACAAAGTCCATTAATACTACCACAATTATCAATAAGGAAGTACCACCGAAATAAAATGGAACCTTCCATGCTTGAATCAAAAATTGTGGAATTAATGACACAAAAACCAAGTATACACTACCAAGAAGTGTAAGTCTAGTCATAACGTTCTGTATGTAATCAGCTGTATTTCTACCAGGTCGAATACCTCTAACGATTGCTCCAGATTTCTTTAAATTATCTGCAATATCTTTGGGTTCAAACATTAAAGCCGTATAGAAAAAAGCAAAATATATGATTGCCAATGAAAATAGAAATAGGTATAAGGGTTGGCCGGGGGATATTGAATAGATAAGCTCACTAATGATTGTATTTTGTGAATGATTACCAAACCAATTCAAAAGTGTTCCAGGAAACATTATAATCATAGATGCAAAAATTGGTGGGATTACACCAGCCATATTGATTTTAAGTGGTAAAGATGTTGTTTGCCCACCATACATTTTATTACCCATTTGTCTTTTTGGGTAGTTAATAGCTATTTTACGTTGAGCCCTTTCCATATAGACAACGAACATGATTAAACCTATGACAAAGAAACTCAAGCCAATTAAAATCATTGATGACATCTGACCTTGTCGAACCTGGCTAATAATTTGTCCACATGCTTGAGGTAGCCTTGCAACAATTCCTAAAACAATGATAATGGATATACCATTACCAACTCCCTTTTCTGTCATTTGCTCTCCAAGCCAGATGAGAAACATCGTTCCAGTAACAAGTGTTGCAACAGAGGTTACAAAAAAGAGTAAGGATGCGTCAATCACTAGATCTTGTGATATAAGCCAAGAAGTTGTAGCAGAGCCCTGTAATGCTGCAATTGCGACAGCAAGATAACGTGTATATTGAGATATTTTTCTACGCCCAGAGTCTCCTTCTTTTCTAAGCTGCATTAAAGTTGGTAAAGAAGTAGATAATAGCTGCATTATAATTGATGAAGAAATATAGGGCATAACACCCAATGCAAAAATAGTCAATCTTGAAAACGCACCACCTGAAAACATATTGAATAAACCAATAATTCCACCCTGATATTTTGAAAAATAGTCAGCTAGTCGTACAAAATCCACACCAGGAACAGGAATATGAGCTCCTAGTCTAAAAATCGCAACCGCAAACAACATGAACAATAGTCGATTTGTAATTTCTTTATACGAATCTGAGCTTATCATTATGCTTCAACGGTTCCCTTAGCTTTTTTGATCATATCAATAGCACCTTTAGATACTCTGATATCTTTCTGAATATGTAAAGGGTTAGAGATCTTACAATGTCTAGATTTGAAAACTTTTACAGTTTTAATATTTGCATTAACTAAATTTAGCTTTTTAAGTGTAATTAGATCAATCTTTTCAACCTTACTTTTAGTAGCACCATTTACAACTTCACTGAGTCTTAACTCTTTGTGTGTTAAAGATACCTGAGAGGTAAAACCAAACTTTGGCAGTCTTCTATGTAAAGGCATTTGACCACCTTCAAACCCAATTGGTGGCATACCACCAGATCTGGATTTTTGACCCTTATGACCTCTTCCACATGTTTTTCCACATTTACCAGCACCACGACCTACTCTTAGGGCACTTGGTCTTGATGCTTTTGATGATTTAATTTGATTTAACATCATACTGCTTCCCATTGAATTAAATGATTAACTTTATTAATCATACCACGCACTTGAGGTGTATCATTCAACTTTTGGTGTGAACCAATTTTGAAAGTCAACCCTAAACCTTTGACAGTTGCCTTTACTCGGTCATTCTGACCAATTAAAGAACGAACTAATTTGACTAAAACTTTCTTATCACTCATGCTTTATCCTTTTTTACGGCTTGGAAACGTTTACGTAGATCAATCCCTCTTTTCTGAGACATCATTTTCAATGTTACTTGTCTTTTTAATCCATCAAAAGTTGCATTAACAACATTAATAGCTGTTGTTGAACCATAACACTTTGATAAGACGTTTTGGACACCAAGCACTTCAAAGATAGCTCTTGCCGCACTTCCAGCAATAATACCTGTACCATCTGCGGCAGGCTTCATAAAGACTTGTGTTGCACCATGCACACCAGTAATTTGATGTTGAAGTGTATGTCCTTTGAGATCTACAGAAATCATGGATTTTTTTGCTTGGTCTGTAGCCTTTTGAACCGCTACTGGAACTTCGTCAGACTTTCCAATTCCAAAACCAACTTTTCCTGCTCCATTTCCCACTACAACAACTGCAGAAAAACTGAAAATCCTACCACCTTCAACGACTTTTGCAGTACGGTTGATTGCAATCGTCTTTTCAGAAAGT
>CACKTD010000001.1 GCA_902603055.1 Coxiellaceae bacterium | reverse complement strand
TTTAGCAATAAGGGAATCATAATGATGCGGTACTCGGTAACCATTGTATAGATGAGAATCAACACGCACCCCAATACCACTAGCAGCATGGTAATCCTTAACGAGTCCTGGAGATGGCAACATTTTACTTGGGTCTTCTGCATTAATTCGACATTCAATAGCATGTCCTCGCATTTTAATATCAGATTGGCTTAACGCTAACTTTTCACCAAGTGCAACACGAAGCTGATGTTCGACACAATCAATTCCTGTAACCATTTCAGTAACTGGATGCTCAACTTGAATACGGGTATTCATCTCTATAAAGTAAAACTGACCCTTATCATACAAAAACTCAAATGTACCTAATCCTCGATATTTAATTGTTTTTGCTGCTGAAATACATAATTCCATCATCGTTTTACGGACCTTATCCGATAGACCAAATGCTGGGGATTCTTCAATGAGCTTTTGATGACGTCTTTGGATTGAACAATCACGCTCTCCTAAACAAATAACGTGACCATAGTGATCAGCTAATATTTGAAACTCAATATGTCTTGGGTTTTGTAGATATTTTTCAACATAAATTCGACCATCGTTAAAAGCAGCCTTAGCCTCTTTTTGAGTCGCATAAAAAGCATCATGCATTGCTTTTGGGTGGTTTACTAAGGACATCCCTCGGCCTCCACCACCACCGGCAGCTTTCAAAAGAACTGGGTAGCCTATGCTTTCAGCAGCATGCAATGCATCTTCAGGACTCTGCAACACAGCAGAACCAGGCACACATGGCACACCAATCTCAGTCATTAACTTTCGAGCACTAGTTTTATCTGCCATGGTCCGAATCACTTCAGACGTCGGGCCCACTAATTTGAATCCACTGGCTTCAACTTGTAATGCAAAATCTGGATTCTCAGATAAAAAGCCATAACCTGGATGGATATATTCTGCACCACTCACTTCTGCAGCACTTATAATTGCTGGAATATTTAAATAACTTTGAGCAGCATTTCCAGGTCCAATACATACCGCTTGATCTGCTAATCTTAAATGAAGAAGATCAGCATCTACAGAAGAATAAACAGCGATTGTTTTTAAACCGAGCGCCTTGCAAGTCTTAAGGATTCGAAGTGCAATTTCCCCGCGATTTGCAATTAAAATGGAGGTCATGCTTCATCTAACTCGATTAAAGCTTGATCAAATTCCACAGCACCGCCATCCTCAACCAAAATTCGGCGTACAACCCCATTTTTAGATGCTCTGACTTTGTTAAACATTTTCATCGCTTCAATAAGACAAATTACATCACCTTCTTTTACACGTTGTCCCACGTTTACAAAAGGCTGTGATCCTGGAGATGGTGATAAGTAGGAGGTTCCTACCATTGGTGAACGCACCTTAAACAAATCATCTCTGACTTCTTTCACAGGCTCTTGTGGTATTGGTGCTGGTGGTGTGACTTGGGTCGCAGGTGTTGGAACTTCAGGCACATTCATTTTATCCACAACAAAACGAAACGATTGATCACCTTCAGTGATCTCAATCTCATTGAGACCACTCTCTTTTGCAACTGCAATTATCTCTTTCAAATATTTTATATCTATGCCCATGTGAGTACTATACCTATAATTAGTTTCATGATATTACATTTAATCGTTTAATTCATCCTTGTCAAGGTTATCTTGTGACATCAGTACTTTAAGTTGGTCTAAAGCACGCATTTGAATCTGTCTTATACGCTCACGTGTTAAGTCTAACGAGCGCCCTACTTCTTCCAATGTAGCTGCATCATGACCATAAAGTCCATATCTTCTAATGATTACATCCTGTTCTAACTGAGTCAACTTCCCTAACCAACCAGTTAATAGCTGTCTCATTTTATCTTCACTCACATCTTCAAATGGATCGGTTGAATCACTCTCAACAGACTCTACAAGTGAATTTTCAGAATCATCATAAACTTGAAGGTCTAATGAAATAGAATCATTTTTCAAAGATAATAACCAACGAATCTCATCTAAAGGCTTATCAAGTGCTTTTGCTATGTCTTCAGGATCTACTTTCCCATCTTGGACAACACTGAGTTCTTGATATTTTCTAAGGCATATATTTAATTGCTTGATCACGTGAACAGGTAACCGAATGGTTCGACTGTTATTCATGATAGATCTTTCAATATATTGCTTTATCCACCAAGTAGCATAAGTAGAAAATCTAAAACCCTTTTCAGGATCAAATTTATCCAAAGCATGCATAAGGCCGATATTGCCCTCTTCAATTAAATCTAAAAATGCTAAGCCACGGTCCAAATATCGACGAGCGATTTTAACCACTAAACGTAAATTAGATTCAATCATTTTTTGATACGCTTTTTTATCACCTTTGAGTGCAAGCCTTGAATATTTAAGCTCTTCTTCAGCGGTTAATAAATCATAAAATCCGATTTCCTTGAGGTACAATGAAGTAGCATCAAAATCAATTTTAACGGTATCAGTTTTTTGGTTTGGGTAGATAGTATCTGTCATGGTAAACTCCTTTTTTTGACAATTACAGTAATCCTTACTGTTATTTTTATAATTTCACACCAAAATAATAAATGCAATGGTTTTTTTCTATTTTTTTCTTATGTCGTAGTAAAACATTGATTTTCCATCATTATTTTTACTTGATCTGCCGACTTTTTGACCTTTTTTTATGCGATCCCCTTTATGAACGACATAATTTTCGAGCAATCCAAACGTAGATACGCGATGATTGCCGTGATCAATTAGGACTAGATGACCCAAGTCTTTGACATTCTCTCCGACAAAAATTACTCGACCACTTGCTGGAGAAATAACATTAACCTGTCGACTCAATCCAACAATCCAACCACCACGCTGATCCTCCCGCGCAGTGTACTTGAGAGAAGAAAGCTTACCCCAGCTAGTTGGCAATTTGAGGGGCTTTGATACAGTTTTTTTGGCTCGAGTTGGTTTTGATTGAGCAATGTATTGTGGTATTTTCACAACCGAATCTCTCTTTAGACTCGAACGCGGGCTTAGGCGATTTGCTGCATAAAGCTCAGATTCATTCACATCATATGCATTAGCAATATCACTCATTGTTTCATCACGACCTACCTGATGATACAAGAACTGAGATCGATCATATGATAGATCGAGTAAAGGCGCTGGCGTTTGACGATGAGAAGAACAGCCACTTAAGACAAACAACCCCAATAAAACTATAAATACTTTAGTCTGCATAGGTATTAGAGGGTTGCCTTTGAATGGTTGCACCTAATTTACTGAATTTCTCCTCGATATTTGAATAACCGCGATCTATATGATAGATACGATCCAATACACTTTGACCTCTAGCCCTTAATCCTGCCAAAATTAGTGCAGCAGAAGCACGTAAATCTGTGGCCATTACCTGAGCACCTACTAAATCTGGCACACCGTCAATGATTGCAACATTTTTTGATAGTTGAATCGAAGCACCCATCCTTATAAGCTCTGGAACATGCATGAACCGATTCTCAAATATTGTCTCTTCTACGCGAGCTCGACCCTCGGCAATACAATTTAGTGCAATAAACTGGGCTTGTAAATCCGTTGGCACGCCTGGGTAAACATCAGTAGTTAAAGATACACTCTTAGGACGACCAACCATTTTCAGATGAATGGAATCGCCATCAATATCTATAGTCGCACCACTCTCACGCAACAACTCAATAACTGCAGTCAGATGATCAGCTCGACAATCAACCAACTTGATATCACCTTCCATCATAACCCCAGCAATTAAAAGTGTTCCAGCCTCAATACGATCAGGAATTACATTATATGAGCCACCACCCAATGCATCAACACCGATAATCTCTATACAGCTAGTACCAGCACCAGTGACTTTACCACCCATTGCATTTATAAAATCTGCTAAATCCTCAACCTCTGGTTCTTTTGCAGCATTTCTAATCACAGTCTTACCTTCTGCGAAACAAGCAGCCATTATGATGTTTTCAGTACCAGTCACTGTTTCTTTGTCGAATGTTAGATTAGCACCTTGTAACTTATCTGCAGAAGCAATCACATACCCATCTTCAACACTAATTGTTGCCCCCATTTGCTTTAAGAGCTTAAGATGCTGATCAATGGGCCTAGTCCCAATTGCGCACCCACCTGGCAAAGAAACCCTAGCCTGACCATATCGCGCAAGCATTGGTCCAAGCACAAGAATTGATGCACGCATTGTCTTAACCAGATCATATGGCGCTGAAAAAACCTTTAATGTTGGATTGAGTACGCGCACATTAAGCTGATGATCAACACTAAACTCCATACCCATATTACTTAATAGGGACAACATGGTAGTAATGTCCTTTAAATGCGGCATTTTTCGAATATATACTGACTCACCACATAGGATGGTAGCAGCTAATATAGGGAGGGCAGAATTTTTAGCACCTGCGACTTGTATCAGCCCTGAAAGCTTTGTTGGCCCATCAATTACTAATTTTTGCATTTATAACCACCTTTAAACACAATACTGTTTGACATGATGAATTAAGTCATCATGTTCCATAAAAATAAAAACACCCTTTGGGACGTGCAAAAATTGAATTTGACACTTTGTTTTTTTTGCATACTTGATACATGCTAATATCAAAGCGGCACAAACTGAATTCGGATTTTCGAGATAATCAAAACTAATTTCAACCGCTTTATTATTTGACATCAATACTTGCGCATCTTGAAAAACAAGCTTAACGTTCTCAAAACTCAATTGATTTGGGATAGCAATTTGTTTCACGGATTATTTTGCGACCTTACTTACAAGTTGGTATAAGCCATCAAATCCTTTCTCATTCAAAATTGGTTTAAATTGTTCACGGTAACTACTAACCAGACTCAAACCATCGAGAGTAATGTCCTCGATCAACCAGCCCTCATCATTTTTAGAAAGAAGGTAATCAACACTCCACTTCTCACCTGTTTTGAATCGTACTTGAGAATTTACAGTCACCATCTTACCGCTTCCACTTGCTGGTCGGTATTTAGCCTCAACACCATCACCAGCAGTGATGTATGCAATGAATGAACGGATAATTAAACGAACGAATTTGGTTGAAAATTTAGTCTGCATGGATGGACTGGCTGTATTCCAATATTTTCCAGTGACAGACTTTGAAATACCGGCTTCATCAACGATAGGTAATACCATGGTAGTGAGCTTGTTCACTAAAACGTCATCATTACTGTTTTTACCAGAACTCTGATTGATGAGATTGATCATTGGGGCTATCTTCTTTTGCAAAAATACATTAGGTTCCTCAGCCCAAGCCCAACTCATAAAACCAAAAAGGAATACCAAAAATAATCTCATATCATTTCTCCATTGTAAAAGACGTTGCAATCTTACCTAAAAGCTTCTCTAAACTTAGTGAGGAAACCGTTTTAACAATTTCGTCACCCTCACGTAAATATTGATCATCAAAACCAGGAGTAAGCTCTAAATATTTAGCGCCCAAAAGCCCCTCTGTTGTAACTGAAAGCTCACTATCTTTAGGTATTTTATCAAATCTTTTTTCCAAAAAAACAGTAACTTTTGCCTGAAAGTTACCTTGATGCAACACAATTGACTCGACAAAACCAACCTTTACACCAGCGATACGCACGGGCGATCGCACATTAACGCCAGTGACATCATTGAAATTAGCAGTTACATGATAACCACTTTCAGAAAATACAGGCTCTACAGTACTGGCTCTTAGCGCAATTAAAAATAAGCACGCGAACCCAAAGGCAACAAAACTTCCTACGATCAGATTAATTTTTGAGTTCATTTCTCTATGCCCACCCAATAAATGAAACAAGTATATAGTCAAATGCTAATATCAACATCGACCCTTGCACGACTGTTTTAGTCGAATTTTTTGCAACGGCTGTTGGTGTCGCAACTCCAAAGTATCCATGATAAAACGCAACCCAGCCAATTACAACAGCAAAAACAATAGACTTGAAAATACCAGGCAATACATCCACCTTAAATGAAACACCATTTTGAATATTCGACCAAAATGTACCACCGTCCATACCTAATAAACCTTGTGCAACAAATGAACTACCGACCAGTGCAATCCAATTAAAGATAATAGTCAAAAGTGGGAGTGATACGACCATTGCAAGTAATTTTGGAGCAATGGTTCGAGTAATCGGATCAACAGACATCAGCTCCATTGAGGTCATTTGATCAGTGGTCTTCATTAGCCCAAGCTCTGCAGTCACAGACGATCCTGCCCGCCCTACAAACAATAATGCTGATATCACGGGACCTAACTCTCTAAAAATACTCATTGCAAGCACTAGACCAACTTCACTGGCAGCACCAAATGCTTCAAGCACAATGTAAGATTGTACAGTAAACACCATCCCTATAAAAAAGGCAGACATACCAATTAACGGTAAAGATAGAACCCCCATGAAGTGGATCTGTTCAATTAAGGATACCCAGTTACGTCGATTCACAAAAAAACGGATCAATGCGCTAATGGTCAGACAAGCACCTTTTCCAAGACCTTCGATGGATGATATTGTTCCGGAACCCAGCTGTATTAAATAATTTTTCATAAGAGATCCTTTCTTATATCCACAGCAGGATGATGGAAAGCAACCTCTTTGGAGGCCACATAGCCATCAACAAACTGCCTGACAACAGGATCTGAGCTTTTAAATACCTGTGTCGGTGTACCTGAAGCTACAATATGACCATTAGATAATATAAAGACCTCATCGGCAATCTGATTCATCATTTCAACTTGATGCGAAATAATAATACTGGTCATGTTTAAATGATCATGTAATCTTTTAATAAGATTCATTAACATAACTCGAGTAATGGGATCTTGACCTGTAAATGGCTCATCATAAAACATTAGATCAGGGTCTGAAATAACTGCCCGGGCTAAAGAAACCCGTCGTGCCATACCACCAGATAACTGATCAGGATTTAAGGACATTGCGCCCCTCAACCCAACACACTCTAGTTTTAAACGCACAATGGATTGAATGATTTCTTCAGGGAGATCATATATTTCTCTCAGAGGATACGCTACATTTTCAAATACACTGAGCCCATTGAACAATGCATTTTGTTGCAACAAAACACCAATTTTCCTTCGATACTCAAGTAAGGATTTATTCTTCAACTGATCCACACGATGACCCATGACAGTCACTTTACCATGACGCGGCTTGAGTTGACCCGTTAAAAGCTTAAGCAGTGTACTTTTACCTGTTCCGCTTGGACCCATGATCGCAACGATCTTACCTTTTTTTATTTTTAATGAAATGTTCTTTATGACCTTATGTGTATCACGATGAAAGCTAACATTCTGAACTTCTAAAAAGTTCTCCTCTTTAGGATTTATTTTTGAATTTAAATTAGCTATCATAATCATTCGAGCATATCCTATTTGAAACAGTTATGGCAAGTGTAAAAGCAACATCATTAAATACCCAAGCTACAGAGCTACTGGAGCATTTTTCCCAAAAAATTTCTAACCTGGCAACAAACCTTGATAACTCATTTAATGAGGCACTAGAACTTATCCTAAATACCAAAGGAAAGTTAGTTTTTTGTGGTTTAGGTAAGACAGGGCATCTTGCACGCCTGATCTGTTCGAGCTTTCAAAGTGTTGGATTAAACGCTGTATTTTTACATGCCAACGAAGCTAACCATGGAGACATGGGGATCGTAAATCCAAGTGAGGATTTAGTACTATATTTTAGTTTTTCAGGTAAAAGCCCTGATATATACAACATACATCGCTCTGTTGAACCGAAAAAAACCATCCTTTTTACTCACAATGTGGAAAGTCAGTTGGGGAAGATTGCTACTGTTTGTTTAGATATCCATACCAAAATAACGGATGAAGCGTGGCCTCTACACATGATGCCCACCACAAGCCTGGTAACAATGTTAAGTATGGGTTACACACTTTTAATGTGTGTTTGCCAACAAAAAGGCATCTCTGTAAATACTTTTGCAGCCAATCACCCCGCAGGGAACCTTGGAAAACTATTAAATATTACGGTTGAAACAGTCATGAGACCTAAAAGCCAATTGCCGATGTGTACACCCACAGATACCGTTTTAGATCTACTTTCTTTAATGACTAGTGGGCTTTGTGGATGTGTCATCATTGAGGAACAAGGATCCGTAATGGGGATTTTCACTGATGGGGATTTACGACGGACCATCGAACAGCAACCAGATCTAAACATTGCTGTCCTTAATGTAGCAAATCAAAGTTATAGAACCTGTTCAACATCTACTTTAGCCAAAGAGGCACTCCAAACCATGCAACAACATGCTATTACATCCCTTTTGGTATTTTCAAAACAAAATCAATTTGTGGGTTTGGTGCATATTCATGATCTTCTTAAACTTTTCTCATGAATAAAACGCTGTTATCGCTCAGTTTATGCTGCTTAATAACAGCATTCTTACCACTACATTTTTTCAAACACCACCGCCATCATTCAAACTCCAAAACACAAGTATCTTATTTTGATGATGCAAAAATCACAGCTCAAGACCCTACTCAAGTAATTGAAATCAAATCACAAAAAGCAACTGAAGACAAAAAAAACGTTTGGTCGGTTGCGGCTCCTTGGATTACTCGTAAAACAAACCAAAAAGAATTCTGGGAGCTCCATGCCAACTACGCCACCATGAACTTAAATAACAATACCACTGTTCTTAGAGAACATGTTGTAGGTCGAAGTAATGTTGATAAACTCTCTAAAATATCCTGTGAAGAACTAGTAATTGATGAACAAAACAAAAAATATGCAACCGTTGGTAACACGCATATTATTACATTTCACCAATTGCTCATTTCGGACAATATTCAATATGATTTAACTAAAAATGAAATTTATTTGCCAACGAGTGGTAAACTCATTTACACTAAACAAGATTGAGAGTTGAGGATTAAGATATGATTAGAAGTTCTATTTTTTTATTAATAGTTGCATTATCAGCATGCAGTTCAAATCACCCACAAGATCCAATTGAGCCCATTAACCGTGGCATTTTTCATTTTAATGATACAATTGATCGATTTATTATTAAGCCAATAAGTCAGGTTTATGATGCCATTGTTGTCAATGATGTTCAGTTGATTATCGTAAATTTCTTTAGCAATTTAAATGAACCACTTCGATTTGTAAACGATGTGCTTCAGTTAAATGGTCAAGGTGCATCTGATGACCTTCACCGTTTCTGGCTCAATTCAACATTAGGTGTGTTTGGATTAAATGATGTTGCAAGCCAAGTGGCCGACATTCAAAAGAGACCTCAAGATTTTGGAATGACACTTGCCATGTGGACAGGAAATGCAAAGACACCATTCTTAATGATTCCCTTTGTAGGTCCATCAACCTTACGTGATACGATTGGAAAAATCCCAGAATCTGCACTCGCATACTACACAACGATTAATGCAGATAGCTGGATCATTGATTCTGCTGACATCTTAGAAGTAGTCAATAACCGTGCACAATATCTAAAATACGAAGATTTAATGGCACTGCAGCTAGATCGTTACATTGCGGTTCGAGAAGCCTATCTAACAAAACGAAACAAGATCTACGAACAACTTCGTAATGAATGAAATTGTTCTTTATGAGCCTGAGATACCACCTAATACTGGGAATATTATCAGGCTCTGTGCTAATACTGATACAAAACTTTCATTAATCGAACCACTCGGATTCAAAATTGATGATAAACAATTAAAAAGAGCTGGATTAGATTACCATGATACTGCAAATTTAACGATTTACGCTTCTTTTGATTCATGGATAGCATCTCGGAAAGGCCATAGCTTTTTTAGCTTTTCAACACATGGGAATATTGCATATCATACTCCATCATATTCAAAGCCCAGTATTTTAATTTTTGGTCCTGAGACTCGTGGGTTACCATTATCAGTTCGCAATCACGAACAAAGCACCTGTGTACGCATTCCCATGTCAAAAAATCAACGCAGTCTTAATCTTTCAAACACTGTTGCAATTGGTTTATTTGAGGCATTACGCCAACAAGCGTTTAATTATAATCACTAAAAATAAGCTTGAAGCTCTCATCTAAGCTCATATTATTAGAAAGGAGTTCATGGGTCGTAGATGCAAGCTTAGAGCTTAAAGCATGCTGCTTAAGTAATTGCGTTAACGTGTTTAATGATGATTCACCTTCGACGACTTCACCAATGGCGTCTTTGGCATCAGCTACGGATAGACCATTAGCAATTAATTGACCAAACCGGAAATTCCTAGATTGATTGCTTGAAGCGGTTAATATCACATCCCCTATTCCAGCATACTCATAGACAGTATCTGCATGACCACCAAGACTTTCAATCAGCCTCATCATTTCATGAATCATCTGCACCATGACAGCAGATAAGCTATTTGAACTACATTGTTTTGCAGAAAGCCAACCGATTAATATGGCAAGAATATTCTTAAAGACTCCCATCAATTGAATGCCTTTCACATCCTTTAATTGGCGACACAATAAATTTGAACCCTTAAAAAGATTCATAACCGTTAATGTGGTGTCTATATTTTGACAACAAACATTTACTACAGTTGGAGCACCCGACTTTACCTCTCCTGCAAAAGAAGGTCCTGATAAAAAAACAACCTCACCCATGTAATTATGTGCACGCAACCAGTCATCATAAAACCAAATTTGATGGTCATATTCAAATAATCCTTTTGAAGTAATGATGATCATTTCAGGAGGAGATTTTAAAACTGGCATTATCACTTGTGGAAACACTTTGGCAGGTGCTGCATAAAGCAATATCGAATCTGCCTTCCACTGGTTAGTAATAAGTTTTGGTGCTATGTGCGGATGATTGGCATTACGAAGCAAAAAAGAAATAGGATGAGACTTTTGAATCAATTGTCCTAATGCCTGTCCCCATTGCCCACCGCCTACGATGGTGACCATTTTACGCGTCTTATAAAATGTTTAATAATCCCAATGGTCATGGGAGACATACTAATGATCATGATGAGAATAATGAATGTTGCCCCGAAGGATTCAAGCATCGGAATTTTGCCCACAATCCAGCCAAAAGTAAATAAAACCGTCAACCAAATCGTGGCTCCTAAAAGGTTTGCGATCATAAATCGACTAAATGTAATATTGAAAACACCGCTCACAAAAGGTAAAAATGTTCTAAATATTGGAATAAAACGACCCAGTAAAAGTGAATTCGTACCATTTTCATGAAAATGTTTTCGTGTATTTTCATAATGCTTTTCTAGATCCCATCGTTGTAACCAGGGTAGTATTTTCTTACTACACAATGTGCCTAAAAAATAATTGAGGGTATATCCTGCGACTGTAGATAAAAATACTAATGGGATCAAAATGGTTGCACTGAGCATATTTTTAGCAATCAGCAAACCAAGTGCAAACAATAAACCATCACCAGGTAAAAATGGGGTTAAAATACAGGCTGATTCAAGGAAAATGACAAGGAATAATAATAAATAGATACCTGATCCAATCTTAGGTATAAGTGATAGTAGATAATAATCGAGATGTAACAAATATTCCATTTAAGTTTCCTTAGGATAGTTTAACCACATTTGTGACATGGTTTTCAAGACTGGATTAACTTTTCTTCGTTGTTGTGCGTGATCCCATGCAACAATATCCATCGGCTGGTGTTGCCAAGAGCATGCATACACTGCTTTTGTTCGTCGATGTGTCATTGGATCAATTTGCCATTGTAAACACTGAGCGCATACTCCTTTTAACATGCATTGCATTGGACCATAGGTCGCTGCAACAAAATCTGTTGTGTCCATAAAGTAACCATCTTTTTTCATGCTTTGAATCACCTCAACACCCTCAGGCTTTGCCAATACCCAGACGTGCGAATAATGGTGTTTCAATAATTGTCTTGAAGAGGTTTCTAACTGAACACCTGGTATTTCTTTTAAGATGGGAAAGCTGGCTTGATTAGTTAAAATAGTCACTTCATGATGCTTTTCAATTAACGATTTGGCAAAACTATAACCTGCACCAACACCCTCTTCATCAATATATAATAAGATAGCGCCTTTCTCTTTAGGTTCAAAAAGATGCACACCTGATGGCCCCATTAATTTAAAGGACTTTCCTTCAATTGGATGTAACCCATAAATATAGATACAGCTTTCGTCAGCAGCATAGGGGTAAACAGTTAATGGCTCATTACAATCATCAAACTCCATACGCACAAAGTGTCCTGGCCTCCACTTTCGCGCAATCAGTGGTGCTTTTATAACGGTTTGATACCACTGTCCAATTTTCTTTTCGCTGATCAAGACTTGTTTAAAATCAGCGTGTAATTTATTTAAATCTAAATGACCGCTTGGCTTTTCATCATCAATCACATCAACAATTTGAGTATATGCCTGTGCTGCTGATGCAATCGCTTTAACTACACTCCCATGGAAAGCAGGTTGACCATCACCAATAAATGATACCCTATGACCATCTTGATTATAATTTGTAAGTGGCGCTATGGGCTTATCTTTACAATGTAATCCAGAATCTGCTTTGATCAGTTGATGATTCTTCCAATAAAAACCTTGATAATATCGACCATTTTTTTCCAATACATCACGATGCTCAAACCCATATGCAATATTCGGATAAGCACCCGTGGCTGCAAGGATTGCGCCTGCTTCCAAAATCTGAGGATCACCATTTTGGTCTGTCACCTCAATACCGCAAACATGCTCATCTTCATCTAAAAGTACCTTTTTTGGTGTTGTATATTCTAAATATTGCACTCCTTGCTTGAATGCAAAATCAACTTCCTCATGATTTAAACGATATGCAGGAGACTCGACTAGGGATCGACGATATATGATAGTCACACCACCCCAAGATCGAATAAGTGGCGCGAAGTTAGGATCACTATTTTTTTTCTGAGCCTCAATACGACACTGTTTTATTTGAGAGCCATGTTCTACAAAAGTCATTAATGCAGCCCATTGTTTGGCTGATAACGACTGCTTTACAGAGTTTATTTGGTTTTTTTCCTTCAACATTTGATAATAGTCATAACAGCGAGTCACTTGTCGGATATAATACGCTTGTAGCTCTGTTGCTGTATCGACAGCAGTGAGCCCACTCCCAATGACGACGGCTGGTAGACGGATTTCAAGTTCAGATGAATGATGGTATGCACCTAAGTGTAGGCTCATTAAAAAATCATTCGCTTGTCGCATGCCTGTCGCCATACTATTTGGAATATCTAGAGCTTTGGGTAACCCTGCTCCCACCGCAATTGTAAAATGGTTAAAGCCCCATGACCAAGCATCATCAAAATTTATGGTTCCACCAAAACGCACACCACCAAGTAAATGCACATTTCGCCTTAATAATGAAAGTTGAATGAGTTTTAGAAAATTTTTATCCCAACGCGCTGTAATACCATACTCACTAACACCACCAAACCCTCTGAACGGTCTTTTTTCACCAGCTTCATAAATTGACTGATAGTTTTCAATGGGTTTATCAATCCATTTTTTTGGCAATAAAGACATGGCCATACCATCCATACCAACTACTTGAAAGCCTTCCATACGTAGATGATGTGCCATCGTAAAACCCGCAGGCCCCATACCCATGACCAAAACACTTTCAGAGCGATCAGGCTGTTGTACCCATTGGCGTATTCGTAGTGGGTTCCACTTTACCAATAGATTATAAATTTCCACACCCCAAGAAAGTGATAGGACTTCTTTTAAAACATGACTCTCAATTTTGGGAACATCCACAGGTGTCTGCTTTTGATACACACAGGCTTTAATACAATCATTGCATATTCGATGCCCAGTAGCAGGCGCCATTGGATTATCACACAAAATAACTGCAAAAGCTGCCAATGGGTGCCCTACTTGTTGTAACCAGTTCATTTCTGAAATTTTCTCATCCAAGGGACATCCAGTTAAATCAACTTCATGGACGTCTTTTTTGATTTCTGGTAGGCCTTTTTTCACAGGAAAGCCTTGTCTACAAAAATCAGTATTTGATTTATGACAATAAATACAATACTGCGATTCATGAAAGGCCTCACGCGCAGAAATGTAAGACAAGTTATGATCAAACCCATCACGGTGAATTTCTGGTTTCCCGATCATTTGTTTTTTATCATCTACCTCATAATCCACACTGGTCATCGGATCACGTTTTTCAGGAAAACGTAAACACAACCACTTAAAACCCTGTTGTTTTGCCCATAAGAGAACTGCCTGAATCCGTTCACTGTCCTCAGGGTGTGACTGTGCATAATTTGCCAATGCAAGTTCAGCGGCATCAGTATCGTCTAAAAATTTTTGTAGTACCTTGTCTTTTGGTTTTTCAACAGTATGGTCTAAACGCCCAAATTGATGTCGAACACCTTTTTGCACATGTTGATACAGGTAACGTAAAACACTCAACTCGTTCCAATTGGACTGTAACTCATGATATTTTGACTTTATATCAAAAAAATCAACTAAAAATGTTTCTAGATGAATACTAATATCAATGATATCCTGCTGGTTTAAGTAATGCTTATGCTCACGCTGTTGTTGGATCTTGGTGGATAACTCTTGAGACTCACGCTTTAAAAACTGAATAAATGCATGATCCACATGCATTAATGCCTCATGTGTATTGAGTTTTTCAGCACAGCTGACGAATTTTGAATAATTGTCTTTTAATATTGCCATTGTATCTTTAGTATATTTCTTTTAAAATAATGATTAAAAGGATGACTATCATGTGGTTTAAAAAGATGAATAAAAAATTCAAAAGTGCGATTGATCAATATATGCAACAATTTGATAATGATAATGCACCCACTCGTTCTCAACGAAAGGAAATTGACAAACACCAATCTATTTCTAAACGTCGTGATAATAGTATACCCCCTACTAGTAAACAAAAAAATATTGAATGGCCTGAGGACTAACCTTTAAGCAGTGTTGCAAGCTCACCACTGTCGTGCATTTCTGATATTATATCGCATCCACCTATTAGCTCACCATTTACATATAATTGAGGAAATGTTGGCCAATCACTATACAACTTTAAACCCTGACGTAAATCATCATCAGCGAGTATGTTATAACTTTGAAAATCGATATCATATTGATCTAAAATCTGTACTACCTGAGCAGAAAAACCACACATCGGCATTGTAGGATCACCTTTCATATACAACACAACATCATCATGATTGATTTGAGCTGTTATTTTTTCATTAATATCCATTTAAATCTCCTCTACTGGAACTAACGTGGTTAAACTCAATGCATGTATCTGCCCACCGACACGCTCTCCAAGCGCATCATAGACTATTCGATGCTGTTTTATCTTGGTAAGGCCCTTAAACCCACTATATTCTATCTTTGCATGAAAATGTGCACCATCATCGCCTTGAACAACAATCTTTGCTCCGACCAATTTTTCGCTGAGCCACTCTAAAATCATTTCTTTACTTATCATCCTTTTATATTAACACATTATTAATGATTTTATCTATTTAAATAAATCACTTTTAATACACCAAAGGTTGCCATATAATCAATGATTATGACCTATGTTGTTACTGAATCGTGTATTAAATGCAAATATATGGATTGTGTTGAGGTTTGTCCTGTTGATTGCTTCAGAGAAGGCAAAAACTTTCTAGTAATTGATCCTGAAGAATGTATTGATTGTAATTTATGCGTTCCTTCTTGTCCTGTTGAAGCTATTTATGCTGAAGATGATGTACCTCACAACTTAAAAGAATATATCCAAATTAATGCTGACTTATCTACACAATGGCCAATGATTGACCACAAAAAGACACCACCTGCAGACGCTGATGAATGGGCGAAAAAGAAAGATAAGAAACAGTATTTAGATCAAAATCCAGCTGACGAATAAATATCAACGCTTTATTTATGCTTAAAATTTGATTAGGATAACCTTATTGCGCCCGTAGCTCAGTTGGATAGAGTACCTGGCTTCGAACCAGGCGGTCGGGAGTTCGAATCTCTCCGGGCGTGCCACTATTTATTCCAGTGTTGCTCTAGAAATTCAAAAATTGCACGAATACCAAAAACATCACCACCCTTTGGTTTACCTGGGAGTGCAAAGTTGTTTTGGCCTAAAATATCGCAATGAATCCAATCCGTTTGACGATCCACAAAATGGTCTAAAAATGCTGCAGCAACTGCAGTCCCACAATCAACAGGCGTGTGTACAACATTGACTAGATCACTGATTGGTCCTTTGTATAAGTCACAATACTCTTCAACCAATGGCATACTCCAAACAGGATCATGAACACCATGACCAACGTCTTGAATATTACGAGTCATGGTTACATTTCTAGAAAAGCACGAACCCACAATTCCTAAGGCTCTATTACCTGTTAATGTGGCAAAATCAATAATCAGATCAGATCCTGACTCACATGCTGCAACCAAGACATCGGCTAAAATCAAACGGCCTTCAGCATCGGTATTATCGATTTCTACACTCTTACCATTTCTAGCTATGAAAATATCTCCAGGTCGATAAGATTTAGAACCAATGTTATTATCCACAATGGGTACAAAAAGCTCTAATTGGATGGGTAAATCCAGAGTCATGACTAAATTAGCTAATGCGATAACGTGCGCTGCACCTGCCATATCTTTCTTCATACGACGCATACCGACACCAGGCTTTAAATTCAGTCCACCTGTATCAAAACATACCCCCTTTCCAATCAACGTCAATTTAGGATGATCACTTTCACCCCAAGACATTCTAATCACACGTGGTGCTCTTTGGCTTGCTCGCCCAACTGCATGAACAAGTGGATAGCCTTCATCTAAAAGTGCATCTCCCACCACCGTCTCAACATCAACATTAAAGGTTTGTGCTAAATCAATAAACTGCTGAGCTAATTCTTCAGGACCCATATCTTCAGCAGGTGTATTGATTAGATCTCGAGCCCATGTGACAGATTTAACCATCGCATTTAATCGTTCTTGATCAACACTAGGGTGATTTTCTAATAATACTTTTGTTTTAACCTGGGTCAGATAACGATCAAACTTATATTGCTCTAAGTGCCATGCAAGATGTATTTGGAATACACTTTCAGGCGATAAGGCTTCTGCATCAAACTGATATACTCCAGGCGGTAATTTTTTACATAATGCAGCAACATTCCATCTTAAATGAGGAGCGTCTTCATAGCCATAAAGTACACTATCAATCTCTCCATCTGGATTTATTAATACCAATATATCATTTGGCTTACCCGAAAAATCAATACGTTTGGCTTGATTAGACTGCCAATCTTCCTTTAAGTATTGATCGACATTTTCTCCTGAAACTAGATGGATTTGTATCATAGGCACCTACACTGCAAATAATTTATTAGGATCATTATAACTAGCATTCAAGGCTTTGGATACCCCTGGGTGCGTGATTACACCCTTATATACATTCACACCCATCAAAAGATGAGGATCATTTAAACAGGCTGCTTGTATACCTTGATTGGCTAACTTCATGATAAATGGCAATGTGACATTATTTAATGCATAGGTGGATGAGCGTGCAACAGCTCCAGGCATATTAGCAACACAGTAATGAATGACACCATCTATTTCATAAGCTGGATTGGAGTGTGTAGTTGGTTTGGACGTTTCAAAACAACCACCTTGATCAATCGCTACATCTACTAAAACGGCACCCTTTTGCATCTTTGCCAAATCATCCTTTTTGATGAGTTTTGGAGCACTATCTCCAGGAATTAGAACAGCACCAATAACAAGATCGGCAGTTTTAATCAATCGATCAATATTCGCATTGTTGGCAAATATTGTATTTAAACGCTCACCGTAGATACCATTTAACGTTGCTAGTCGCTCTATATTTTTGTCGACAATATATACGTTTGCACCCTTGCCAAGAGCCATATTCGCAGCATTTTCTCCAACAACACCACCACCTAGGATTACGACATTCGCTTTAGCAACACCAGGAACACCGCCTAAAAGAACACCTCGTCCACCTTGTGGTTTTTCAAGATGGTGAGCGCCTGCTTGAACACTGAAACGTCCCGCAACCTGGCTCATTGGAGCCAATAGAGGCAATCCACCATTACGATCAGTAACCGTTTCATAAGCAATGGCTGTACAGCCTGATTTTTGTAATAATTCTGCTTGCTTAGAATCTGCGGCAAGATGTAAATAAGTAAAAAGTGTATGTTTTGCAGTGAGCGCCTTACATTCTTTTGGCTGAGGCTCTTTAACCTTAATGATTAACTCTGATAAATCAAAAATGTCTTGCGGTGTTTTAAGGATAGTAGCACCAGACTCTTGATATTGTGCATCATCGAGCCCAACACCCATGCCTGCATTTGTTTCAACAAATACTTCATGACCATTATCACAACATTCACGTACAGCATCAGGTGTCATGCCTACACGGTACTCGTCCGACTTTATTTCCTTCAATACCCCTATCTTCATATTTCCCTCACTTTAACTATCATCTTAATTTTCATTTAATTAATACCCATAATAACTGAATTTATTCTGATTTTGTAGTGTTTGTGCCTGAAGCCGATGGCGCTTGATCAGATCCAGAGGTATCAGGCAATGTTGTATCTACACTAGGTTGTTGGAAAGCACCGCCTGTACCCGTATGCGCACCAACCATAGCAAACATTCTCTGTGAAAGTTGAGTGAGGCTGGCAATCCCATTGGCTAATCCTGTAACAAACTCCTGCACAAAAAGTTGTTTAGCATCATTCATGCTTCCTTGAACTTCCTCAATACTTTCCCCTGCTCTAGGGTCAATCCAACGAATCATTCTAAACGGTACTACATAGGTTAAACTAAAACATTGATATACAACAGATGCTGCAATGTATGCATACAACATCCCAACACCCCATAATGTTAAAAGCTGAGTTGTATCTAGATTTAAAGCCTGTCCAGCAGCATTATCCCCACTTAAGAATGCTTCACTTAAGGTCAAACTGAGGCCAGGATTACCCCATACATACCCGATCATATCAACAAAGACTGGGAATAGAATAATATTTAATAAATAAAGTGAGGCAGAAGCTAGAATAATCCCAAATATAAAACCAATCACAATAGCTGCTGGCCTTAAAAATAGGATAATTAGCAAAGATACCAATGCTTCAGAACGCCCGAACACATCATGAGAGGCCTGAGCATAAGCAATACCTAAAGCAATTATTGGCCCTGCTATCATGGCTTCAACTACTAAAAAGTACCAACCTGTAACAGTCATTAAGAATACTAAAAATGGTGCCAATGCTACAAAAATACCCATATATCCACCTAAGATAAATAGAGGAATAGCCAAATAAACATAAACATCAAACCATTTAAATACGGTTAAAAACAAAAACTGCAAATAGATAGGAACCAATGAACAAATCACAGTCATCGTCATGGACCCTGCGTAGAATAAAAAGAGTACTGTCATCGATGTAAAGAGTACAACAACACCAAGTGCAATAAGTATAATTCCTACTGGAATTAGAAGTATCGAGCCCAGAAGGCCCACCCCCGTAGCTATAAGCCACATAGCAAGCGTATAAAGTAACATTGCTATGGCTGACCCTAATATCGTAATCAACGTTAAAGCATAAACTAGTATCTGTACTGTTAGGAACCACGTGAACAACACATCAGATGCAAAATTTATAGCCTTACTGATTACAGCACTAAAGTAAGTTAGAGATATATCTATAATACTTAAACCATAGTTTTGCATCCTAAACACAGGGTCCACGAGTGAAAAGGCATCATATCCACCAAAAAATGCAACCGTAGATGCCATGATCAAGCGATTAATATATGTATTTACGGCATCTCCAAAAACATCTTGATAGCTAAATTGTCCAAAATACCATTTGAAAGAATCTGCAGTCGTATCTGCTAAATCAGTCGTTCCATCAACCATTTTGTTATAGCCTGTCACAAGATTACCTATTAAGCCGCCACTTGATGAAGATGAACTGGATGAGGAATCTGAGCTTGGAGGGCTATACTGATTATACATGTAGTTGTAACCCGCAGAGATAAAGCCTAGTGGCAAATAAAACTCTGGGAAATAAGTACTACTATTGGATGGACTACTTGGGTCAGTGGTTGAACCTGGATCCTGTAGATTATGCATTTTAACATCATCAGGAATGGGATTATTCAGAGGATAGGTTGGATCACTATTCGGCATTGGAATACTTGTAACCGAGCTACTTGGATCAGATGGATACATTGGGAAGTCACTACACTTTTGTCCATAAACTTCACTGGCACCAGTCAGACAAGCATAAATAGCCCACCCAACTGCATAAGGAGAGCCTGTGGTGGTAGCGGTTGAGTTTGCTTGCATCGGATAGGGATTTAGTGAATACCATGTCTGCATAAAAAGATCGAAAGAAAATGGAGTCGTTGGAGCACTTGTTGAAGAGGGATTCAGGTCATAGGTAGCAGAAGGTAGAATATATTGATCAATATCCTGAAAGCTAGTGTTACCTGCTGAATAGCTTTTTAGCTGAATGGGAGGATACGTCATCACAGGGTTTGTACTTAAATTCACCAAATGGAATGCTAATGTCGAATAGCTTGTTCCAGCTGTGATCCAGCCACCAGGCACAAAGCTTAAGTATGACTGAGAACTTCCTGTTGTGGAGGTGTTGTTTGTATCACTCGAGACCGTCCAAGATTGTTCACCTAAAGCCTGTAAATAATTATCAACAATCGAACCTTGTGGTGAGGCAGATGTTGATGATGACTGCCCTACTGTATTGTTATAAATATTTGGATTACCAACAAAATCCTCTGCTACAACTGAATCAGCAATATCCGTTGCGTTGGTGCCTCCACAGGTAAATGGATCACCTTGAGTAAACTGACTTTGACAAGCAGGGTCATCAACATATGTTGGTGGTGTACATGTTGTTCCATCTTCACAATTGTAATACGCATCATAAATCGGAGAATACAATAAGTTATTTGCATTATAAGGGGGTGGCGTCGTAGTTGCTGAATCATAACCACAATTATAAAAATTACTGTTATTAGAGCCTGCCAAAGGATAGAACAACTCATCCAAGAATATCTGCCAGTATTCATTTTTAGTATCGATGTCATTGATGGCTGTTAAATTTAAAGTTAAGTTTCCACATATTGGAGCCTGACTACCTGCACCCGTATCCTGTGGCGGCATACTAAGCGATTTAAGAGAAACTGTATAGGTGGATTGATCAATATTTAGAATATCGCAACGTGTTGTTTGTGCACACACAACTTTTTCATTGGTATCACCATAGTATTGAACGCACTGATCATAACTTTGCTGTTGGACCTGTAAATAATAATCAACACATGCATGAAACTTTAAAATATTTTCAGTAGCCGTAATTGTGGTGGATAAATTGGCATTTTTAAAATTATTAATCACCATATCTTCAGAGTCTGCGCTTGTGTTATCAGAGACATTTGTCTGTTGTGGTGCAAGTTTCACAAAAGGCACAACAGATCCTGAAACATTGACAATGTTCTCAACCTCACCCCACAAGGAATCAGCAAAATAAGCACCTTGTGTAGCAACAGACATGATCATATATTGGATCGCATTATAGTTATTAAATTGAGGCACTAATAGCGCCACACTTAATACATTTCTAAAAATCAGAAATTGGGGTGCCTGTTGTTTTCGCCCCATAAACTCACCTTGTGCGGCAGTTTCAGCAGTACCAACGACAATTGTAAAGGCAAGTAATAAACCCAAAATAGCCATCAAGCCCACATTAAACACATAAAACATCGTGCTCAATATAGTCGATGGGGCGCTGGATGATGACAGAACACCTGGAATAACACCAAATATTTGAGTAAGGTATTGAATCGATAAATCATTGACTTCACCAGACCCAAAATCAGGGTTAAATACTTGGGGATTAAAATAGCCATCACTCGGTTTAAAGAACGACTGAACCATAGAAACTACAGCAGCTCGGTTTTCAGCGACATCCCCTGCATTACTTTGTAAAAACGTATTAACAGTTTCTAATGGATTAACCGGTTGATCCTGAGCAAATACAGCAGGAATTAATAGGGTTAAAGCAATCAGGAAAGTACGAAACATGGTCTATTGTTTTTTACCATCGCCACCGCTGGAGCCATTGTTACCGGAGCCTCCGCCAGTACTGTTAGGGTCTATAGTATTTTGACCCGTCATTTCATTAGTTTTGCTACCGTCTGCGCCAGTGCCTTTGCTACCTTCTCCGCCATCGCCACCACCAGACTCATCACCAGTCACACCAGAGCTTTTCTCCTTTTCACCACCCTTCCATCCTGATGCAGCCGATACTTGACCACCACTAACCTGTCTTCCAGCAGTACCTGTAGCTTGTGCTCCACCCTGAGCAGCTTTTTCACCAGCACCACCTGCTTGCTGTTTAACTTCAGAGACTTGCTGGGCAATACCTGATTGTTCTGGTGAACCACCAATCCATTTGGGCAGTTTATCCATCAATGAGAAGATCATACTAAAGCATGCATTGACTACGGTCATTGCAAGATAAGCATAAAGGAGAAGCACTCCTACTGCGCCCATCAGAGCAACAACACTTCCAGCTTTAAATCCTTGTTGAGAGAAGAAGTTAAACAAATCACCTAAAATTGCTATAAATACAAAATTCACTAGATTAAATGCCGGAATCAAAATAGCTATCCCAAAGATCAACCCCAAGATCATCCCAGCAGGTCTAATGAAAATTGCGAATAACAATAATACTGAGGGCGTTGCACTACCCAATAAATCATGACCTTCAACACTGGCTAAGCCCATTGCTGCAATGGGTGCTGCAACCATTGCCTCAATCACTAGAATGAAATATCCAATTACTGCGAATACCCAGATAATTGCAGCGATATTAGAAACATAAACACCCAAATAGAACCCAAGCATTGTATAAATAACTGCAACAGATGAAGCTAAGCCATTAAATAAATTCAAATGCGTATTATCGATTGTTAAATAAATTTGTGCAATTGATCCATAGGTTGATAAAAGGAAATTGGCAATTTGCCCAACTGCAAGTGGAATACTTGGTGCGGGGCTAGCTGCGGATGCACCAACAACCGCTGTCATAACAGCCGCTAATGCAATTTGAACACCGGCATACAAACCAGCAATGTTTATAGTAGACTGAATGGTTTGTCCAATAGTTTGATCAAAATATGTCACCCCCCAACTCATGATATTGATACCCATGTATTTTAATTGGGCTACTGGATCCACGATCTGACCGATAAGATTTGCATTAATCATTCCAAAAATACCATGAGGAGTGTGTATTAAGTTATTTTGACATGCATTAACCCAGCATCCAGTCGCACCATTTGCACACGCATCACTCCAGTCACCAGAACGAATATTACCGCTCAGTCCACCGTCATAAAATGTAGTCTGTTTTTCATCTTTAAAATATTTTAAGCCTGTCAATTGGGATGCTGTATAGTTTAATAACATGAATAAATTTTGTTGTGGAACAGAGGTGTTGTAAGTCTCTGCAGGGTCAAAACTACTATCAAGACCTTGTGCCCAAATTGAATAGGAAGCTGAACCTGTCAATGCCCAATTACTATACGCATCTGAGTTCGCATTCTGCTCGAGCCAATACTGAGATAAATTATAAATTGCATTGTCTAAACTCGTCTCAACACTTGCAGGACATTGTGGAGAATCTTCATTAACATTTGAATCAGGAGCAAGCGAAGCTAAATACGCATTCCCATAGGTTTCTTGGTCTGCTGTTGAAGAACCCGTATAATAAGTAGACAGCATCCCAAAACATGATTGGGATGATGTGTTAAAAGACCAACCATCTGCCGATGAATAGGATCCATACATATACGCATTATAGACTTGCTGGGGAGATCCCGATGAACTAGATAATGGTCCATCACTGGCATAAAGATTACTATCACAGGAAATAGCAGGACTGCTGGTTGGTCGATCACTTAAAAACATTGCTGCTTTAACATTATCGGTATTTACAGTAGTACTTGATTCTGTTGAACCCTGTGCTGAAGTCGAGCTACTATCATTAGAGCAAGATGCCAATCCAGTATAGTAACGTCCAGCCATTACCCACCCTGCCTGCTTTGCTTCATCAATCAACGTCGAACAATCATTTGAAGTGTTGGATGATGATGAGCTATCATCATAAATTTGGTTCCCCAAATCTGTCAAATAAATCGTAGAAATATTTCCATAAGTAATCGATTGTGCACAACTTTCTGTTGGTGTAGTGCCAAATGTACCACTGACACAGGCTAAAAAGTTTGCAACATCGTTTTGACTGTTGTTCATTTCAAAGTTACTCATAGCTGTTTGAAATGTCGTACGAACAAATGAGCTGATGTTATTATAAACATCTTGAATGGCTAGATAATTAGTTGCACAATCCGAATTAGATGAATCCTGAGAACATGAATTGGTAGTACCAGGCTCCATGGGTGCAAATGCAACGCCACACCGTTGAATATCAGACTGATAATTAGTGGCTGTTGAATCACTGCCTCTTTTACCAAAACAAACACCTCTAAAGCTACCATTCGCACCCGAATTACAAGTTGAATCCATAAACATTCCATAGTTTCCACTAGATGTTGATGGATCATCTTGAAGGTCCTGTTGATACCAAGCCTGTGTACAAATGGTTGCTGCAGTAAGACGATCTAATGAGAAAACAATATTTGTATCACCATTTGCTGAAGTTACCTGGCAATCAGTACTACCCGAAGAACCTGGACACATTATGGGTACACTTGCAGCAGAATAAAAAGTATCGCTTTGAACAGTCGAAGAATACAATCCCCCAGATGCTTCATAATTCTCTAAAGCAGCAATCCAAAGTTGATCTGCAAAGGCAATACCTTGAGTAATCATCCACATAGTGAATGCCTGTATAGCCGAATAGCCTGTGTTGGCCATTGGCACTAATAGTGATGCCCCAAAAACAACACGCAATGCTGCAAATGGACTAATTTTCCTACCCATTTGCGCCCCTTGTTGAGAGGTTTGCATCACAACAACAACCGTTCCATAAATTAAAATCACACCAACGATGACTAACACACCTAGATTATAAATGGTAAATACCTGTTGCATGAGCATATTGTCTGCACCAGTGCATAAGATTCTTGGAATACCACCAAAAATATTATTTAAGTAAGCAATTGAGACATCACTTGAGCTAAATTCAAATAATTGTGGTGCACCACAAACGGATTGAACGGTTTGAGTCGATTGGGCTAATGCTAAATTACAGCCCAAAAAAAACAGGAATATTAGATACCGAATAAAAAGCATACCCACTCTGAGATCGTCATACCTAAACGTTTTTTAGAGATTTGGGCATACCAAAAATGCGATCTAAATGCATGAGCTATGAATATAAAGCCAACGATTGTTGCCATCAGAAATCCATTGAAAAGCCCTGCTGGTATAAATGATGCTGCATAAAAGAAACACGCCAACCCCAAAACTAGATAAAGTACAGATGTCCAAAAGTACTCTTTCAAACGTCGATTGAGGTCCTCCTTTTTCAAGCCTAACCTCACAACAGCCTGCTCAAAACTCTCTGAATACTCTGCTTTTGGTGGGTTAGCAATTCCATTGATAATGTTTGGGATAACTCTGAACGAACTAAATATGAACTTTAACCCAATCCATTGACTGAAGTTGAAGTGCCGTTTGAATGTCCCTCGAAAAAAACCTGCCATACTAATCAAAGATTATACGTTTATTCAAAACAAAACACAACGAAATATCATTGCAGAATACTCCGTTATTTACTGCTTGGAGCGCCTCCAGCACCTCCACCACCGGAGCCTCCACCACCGGATCCTTCGCCACCACCTCCGCCAGCGGCTTCATCCTGATCACCCTGATAATTTCTGCCTGGATCAATTTGATAACCAGTACCCTTAGCATCACCTGGATCAAATTGAGTACCAGAACTTGCTGCTGCACTGAATTTACCCATCGTATCTGAACGAACACCTTTAATCATTTCCTCAAGTCCAGAGTATTCAATCTGACCACCAACGTATTGTAAAATTCGATCGTTGAGTCGGAATATAAGCGAATAGCAATTAGCAACAAGTGTTGTAACAACATAGCCATAAAACACCACCGCCAAACCCGTAGCAATCAACATGGATGCAGCACTTACTTGTCCTGTGACTGTTTGAAATGAGGCAGAAAAACTTGCAATAAATGCCACCATTGACTGATTTAATAAACTTAACACCACATTAGACAATAAGAGTCCTGACATCAGGCCAAAGATAATGAGTGCTGGCCTCAAAAATATCTGTAAAATCAAAACCAAAGCAGGTTCAGCATTACCTGCAATTTGGTGGCCAGTTGTCGTTGACATCGCCATCGCAATCACAGGCGCTGCAATCATAAGCTCAATAACAGCAATCATCCAAGCTATGACACCAAACAAATGATAAATTGCTGGAATTGCTGGAACATAAACCCCCAACAATAGACCAAAAACTGGAATCAATGCAGAAAAAGTAGAACTGATGGGTTGGAAAAGAAATGCATTTAAATAATCCAAATCCTGCATAAAGCGCCAAGTTTTATTAAGCATCTCCAAACCAACACTAGCCATCGATGCTAATGATGTACTAAATACATTACCTGCAAAGATAAATAACGTTGTAACCATCAACATATAAGGTGTTGCTGTAATGGCTGCAGCAGTTGCATAACCTGCTCCAATACTTGACTGTAAATCCAATGCATCTGAATAGGTCTGGGTAATCGATAATACACCATGATTTAACATGTTTGTTCCCATTGCCTGAATCATACGAAGTGCATCAATATTATAGCCTTGGGATTGTGCAACCAGTGAACCAAATAATCCCTGACCACTATTAACAACACCCTTACTATTTACTAAAGCACAATAACAACCTTGTGGTTGAGATGAATTACTACAATTACTACTTAATTGAGAAATATTGGAATTATAGTAATTAGCACTGTAAGCCTGACTACTATCATCTGGAAAATACATTAATCCAGTTAAATCTTCCATCGTTCTATTTAGTAACATAAATAAATTACGCTGATAAATTGAGATATAAATTGGCTCAGCAGTATTCGCAAAATCTAGCTTAGCCGTTAAAAAGGATTCTGCATCCAAATCAAACGAGTCATAGGGCCCTTGATTTGCTTGATATTTTAACCAGTTATTATAGAGCACACTCAACGCGGTATCTAAGTATGGGTTTTCATTACTACTACCACTACAATTAAAACTGGAACTCGAACTGGACTCTTGAGCATAATATTCTGAAACATATTGAGCTGCTGCTTCACCATAAACAGTATATGTGACTGAGGAAGACGGTGACGGTGAAAAATCATTTGCTGCTGAAACCATCGCAGTCCAGTTATAACTATTAGAACTAACACTTGGATTAATTCCAGCAGTGGACGCCATGTATTGGTACATAGAATAAAAGCGTGTACCGGTGCTATTTGCAGGAGAGTAATTAGTGTTAACACCCGTCAATCGATACATCATCGCTAACAATAAATTCTCATCAAATACTTGCTTCTCTGTACAAGAATCATCGCCTTGAAGACTCATCAGTTGCAGAAGATAGGTGCCAGCAGTTACCCATCCATTATTAATACTATCTTGCATAGCATCGTCAGTGGATGAACTACAATTACCTGACTGCTGTGTGGTGTACGCATTACTTTGCAACCCTTCGAAATAAGATAACGCATTCAAACCCAACGTACTTCCTTGATCACAAGCACCCTGCACCCCATTCAATGGGCAATTTAAAATGGTTGCAAAATCATTTCCAGCAGCAAACCCTGCATCGTAAAGATTAATAACATAAGAATTTATAGACGCTATTGCTGCCCCCAATGAATTAGAAGCTGCAGATAATTGGGTTGGTGTCAGTGTATCAGTATTTACTAACTGAATGGTCGCACAATCACCATTTTTACCCACTTGACAGGTATAACCATTACAGCGCCACTGATAATCTGATCTAGATACTGTACTATCAGAAATTGCATCATTACGATATTGGGTTTCACCACAAATTGCATAACCGAATAATGTCAAAACATTTGCGATATTGGTAGCATCATTGGTGCTAGCAGTACTTGGAGCAAGGTTCACGTCTTGCCCTAATACATCGTTAGTCACATATGTCGTTAAATCAGTAGTTGAAGTGGTACTCATAACACTATTTGTATTAATTAATCCAATCACATTGGACCATAGATTATCTGCCAAACCTACACCAGAAATTACTACTTGCATCAAAATAACCTGAATGAACGAATAGCCATTGTAGACAGGCAGCAACATTCCATTACCAATCACAACACGCGATACCGATGAGACGTCCATATGCTGAGCTAATGGTTGGCCAGAAGTCATATCATTGACAACTACGAAGGTTAGTGTATATCCCAATACAATCATTGCAATTGAAAGAATTCCATAATTATAGATCGTAAAAACTTGGGCCATCAGAGGGTTAACAAAGCCGGTAAAATTGTTGCCAACAGCACCAAACATTGTTCCAAGGTATTTTAAAGAAAGGTCATTGGCAGATGGAATAAGAAATTGTTGGCCCTCTGTCATATCAGCCAGTGTTGATGCAATACAAAAAAGGAGTGATACTCTAAAAAACAATTTCCACACTGTGATAATCCTATTTAAATGGATTAAGGGTTATACCAAACATTAAAGCTTAATACAGCATCTTTGCGTATCGGTACGCTATACGTAATCATGGAGTGCCCAGTAAGATTACTGCTATAGGGACCTGACCACGTTGGTTTCTGGCTTTCCATTGTACGATGCCACCAATCCCACTTCGTATCAGTATAATCATATCCAAAATTACTGGTTAGATCTCCAATATCTGCAGCAGTAAGAAGATTATCCATATTACGCCAAACATAAGGCGCATAGAGCTCTTTTCTTGATTGCTTGTAATTATTTTGCCACTGTTTTGAAATCCACCACTGACGATTCTCTCTATTTTTAAAAAACTCTGGTGAAAATCCGATCGTGGCACTCCAGATACGATTATCATATGATACCAATGAGGATAAATACGTATATATCTGACCATCTGTTAACGTATGTTCATCGATGTCAACTTTAATAGCATCTGCAATTCGTGTTGCATATTCTGTCAGCATACTATACTTAGAAGACCAAGTTGCAAAAGAGCTACCAGTCATTGAAATGAGCAACATTACTCCTATAAAAATTTTACGCATTATTCAAACCCTTTTTTAATAATATCCAATGTTCTTTGTTCAATCAGCCCTTCTTCGAATTTCTTTTTCGCATCATCTAACATGGATTGACCTTTTTCAATCACCATTTCACGCGCAAAATCAGCAACACGCTCTAAATCTTTTTTCAACAAAATGTCTCGTGTTTCTTCATCAAATGATAAAAATTCTCTCAAAGCAACACGTTGCCCATTGGTTGCTGGTACAAGCATTTGCCAAACAATGAGTCGAGCTGTTTCCATAATATCAATGCTTTTAGCGTAACGCTCCTCTTGAGGAAAACTACCAACCAATCGTCTAACAGTTTCACCCACACCATTACTGTGAACAGTCGTATATACTGGGTGTCCTGTTAAAGCCGCCTCGATAACCGCATTAATGGTTTCAGAATCACGACTTTCACCAACCAATATCAATCGTGGTTTACGACGTAATGCATTACGTACCCCATCAGCAAATGAAGGTATATGCCTTGGTATCTCAGACTGACTTACAATGGCTGAAAGCTTTGTAATATTGTCATACACAAATTCTATGGGTGCTTCATATGTTAAAATCTTACGATGACACTCAGGCTCCTCGATAATATCTCGAATAATTGAAGCTAAAAGCGTACTTTTACCAGAACCAGTAGTTCCACAAACATAAACAACACCATCTTGAGGCTTAATTGTTTCAAGAATAGGCTGAGGTAAATCCAATGAACTTAATTCTGGTGGATCAATAGGAATACTCCTCAGTGTAATTTGTATACCATCATGTCCTTCTACCAGACAGGCAGTACCATTAACCCTAAATCGATAACGCATGTAACGATTTGGCCTAAACTCATAATAAGTATCAATATCTACTCCACTGAGTAGCTGTGTCGTACCATTAGATCCATAGATTGAATTTAAAAGCTGACCAACTTCACTATTAGATAAAGGTCGATTGGTGACTTGTAATAACTTACCGTAACAATCCGCAATAACATGAGTACCTGTCTGAAAGGTGATATCTGATGCGTTATGCTCGCAACAATGAGCTAAAATGGAATCAAGATCCTCACTGGTTTGGATCCGGGGAGGCTCATTGGGTATGAGTAACGATAAATCGGGCTGTGGGGGTGTTGATTCGACCATTATTTACTAGACTCTCCCGTAGGAACACTGGCGTGTTTTGGCACTTCCATTTCACTCACAACCACAGGCTCCCAGTGATTGGCACCACGTGGCTTGAGATCTGAATTAGCAGTAATCCGCATCAATTGATCATTCAAACGCACCTTCTTACTATTTCCAGTAATACCTAAGTTGGAACGACCAACTTGCGGCTCAGAAATCATATTCTGCACTAATAATTGATAATATAAGCTCATACCCGTGTAATCACGTTTTAGGAATGCCAAGCGTTTATTAATTACATCATAAGCCTGCTTTCTTCCTTGAGCCCATCCAATCGTAACATTCTGAACCCATGTATTATATTCATCACGACTCGTTGGTCTAAGACGTTGCATAGGCAGGTTAGCTCTACGGATTGGCATAACTAAATAATCTCGCCAAGTCGGTGCTGTAGTAACAAATTTTGCAGGGGTAAGAATTTCAATAATGCGATCAGATAATCGTAACGTATTGGGATCATCTACCTTTAAATCATTACGGGCCTGACGTACGACTGGTGGCAATACATTGTTCTTTAAAATGAAAGGCCTGAAGTTGAAAATATTATCCAATTGGTTCGCATTTTTTTCAAGAATAACATTATAACGCGTGCCATAATAAGCAAGTGCATTCTGAGCACCGAAAGACATGGCCTCCTCAGTGATAATCTGTTTACGTACGATCCCAGAGGACTCATCCGCAGATTGGGTAGAACTTGAGCACCCTACAATAATGACACTAACTAAAATAGCTAATAAGAATCTCATTAACGACGATACCGCAATTCAATTAATTTCTCGGAAGCAACGATGTTAATATCGGCTTGTCGCTGAATCTGATAAGAAATGTCTTGGATTACATCAGATAAGAATGTATTTTGTCGATTCAAAGATACCAAAATAGGCACCACTGGTGCTTGGCCTAATGTATTGACACGGTAATGTGCATTTTCAGCTAATCGCTGTAACACAGGCTCAACGGGACCCGTCCAATCAATTGAAACACGCTGATCCATTCCAAGTTTTACCGGGTTTGGTGCCGGCTTTGGCCTGACATAGGGTTTTGCCGCTCTTTCTAATTGGGATAGCTTTTGAACAGCACGTGTGGACGAGACAGCTGTTTGTTTGATAAGGTTTTGAAACTCCATATCGCTACGATCACGATCTGCTCTGGATGCAGCGGATACCGCAGGCATTCTAAGATCTTTTTCAGTAAAAGTGACTTGCTCATCTCGTGGTAGTAGTCCACACCCTGTTAAGCTTGCCACAATTAAAATTGCGCATATTCGTATCATTGGAATTCCTATCCTCCTACTCACATATCTAATCAAGATGCAACAGCACTGTCAAGAATTTATTCCGACCTTAATCAGATAATAAATCAATAAAGCGTTGGCTCTCTTCACAATTCGGTTTTATTCGTAAGGCCTTATCGAAATATTTTTTCGCCCGATCCCCTTCTTGCAAAAGGTAATACACTCGGCCGTACGAAAGATGTATCAAATACTGATTATCAAAATAGTGTCCATAATCATTTAAAAGCTCCAGTGCTTTTTGTTGTAACTGTAATTTGCAAAGCCCCTCTATCAATATAAAAAAGGAGGTGAATTTTGTAGGGTGCCAATAATATTGATCATATACTTTTTCTAATATCTTTTTGGCACCACTTAAATAATCTGGTTGCTCTACAATTAAATTCATTAATGGCGCATGGACATTAGCATATACGAAATCTGAAAAGTTGGAATAGTGTAACAAAACCTCTATTTCAGAGAAGGTTAATTTCTTCTTTTGTGATAATCGGATATGTAGTAGATGAATATCTCGCCACGAAACCCCTGTTAGAAGAGCGCGCATTAATTGACCTAATGATTGATTTTCAGCCAAACTCATAAAACATAAGTTACCATACCTATCGGACTCATCATGACAAAACACACCCCCAAGATCCATACACCAGTTTTTGATGGCATGAAAATTAACTTTAGTATGTAAGGCACCATCTTGAACAAACGAAAGCTTTTCATTAAAGCGATTATTCGTCGGATCTATTGTGCCTTTATCATGTATGAAACACACTACATCATGATGTTGTTTACTCAGTGCACTAATCCACTCTTGAAAGATCACTGGAAAAGAGAGGTACCCTTCAAAGCCTTGATAGTGCGACAACATTGATCTTGTTGTTGGATGTAATGATTTAAAATCTGTGACCTTGCTTGAAAACTTCACATCTTTTAATAAGAAAGGTGTTTTTGTACGGCTTGTATCAATTTCACATTGATATATTTTATTATTTTTTATTTTCAATGCATCAAATGGCAATGAATCAAGAAGATAGTTCATAATGATAAAGACAGGACCTTCTGAAACATTCAAACGCTGCTCTTTTGCTTTGAGTATATCGTAGGCTTGAAATGCTACATTTTTATCTTTCCACTGAGGATGATTTTTTAAAAACTCAATATTCTCTGGCACTAAATCAGCAAGCAATAAACGAAAATCCACATTGCGCTCATTTAAAACTCTATATAAGTAATGAGAAAAAATTCCCGAGCCACACCCAAGATCCACAATCTGAAGTGTCTGGTTTGGATACAGCGCACCGAGTTGCTCAATGGATTGAGCGATAAATTCAGCTACTTTAGGATTGCAAGTATAATAATATGGCACCCCATCCCAGGCCATCTCCTGCTTATCATGATAAATACCTGAGCACTTTTCCCAAAAGTCAGATTGTAAAAATGGCTTTGCTGTCATAAGCTCCTATATGCTTTATTACGTTGCAAGAATAAAAACAAAATACTACAATGAGATTATATAGGAATTGATTGATGATTACGACACCCGACCCAGATGCCAGCTGGAGAGACTCTGCAAGAGAAGCAAAACTATGGATTTTTAATGCAAATTCAGTGTTCCCTCTCCTCATCATGCTTTATAATATTCAAACATGGACGATCATTCTTGCAACCACTGTTTTCGCATTCTTAACCATATTAAATTATTATGGCTTAACGGTTACAAAATTTTTAAGACTGTTAAGAAGTTTTATTGCAGGCCCACGTAAGATTGCAGTTAATTGGTGGGATTAATGGAGAAGTTTGTCACTCAGTTAGTTGCAATATCCAACAAAATTGGCTGGAAGTATAAACTCAAAGGTGAAACAGTTGCTCCTGAAAACGTCTTCTCTCCTAAAGGGCTACTTCCTGGCATCGTTAGAAGAGCCAACCAAGTATCCATGCTATGCACAGGATCAACGATCAATGGTGAAATTAAAGCTGAAAAAGAAAGCACCTTGGGTAAAGTGGTTACATTTCCGGAAGATGAAATATCCATTGAAGGGATCTTATATATCATTGACCAAATTTATGAGATGGGTCGTGTCGGAGATGGAGTGACAATCTCACTTGATGATTTGATGTACGACTAAATTTGAAAACGATAGTCCAAGCATATAACTACCAATACCTATTAACGAAGCTAATATTACAAGCAACACCAAATAAAGATAATCTCGGTGCTCAATTGCAGGGAGATAGCACTTACGCCACACAGTTGTTATCAAATAGGTTCTTGTCAATAAAAACACTACGAGAATGGACTGTAAGGGCTCTTCTAACCCAAACCCAAAGCCCATAACAACAACAGCAATGAAATGCATCATAAATGGATGAAATCGGCTCCAAAAGTGGTCCCATGCACCACCTAATTGACGCGCCAGGAACCATCCGATAAAACCACCCAAAAAAGAATAGTACATTGCCATCATATACCCTGCTCCACATTAGACTGCGCTAGTAAATCTGTATCATCTTTTTGTTCACATGCTGCAATTAATGTATTTTGTAAAAGCATCGCAACAGTCATTGGACCGACACCATTGGGTACCGGTGTAATGTAACTCACTTGATCACAGGAGGCATAGGGAACATCACCTTTAATCTTTCCAGAGTCGTCACGATTAATGCCCACATCGATAACAACAGCTTTATTTTTAAACCATTCAGGCTGTATAACCCCACTTTTACCAATAGCAACAACCACAAGGTCTGCCATCGCAATTTTATCCTGTAAATTATGAGTGGATTTATGACAAACAGTGACTGTACACCCTAAATGCAAGAGTTCTAAAACCATGGGCTTACCCACAATTTGCGACTTCCCTACAACAACTGCATCAACACCATGCCAATCTTTTCGGATGGTTTTGAGTAACGCAACAATGCCCTTAGGCGTACATGGCGCAATGGATGATGGACCCTTAAGGAGTCTCCCTAAATTAACATCTGTTAGTGCATCCACATCTTTTTTGGCATCAATGGTGTTAATGACTACACTGGGATCTAAATGACTAGGCAACGGAAGCTGGACAATCATTCCATGCACACTCTCATTAGCGTTATCGGTTTCAATGCGCTGTATTAACTCAGACTCTGATATACTTTCTGGCAAGGCAATAATATCAACATGAAGCCCACATTCAAGCCCCTTTTTTAATTTATGTCCCGTGTAAATTACGGAAGCAGGATCATTACCAATACGATAAACATGCAGACAAGGCTTGGATCCATATTTATTCAGAAATAATGTGGCCACTTCTTCTGTGTGAAGATTATATTTTTGAGCAATTTCTTTTCCGTTAATTAAATTTTTCATTGTTTAGTATATCGAGCTATTTTGTCTACGTATTTTAATATTCTAAGCCGTTTTATCAAATTTGCCAACTGATTTCGGTCTTTAACGTTTACATACATACAAATATGGACATGTTTTTCATCCGCATGATGAATCTCAAGATCCTGAATATTGATTGAAAGCTCTGAAATAATCGAGGTGATAGATGCTAAAACACCCTTATGATTTGTTGCATATATCTTAATGGGCACTAAAAAAGCTTTACTGATGTCTTTCAACGACCATTCTAGATGAATATAACGATCAGCAACCTTACGCACCTTTAAAGTTTTTGCACAACTCTCACAATGCACTAACAGTCCTTTACCTGCCGTCAATATCCCAATAATTGGGTCGCCTGGAATTGGGTAACAACAATCTGCATATTTTAAAATATATCCTTCTGTGCCTTTTATAGGCATCGGGATTGTAGGAGTTTTCTTTCTTGTCCGTTTGCGTTTAGCTCCTGGATGGACTTGATTGATTATTTGTTCTGCAATAAGGTCTGGTGAGAAATTACCCATACCAATGGACATATATAAATCATCGAGTGAATGACAATGACTGTGTATTAAAAAATCATTGAGATCACGATCTAAAATGTCTTTTAGCTTTACGTTGTATTTTTGAAAAGAATGTGCCAACAGTTTCTCACCCAAATCAATGGATTCTTTTTTCTGCTGATTTTTTATGTGATTATGAATTGTAGTTTTTGCTTTTGGTGTTACCACTATGTCTAACCAGACAGCAGAGGGCGAGGCAGATTCAGCCGTAATAATTTCAACCGTTTGCCCATTACTCAACACACTCGATAACGGCGCCAACTGTCTATCTATCTTAGCTGCAACACAATGTTTTCCAATTTCAGTATGAACCGCGAATGCAAAATCCATTGCAGTCGCATTGTGGGGTAACTCTATAATTTCCCCTGCAGGTGTAAATACGTAAACTTCTTCATTAAAAAGATCCATTTTGACATTTTTAATAAACTCTTCAGAGTTCCCAATAACTTTCTGAATACTAATAAGGCTTTCAAGCCAACGATGTTCTTTATCTTCAAATTTACCGATTTTATATTGCCAGTGGGCAGCAATCCCACTTGAGGCCATTTCTTCCATCATTTGAGTTCTAATTTGGACTTCAATCGGTATTCCTGATGGACCAAAAAGCACTGTATGCAACGATTGGTATCCATTAGGCTTAGGAACCGCGATATAATCTTTAAACTTTTCATACAGAGGCATAAATAATTTATGTACAATTCCTAAAACACGATAGCAATCTGCTTCATTTGTTAAAATGATACGACTGGCAAAAACATCGGTTAGCTCAGAAAATGATAGACGTTTGCGTTTCATTTTTAGATAAATACTGTATAAATTTTTCTTACGCGACTCTAGCGATAATAATTTAATACCTGCTTTTGTGATTGCATCTCGAATACGATTTAGAATTTTTTGCATGGTATGTTGATGCTGAGATTCAATTTTACGCAATGCTTGCTGCAACACTCGATAACGTTTTGGGTAAAGTGTTTTAAATGATAAATCCTCAAGCTCTAAAGAAACATCATGCATCCCCAATCGACGCGCAATAGGCGAAAATATTTCCAGGGTTTCAGTAGCGATACGTGTTCGACGCTCATCTGAAAGCACATGGATGGTGCGAATATTATGCAATCGATCTGCAAGCTTGATAATAATGACGCGAATATCGTTAGCCATTGCTAACAACATCTTACGAAAATTCTCACCTTGTGCAATGGTTCTATTTTTAAATTCAGCTTTTTTTAACTTACTTAAACCATCAACCAAGTTTGCAACTTGATCTCCAAATTGCTCCTTAATTTCTATCTTTGTGATTTGTGTGTCTTCAATAACATCATGAAGTAAACCTGCAATGATGGATTCATAATCCATCATATATGACGCTAATATTTTAGTAACTTCTACCGGATGACAAATGTATGGATCGCCTGAAACCCGTTTTTGACCCTCATGAGCTGCGTTAGCAAGCGAAAAAGCTTCTTCAACTTTATTGAGTTGCTCTAATTCAAGGTAATCAAGTTCTTTTTTTAGATCATTAAAACCACTCATCTTAATGACCTAACCGAGTTTAAATCTCGGAATCTTCTACTACTGGTTGTGGTTGATGATGGCCTGCAGCAATTTCTCGCAATGCAACAACTGTTGATTTATCATTTTCAATCTCAACATGAGGCTCAGCGCCTAATTGAATTGCTTTTGCTCTTTTAGCTGCTGCTAAAACGATCCTAAATCGGTCATCTTCTTTTAATAAACAATCTTCTATGGTAACTCGAGCCATTTTAATCTTCCTTATTCGAATAAATAGCAATTCTATCATGATTTGTAAGATTTTGGAAGCTTTGTACCTTTTTAGCACTCATTGCACTCCACTTCAATCGTTGCGCGCATATAATGGAGCGTAACTCATCAAATGCTTGATCAATGTTCTCATTAAAAATAATAAAATCAAATTCGCCAGCCATGCGCATTTCATCGCAAGCACGGTCTAAGCGCACCTTAATGGATTTTTTATTGTCCTCATTTCGTTTATCAAGACGCTCTTTTAAGGTATCAAAATCCGGTGGTAAAATAAAAATAGAAATAACTTCAGGCATCAGCTTTTGAATGGACAAAGCTCCTTGATAATCAAGTTCTAATATTACATCCACTTGTTTAGCTCTTAAATCCACTAAATCTTGCCATGCTGTTCCATATAGGTGCCCAAAAACATCTGCATATTCAGCAAACGCTCCCACTTTCACCTTCTCTTTAAATTCTTCCTGTGAAACGAAATGATAGCTTTTCCCATTTTTCTCAGAAGGCCGTTTTTTTCGAGTGGTATACGATATTGAAACTGCTAAATTATTGATTTCGGCTAAAGCACGCTTTATCAACGTGGTTTTACCCGTTCCAGAAGGTGCTGTGATAATAAATAATTGACCGGCATTCATGTTGGAAAATATAGCATAATATGGAAACTTATTGAAGCGCTGATCAAAAAGAAGGTATAATCGTTAAAATGTCAGTTGATTGGAATACACTACTTGGCCCTGAAAAAGCCAAACCCTACTTTAAAGAAATCCTCAAAAAGCTTGATCACGCTTATAGTCAAAACAAGGTCATCTACCCCGCTAAAGAAAATATTTTTAATGCCATTAAATTAACTCCCTTTAATAAAATCAAAGTAGTCATTCTCGGCCAAGACCCCTACCATGGACCTGGACAAGCTCACGGTTTATGTTTTTCAGTACTTCCTGGAACTCCGTTTCCACCATCACTTCGTAATATTTTTAAAGAGCTTGAAAATGATTGTGGAGTGAAAACTCCATCAAGTGGCTGCTTGGAGCATTGGGCAAAACAAGGTGTCTTATTATTAAACCACACACTGACTGTTGAAGCAGGTCAAGCAGGCTCTCATTCTAAATGGGGCTGGGATCAGTTTACTCACCATATTATTCAATCAATTAACACTCACCTTGAAGGTGTCGTTTTTTTATTATGGGGAGCATTTGCACAACAAACAGCCAAAGAGATTGATCCAATAAAACATCACATATTAAAGACGACACATCCATCACCTTTATCAGCTCATCGAGGGTTTTTAGGCTGCAAACACTTTTCTAAAACAAATGCACTTTTGAGTAAAGATAATCGTGAGATTATTGACTGGTAGGGGAAGTAACACTTCTAGGTGATTTGGGCTCATTAACCATATCTCCTATGATTTTTCCAATGTCAAAGGTTTTATGCTTCATAGCACCATCTTTAGTGCCACAAAACCCTTGAATGAAACCTCTTAAATCATCCAATTTAGCTGATTTATTATCTATTAAATTAGAGACTATCCCTATTGGGAGGTTCTTAAATATTTCTTTACCAGACTCATCTAAGCCTAGAGATTCAGTTAACTTATCTATATACTGCGGTTGCAAATTTTCACCTACTGAGTATACATCAATACCTTTATTCCCCGCCAAGTAGCAAACAGTAGATTCTACCATATCTAGAGCATTACTAGCATTTGTTAACGCCTGACTAGGGTCCTTATTCAGTGCATCCTTTCTATTTGCCTTAATTTTAGAATTCAAATGATTGTCATACAATTCGCAATTTTGCTCGGTGTATATATCCTTAACGGTTTCACGTGTGAGTCCACTTTCAAATTCTCTTAAAGTATCAGAAGACACATTCATTATTTTTTTAATGCTATCCCTTAACTCTTTATCGATTTTAAGATGAATTCTGTTATCTGTTGTGATATTTAGACCTTCGGTCTTTTGAATTTTTTGACCCTTACACAAAATTGTTATATCTACTGCTTGAGGCCCAACGCTATTAAAAAACTTATTTAATGTTTTGAAACGCGAATATAGACTTTTAAATGTGCCAGCATGTTTTTCATAGCTTTCATTTCGGTTTGTTAAAGGCATAATAAATCCTTATTTTTGTTATACTTTTATTATAGCAAAAATATGCGCTTTCGGAGCAAACTACTGCTTTAAACTAGGATATCTTACTTGGATTGATTGGATAGAATTTATTTGACTTAGCGCCTCTATCAACGGCTGATTGATCGCAACCTTTTGTTCTGCGATTAATTTGGACTGAATATCCTCTACATTCAAATCAAATTTGACCTGACATCGTCCATTGGATTTTTTCAAAAGTGCAGATACTTTCTTACAATCAATATCAGTAATCTTAGGATTAAATGTGATGAAAAGCTCTGCATGCTTTAAAGCTCTAAATTCCTCTAGAGACCAAATCTTTTTTATCTCTAATCGATAGCCCTTGCTAAAATCATCAAACTCCATACTACCTTGACACACGATTGGGCCACCCTCATTGAGAATATCAACAAATTGATCATACGTGTCATTAAAGAATGCTGTTTCCAAAGCACCTGAAGCATCCTCAAGCCTGACAAACGCAAAGCGTCCTCTTTTGCCATTAATCACTCGCTTCGCAGATTGAAGACCAACCACTGTGACACTTTTTTTAGTTCGATCCACTTTTTGTAAAGGCACAATCTTCAAAGCATCCAGCTCTGATGCATATTCATCTATCGGATGCCCAGATAAATAATAACCAAGGCTTTCTTTTTCCAGTTGAAGCTTCTGAAATAATGAAAAAGGCTTTGCTTGAATATACTCAAACACAGAAGGTGCATCTGTCATTGTGGACAATAAGTCCATTTGGCCTTGAAGGTCTGCATTTGCTTGCTGCTCTGCTTGTTTGATGGCTTTATCAATGGATGCATATAAAACTGAACGCTCACAACCAAAAGAGTCCAAGGCACCCGAACCAATCAATGCTTCCAAAGCACGCTTATTGATTTTTTTGTGTAAGCGAATACAAATATCCGATAAATCAGAAAATGGCGTAGTTCTTTCAGCAATAATGTTATTTGCAAGTGCACCACCAATACCTTTGATGGCTGCTAGGCCATAGCTAACCTCTGAGGTATTGATGGGGGAAAACGTTGCTGTACTTGAATTAATACAGGGGGAATGTATTTTAACTTCATTGATACGACAATCATCAATCAATGTCATAATCTTATCTGTATTATCTAATTCTGAGGTTAAAACAGCCGCCATAAACGACGCTGGATAATGCACCTTAAGCCAAGCTGTTTGATATGTGAGTAACGCATATGCCGCAGAGTGCGATTTGTTAAAACCATAGCCTGCAAATTTCTCAATTAAATCAAATATCTCAATGGCGACCTTCTCATCAATATCATTCTCATGACATCCATCAATAAATACCTGACGCTGTTTGGCCATTTCTTCTGGCTTCTTTTTACCCATCGCTCTTCGAAGCAAGTCAGCAGAACCAAGTGTATAACCAGCCAGATCCTGTGCAATCTGCATCACCTGCTCCTGATAAAGAATAACACCATACGTATCATCTAAAATAGGCCCCAATTTGGGGTGTAAATAAACGATCTTTTTACGACCATGTTTACGATCCACATACTCATCCACCATCCCTGATTGCAATGGACCTGGTCGATATAACGCAACCAATGCCACCAAGTCATCAAATCGATCTGGCTGCAATCGATTTACAAGCTCTTGCATTCCCTGAGATTCCAGCTGAAAAATAGCAACACTTTTGTTTTTATGCAGGTATTCAAAAGTAGCCTCATCATCTAATGCAATATCTCGTGTTGTAATATTTTTCTGTAAGTTAGCTGCAATATTCTTGAAAGCCCAATCAATAATGGTCAATGTTCTTAACCCTAAGAAATCGAACTTAACCAGACCCATCTTTTCAACATCATCTTTATCAAACTGGGTCACAGGCTGAGATGCACTCGTATCTTGATACAATGGCATAAACGTATCAATCGCGCGTGGCGCAATCACGACACCACCCGCATGCTTACCTACGTTTCTGACAACACCCTCTAGCTTTAGAGCTAATTCAAATAGTTGTGCAATGGCTTCGTCTTCTTTAATCTCAACCTTCAATCTAGGTTCTTGTTTAAGCGCATCTTCTAGAGTGATACCTAATTCAAAAGGTATGAGCTTTGCTATTCCATCCACCCGAGGGTATGGAATCCCGAGAACTCGGCCAACATCACGAACCACTGCCTTTGCAGCCAATGTACCATAAGTAATGATTTGTGCCACTTTATCTTGACCATACGTCCTAAACACATAGTCGATGACCAAATCACGCTTTTCCATACAAAAATCAATATCAAAATCCGGCATAGATACCCGCATGGGATTCAAAAAACGCTCAAAAAGCAAGCCATGAACTAAAGGATCTAAGTCAGTTATATCCAAACCATATGCAACCATTGAGCCAGCACCAGAACCCCGACCAGGACCAACAGGTATTTCGTTTTTCTTTGCCCAACCAATAAAATCAGCAACAATTAAAAAGTAACTGGCAAAGCCCATTTTATTTATGATTGCAAGCTCAAAATCTAAACGCTCTTGATATTCTGAGGTGATGTCTCCGATTTTAGATTGAAGCCCTTCAATAGCCTCTTTCGCCAATGTTTCTTTATCAGACGAGCCATCTGGAACCTCAAATTGTGGTAAATGAGTTTGACCTTGAGGCATCTCAACTACACAACGCTCTGAGATATAAACACTATTTTCAATGGCTTCTGGGAAATCAGCAAAAAGTGACACCATTTCTTCACTGGAACGAAAATGTTGCTTAGCGGTGTATTCATTTTCTGTTGCCGCTAAATATTGTCCCTCACCAATACAATAACGCGCTTGCTGTGCATCATAATCTACTGCATGAACAAACAATACAGGGTTTGTGGCAACAAGTGGTAAATCATACTCTAACGAGATCGCTGCAGATTTTCGAATAAAACCCTTTTCATTCTTCCAGCCAATTCGTTGTAATTCTAAATAATACGCATCTGGAAAATGTTTTTTCCAAAAGTTTAAGCATTCTGCAGCCACTTTAGGCGCTTGATTTCTTAATGCCTCAATCCAATCTGCATGATACCCACCTGACAGTACAATAAAGCCAGAGCAATCACCAGCCTCTATCCACTCTGATGAAATCACTGCGTTTGATTGTTCAATATATGCTTTTGTGAGCCAACGAGATAACTGTAAATAACCGTCCCAGTTTCGACAGAGCAATGTAAAATTACCTTCTTGACCATTGGTATGACGAATGCGAAGATCAGCACCTATGATCGGTCTAACTGACTGTTGTACTGCCGCATTGTAGAATTTTAATGCAGCATATAAATTACCGTCATCCGTAAGAGCCACAGCCTCCATACCGCTATCCTTGGATGCCTGTTCAATAAGACTCGGTATCTTGATGATACCGTCTTTAATACTGAATTCACTGTGTACGCGTAAATGACAGAACGATGCCACTAACAATCACCTTATGATTTTAATGATTAAAAATTAAAAATTTCGCCCTATGGCTGCTAAAAATATACTACGTTGTGGATTAATTGTGAAGGTGTTCGTTGTGCCACTTACAATATCTAAATCGCCACCAGAGGTATACAAATAACTAAATTCGTAAAATCCACTTTCTCCAGCATAACCACGAAGACCAACACCTAGACCAAAACTTGTAATATCTTTAGTAAATTCTGTAGTTGTACTTCCCTCAGTCAGAGTAACTTCATAGTCAGGCTCAAACATTAATGATCCTAATATAAAAGGGAAAAGATTGGATGAAGCTCTAAACATGGAGCCTGCTCTTAATAAATACGCGTAGCTTGATGTGGTTTTGATATCCACATTCACTGCATCAGTATCTGCAGAAACCATTTCTTGTTCACTAGGCATCACGTTCAAACCTGCATCGAAGAAGTAGCCTAAATTGCTTTCTCGCGAACTTTCTCTGGTAGACTGATAACCTGTGAATAAACCAAAGCCAGGCGATGTTACACCACTTTCTATATCAAGCGTGGTAGTACTATTGGAATAATCATATTCTTCATTGTAACCCGTTAAAGATAATCCACCTGATATATAAAATTCAGCACTGGCACATGCCACGACACACAACAACAATAGATTTTTTATCCGCATACCTTCACCTCATTCTGAATTTTATCGTAAGCGCGACCAAATTTCTAGCAATGTTCTAATATTTTTTTCACAGGCGCGTAGGATCGCCGATGAATTGGTGTTAAACCCCACTCCATCATAGCATCTGTATGATGCTTTGTAGGATACCCTTTATGGCTTTCAAACCCATAGTTTGGAAAGCGTTCGGAATACGCGACCATCAGCTCATCACGCACAACTTTTGCAATGTTTGATGCAGCAGCAATACATCGTTGTGTAAGATCCCCTTTGATAATAGCTTTTGAAGGGTAATCCCAATGAGGGAGTTTATTTCCATCTACTAACACATTTGCACCATCAATATAAATGCGCTTTACAGCAATGTGCATCGCTTCAAGAGATGCTTGTAGAATATTAATTTCATCAATACGCTGTACTCCAACAATACCAACAGACCATGCTTTTGCATTGGATAATAAATGTGAGAAAACATGCATACGTTTTTTTGGCGTCATGAGCTTGGAATCAGTATAAGGAAAGTCATCCTCAGGCTCTAACATAACTGCAGCAGCTACTACAGGGCCCGCCAATGGTCCTCGACCAACTTCATCAACACCAACTTCAAACATTTTAACTCCTTATATAACTAAAAATTTAACATTTCCTTAATATTTATGCGATAGTATGATGAATACTTATGGATATTTATTCTTGGTTTACATCATCGATTGGAAATTGCACAAATTCACTGTATTTGAAAAGCCACGTAAATAACATCATTAAAACCATATCCGCAATGCAGGAAAATTCTGTCACTGAATATCAATTAGTGGCTATTATAAAAGAATTAGATGCCATACTTAAAAACCCAAGATTTATATCCTTATTCCCGAACCAAGACTGCGTCCCTGCAATTATTCACTCTGCGATTAGCATCCTTAATAACATCATCAATCGCGAAAACGAACTACTTATACTCAACGAAAAACATCGTGTCCACTCTCTAATTAAAGCTTCGGGTGGCACCAAGACCATCAATGAGTTCATTGAATACATCTCTAACCATGACGTGAATGACTCTCGAATCCCTAAGTTTCAGATTCAGTACCTTAAGGATCGTTTTCTAGAAGAAAGCTTAGTCTTAATAGATATTAATCAAGCCATCGATAACAATGCAACCGCGAACAATGAAACGAAACAAATTGCAAAAGCGATCATCAAATGGCTTTCATTGGAAAATGCCCCACTTTCTGAAATACCGCAAATTGCACTTAAACTTCAAGATAAGACATTTATTGAAGCTTTATTCTCTAATGTATTAGCAAGTACTCGACATATTAACCCCGATATAAGCTCATTTGACCTTAAAAAGGTTTTCCTTAAACAAATACCAGAACACGCAACCTGGTATAAGAAAATACAAAGGATGCAAACAGCATACCCAAATTTTGATCTTTTCAGGAATATTTATCAATTAACTCAATTTGTTGATGAGCAAGATATTCCATGGAAGCAAAAAGCACTGACCATCAATGAAGACTGTTTAAAGGCAACATATATTTGTCGTGAGCAGCTTCTTCATCTTGGCTTAAGTGATGAACTTAATGAAGAAAACTTCAGAAGCTCTGTAAGTCAACAAGATGCATCCACTCAAAGAAAATGGGCACGAAATTTACTTAGTAATGGCTATAATCCCGTACAACTTAGAAAACACTTTTTCTCTGAAAATATACTCAAAGAATTTGGTTATTCCAGTAAAGAACTTAATCAAGGCCATAAACCTTTAGCCACCCTCATCAACTTATCTGAATTATTATATTTAGGTTCAGATGATATAAATCGTGATAACCAACTGAAAAGTATTGCCCTTGAGCTCTGGGAAGACATTAATTACTCCCTAAAATGTATTGAACGCAGCATTGACTTAAGTGAAAACTTATACAGTTTTATTCAAAGCAGATTATATTATGGGATAGCAATGTTTACAATTACAGGCATTGCACTTGTATTATCATTATTCTTTTTAGGATTGGCCAATTTACCATTAATTTTGATCACATCCTACATTATTACATGTACCTTGATTGCGGCCCTTGTGTTCTTTGCAAGCAAGGACGAACTTGAGGATTTTAAAACCATACACGAAGATGTATTTACAGAACAGCTCAGTAATTTAAGTCATGTCATACCTGAGAATGATTTTGCCAATGAATCTCAAAATCAAATCGGAGTTTTACTCAACCGTAGTGCAATCAAAATTAATTATATAGAAAACATCAGCATTCGTATTTTTAAAGCATTAACTATTTCAAGTTTAGTGGGGTGTGCAATTCTAGTGAGTTGTTTTGGCCTTTACTTTGTTCCACTTTATACTGCTGGAGTATTGGCTGGCTCTTTATATACCTTAACAACCATTATAAGTGCAACATTAATTTATAAAGCATTTTCAAGCTTAACTGAAACGAGAAACATCCAAAGAGATGTAATGAGTCAAAGTATTAAAAATGACGTCCAATTCATTGATGGTGACTCAAAAACAATGACCTCCAACAAGAATCAAGAAAACCCTTTCTTTAAAAGTATCTCTAAAGATTTAGATAATGTTATGAAAATGTTATGGAATGAAATATGGGCAATTGTAACTTCAAATGAAAGCTTAGATTCACTAATAAGTAGAGTCAGCCAAAAACGAAATTCAGAATCTGCAACCACTGCTCTAATGACGGGTGCATTTGCCCATACATTTCATATTTTAAATCAATTTCAAGAAGATACACAACCTAAGCTGAAAAATAGATGGGATGCTGTACGCACGCACCTGAACGAAAGTATCACTCAAACTGCATTTTCTAGAAAGGCATTGTCCATAACTAACCTCGTAAATAATGCTTTAGATAAAGAGCTCTTCACACCTATGGCTTTCATGATCGATTTAGTTAGCATTTTCACTAAATATTTTGTGGAGTCTCATCTAGACGAAACACACCTTCAAGCCTATTTGTTTTCAATCAATCAACTGATCGATCAAGATCTTCAAATTGATAAATCAATCATTGAATACCTTCTAGATGAAAATTGTCAAACGCACTGGGTGGATGCTTTATTTGCAGCATTAAATCACTCGACTAGAAATCTGGACAAAAACCCAGCCAAACACCTGATTGTTAAAAATTTGCGATCCATCATTAATAAAATTGAAAACAACACGGAGGCTAGACGTGATCTTAGAAATTGGATAGAGTTTGTCATTCACCTGCTTGATTATATTTGTGTTTCTTTAAATAAAGAGCACCCAAATCATGAAGCAATACATCATCATTTAAGACACGTAAGCCAAGCACTACATGATTATCACATGATAGAGGAAGGAGTAGAAACCTTTAATGGCATCTACAAAAACCTTGTTGAAAAGAAGTTTTCCTCAATGCTAGCATCCATAACACTATTTAGTTTAACCATTATTATCACTTCAATCGCAATCTCCTGTAATCTTTCAGCACTCGGGATACTTGGTCTCATTTTGATTGGGATCATACTGATGTCTTCTGGTTATAAATTAAGTGCGCGTATTACTACTTTTTTAAGACCCAAACAAAAACTTGGCTCCCCAGAAGACTTCGGTCCAATTACACAAAAAGTGAATAATGCTGAAAACACGAACGCCTTCTTTTTGACTAAACTTGTATCAAATCGCGTAAGCATGATTGAGGAAGCGAAAGACACGATTAAAAACCACTTGCGAATATTCTTAGGTTTTTCATTTATAATCCTGTTTACAACAATGCTGTTCTCACTCATAGCAACACAAAGTTTTAGTTTATTCATGGTCCTACCACTTTGCTTCATTTTCCTAAACTTAATTATCGATTACGTTGTTGATTATTTATGGTCTATCAAATACTTGGTGCCTAATAGCCCTCTAGACCTTCTAAATCCTGTTTCTTCAAATCAAATTCCTCAAAGAGCAGTCCTAGGGAGGGTTAGTGTGATATCGGAAAATGAATCCTCTAGCGCCTCTTCACCCTTACAACCACGCTGATCTTGAATAATTGCTATTCATTGATAAATGTAATAAATTATTCATGTGGAAGGTAAGTTTGAAATAATATTATGGCTTGAACTCGCTCACGTAAAAAAGCAAATTCGTGAGTTCTTCAGATTGTTATCGCTCCAATTAGATATTCAAAATAAAGTAACAACCGCTTCACAAGAGACTATTGAGCCAGTAGAACAACCACCCAATAATCCTACCTCATCCACTATTAATTTATTCAATGCCAACCAACTTGATCCTTCAAATGATACCCAAACTCTCAACACACAACTGATTCAGATTAATACAGATTTAGAAATTAGTCGAAGAAACCTTAATAAAGAGTTTGATTTGTTTATTAAGCACTTTAACCTTACATCAACTTTTGAAAGTCCATTTGATTATATTAATCAGCCGTTATCTGATACAGCTCCCCTATCTTCTTTTGAGCCGTTAAAGTCAGTTTATGAATATAAAGAATCTCTTCAACTTTCAAGTCAAGCTAATATTGGTGGTACATTCAGTGCTGTAGGTGGGTATTTATCGACCTTCTCACCTTTAAAAGACTCCCATACAAAATCAACCGTTGCACTCGATTATTTACAATCAATTGATACTCCGATCACAAAAATCATTGCAATCACTGCTCTTGGTCTTGATTCCACATTGAGTGGCTGCTCTGACAAGTTTAATTTAATTGATTTCGTTGAAAAAAATCATGATGATGTAGATATTCAAATAAAAATGCGAGCAGCTTACAGTGCGTTTCAAGTACACCTTCATGGTAAACGTATTGTCGCTAATGCTTCCGGTCCCCTCTTCGTTAAAGACGTGATAGCGCAATCTCGTAAAAAAATACACTTAGATAACTCCATGATTAGTCTTTGGTTTAATGTTTCATCAGAAATTGCTAATGTGTATTCTTTCACACATTCAAAGAAACCTCCTATTATTAATGATAGTAGCTACTATTCACAAATCACTTATGCAACCATACTTAAGTATTTGGACCATAATGATTTTTATGCAACGCAAGTATATAACGAAGAAACTTTTAATAAATTCATATCATCCCGTTTGCCCGAAGACATTTTTTCAATAGTAAGAGTAATTAATTACGACATTATCTTGCCAATCATAAAGCTTCTATTTTTAAACCCTATCTCTAGCCACCGAGATCATAAACTTAAAAACAGTTATCATTTTTTATGGTTATGTTTAAAACCATCAGGGCGTCGCAAAGTCATCCAAATTTTAATAAATACAATTTGCCATGTATGCAGTATCCCGTATTACCTTTCAAATAAACTATTTGTCGCCGCAAATGACGCAATTCATGCACTTTCTAATAAACCATTACCATTTCATATAAATGGGGCCCATGTCCCTCAAATCGATACGCTAGCACTCGCTAATTCCAAGCTCAACGTATATGACCCATCTTTAAATTTAAAGTCATTCAAGGAAAAAGAAGCATTGATACAAAATGCAAAAAAACAAGTAAAAAAAATGCGCCAAGCTATCATTGATGCTAAGAACTTCCGAACTGAACTCAACGACTTATTTCATGCAATACCGAACGAATGTTTAGCTGGATTTATTCCTGCCTATAATGAAATGTATCCTCTGGCCATGAAAAATGAAAGTGATACTGCGCTCAATGCGTTAAAGTCTATATTTCTTGAAAACTCTGCAGGGACCTATTCAAATTTAGCTAAATTTTTCGCAAAGTTTTTTTCAACCGCTCAATCTCCTGATCAATATTCAGAAGGTGAATTACTATTGTTTCATATTGTTCAAAGGACATTGGAGATTTACTTTAAGGAAAATCCTGTAGAGTCCACTTTCATTGAAGAGTATGCTCGAAGAATCAGTGCCTCTATTAAAGACCATTTGCAAAAATTTTTAGAACAACCAGAAGCGTCGACACAAAATTTTTTCTTTTTTCATGATCTTATTATCAAAGCGCTACAAACTCCACTGACGTCCTTATTTAGCTCATTACTAATCAAAGATATGCTAGCGCATATTGTAAAAAAAGAGTTTATTAACCATGATGAATTTCAACGTCTATATTTTAAAGAAACAATTTCTGCAAATACCCTCAAACATACGATCAACACAATTCATGAACTATTAAATATTTTTATCAAAAGTCACCTTGCAGATCAAAACCTGACAACTATAATTGAGATCTCGCAAGACAAACCATTGTCTATATTTTCATTCTTACAACGTATCCAGGTCACACTTTATATATTGCAAAAAAACCAACAAAATCTTGATCAAGAACACGTTGCAATAATCAATGATTTAGCCATTCTATTAGCATTTACAGATAGTTTTATTATTTCAAATGATCGAGAAATTGCACTTGATGCAACACAACATCGACTTGAAAAACGTTCTAAATTAGAAAATGTAATTTACTATCTCACAAAAGCCCATATTGGATTTTTCACTGCGATATCCGTATTAATTATTTGTTTATTATTTACATTACATGTAATTAATACGTTCATTCTATCTCTTTGCACGATTTGCTTTATTTTTGGTTTATGGCAAATATTTACATTACACTTTGAAAATTATCTTAGAATGGACAATCGTGATCTCATTGAACGTTTAGAGCCTCCAAGTAAGAATATCCATCCTGTAGAATCTAATAATATATTCAGGTTCGTTCTTGAACAATTACATGTTGATACTGATGGTATAAATGTCATTATTGGTGTGTTTGCAAAATGGCTGAGCGCATTATATTCTGTAAGCTTAGGTTTATCCATTGCATTCCCAGTGTGGGCATGTACTTTAGGTGTTTTTAACTATGCTATGTTGTTGATACCTTTAACGATATCAATCATCTTATTAGTGGCACATCCTGAGTTTGAAAAATGGATATCTAAATATGATGAGAGTTACTCATTCTCTGGATTATCCGATATGGTACTATGGGGACAAAACATCTCATCATCATTATTTTTACCATCTGAAAAACTGGATGAAACCGATGAACTTGAACAAAATCCGAATGGATTTTATCATTAAGAAAAAGGAATATTAATGTTTAATTGGATATTTATATCATGTGCTGAGCAAAGTGGGGACTTTTATGCTGCATTGCTAGCTAAAGAACTGAAGGCACTTCAATGCAATACCCCTCTGAGAGGCTTATGCGGACCAAAGTCCCTTGAAGCAGGCGTTGAAAACATTGTTGAAAGTGACCTACCGCACGTCATGGGTTTTACTGAACTATTATCAAAACCTTTGCAACTTAAGGCACTGCAAAAAAAACTAATCCAAAGTATAAAACATAAGCCTAAATTAGTGATTTTAATTGACTCTGGTGCACTCAATCTTAAAATAGCGAAGGCCGCTAAAAAAATGAATATACCTGTGGTGTACTATATACCACCGAAAGTTTGGGCCTGGGCATCTTGGAGAGCACGTAGGATACGGCGCTATTGTGATTTTGTCATACCCCTGTATGAATTTGAAAATATTCACTTTAAACGATTAAACATACAAACAAAACCCATAAGTCATCCTCTACTCAGTATGATAAAGCCAGGGAAAAACTACATTCCTAAAAAAATTGCGCTCTGTCCAGGCAGTCGTAAAAATGAGATCACACAATGCTTACCGATTATGCTAGAAGCATGCTCTAGAATTCATAAGCAAGATAACACATGTGAGTTTAACTTAATATTGGCACGCCCGGAACTTAAAATGCTAATCAATCAGTGTTTATTAGACGTTCCAAACTTAAAGATAAATATCATTGAAGAAAATCCACATGCTGTCACACAAGCATGTCATTTTGCCGTGTGTGTATCTGGCACCATGTCCTTTGAGCTAATGCTTCAAACCATTCCTATGATTGTCGTGTATCGTTTCTCCACAATCACTGCTTGGATTGTGAAACAACTAATCAATATACCGTATGTCAGTTTACCAAACTTAATCGCAAATAATGCTGTGGTTCCTGAATTATTGCAAAATGATTTAAATGTAGATAATCTAACAACTCAAATGGAACATCACCTCAATAGTCCACGTTTTATTCAAAGTACACGCTCTATTTTGAGCCTCATTCGCAGTCAAACTAGTCAGGCAGGCGCACAGTCTCCAGGACAAGCCATTCACCAATTTCTCAATGAAAAAATTTAATCAAATCATATGCATTGCTGACCTACATTTGAGTGCTCAAGATACTGCTCTGACCAATCAATTTTTAAATTTTTTGTCTCGCATCCCACCTAAAGTCGAAGCATTGCTTATTTTAGGTGACTTCTTTGACTATTGGCTTGGTGATAGTGCAATGAGTGAATTTCATCAAAACATAGCTGAAGCAATCAGTAAGCTTTCTATACCTGTTTTTTTTCTTCCTGGTAATCGTGATTTTTTACCTGCAAAGAAATGGCTTAAACTTGCAAATATTCAACCACTGAAAGCGATTGACCATGTTTTAGTTGGTCGTAAAAAAGTCACATTAATGCATGGAGACGAATTATGTACCAACGATATAGGTTATTTAATATACCGTAATCTAGTACGTAATCAAATTGTTCAGACATGCTTTAACTTATTGCCTTTATTTTTAAAAAAGACCATTGCCAATCAACTTAGAAAACACCCCTCTCAAAGCCAAATCAAAAAAACTAAATACCGTAAATATGCACCCGACACCGAAACCCTTAAACAAATGAGAAAGCATCACCAATCAGATATTCTAGTGCATGGCCATATTCACAAGAAAGGAATATACCCTCATAAAAATTTTACCCGAGTGGTTTTAAATGACTGGTCAAAAGACGCATTTTCCTACTGTCTTATATCTGAAAATAAGATCAACCTGATTTAGGAATAATAATGGAGCCCCTGGCTGAGAGGTCACTTTCATCTACATCTGCACCTGGTAGAAAACTTACTACACCTGCTATAGTTTTACTATTTTCAGGTCCAAAATCCCCTAATTCTAAAGCTGGTTTAGGGTCTACTGCTGATTTTACTTGTGGAATATTTTGAGGGTTATCGGATACAAAGCTCAAAAGTGCTTCACAGAAAAATGCAAAGTATATTAAAGCCCCTGGAACAAGTAGAATCATTTGTACTGGGAATGATAGAGCAGCAAGCCATATACAAACCTGTCCAACCGTACAAAGAATACTTACACTTAAAACCATAGTGAGTAACATAGCTTGTTTAGAGGATAAATTACTCAAAGCTTGCTTAATCTTGTCAAAAACCAGTGTAGTATTTAGGGACTTTTTATCTGCTTTTCCGATATATTGATTGAAACAGCATATTAAATAAATTGCACCTGCACAGAATAAACCTGTAATCGCTTGTGTGATAACACATAAAACGCGTAATGACATTGGAAAGTTGCTGAAAAATGCACCCAGCATACTTCCAGAGAATAGCTGCGCTAAATTTGTAGGTAAAGTCCATGCAGCAAAAATATTAAAGTTTATGGCAGCAATCATGACCACAGTCCAACAGAAAGTAGTCAAAAATTTACGTATACTCGAAAAAGGACTCATTATAATCTGTCCCCAGCTCATATCTTGAAAATCAAATTTCATAGCCCATCGTTTGATTTGACTGCTACATTTTCGAAGATATGGCCACGTCATTACATACGCTGCATAACTGGCTGCAAAGAACCCTAAAACAGCTACAAATGCCTTCAACCCAATCCCTACTGCAGTACCACTTGGAAAAAATGATGCAATAACCAAAAAGCCTATTACAGCACCATAAAGACCTAATACACTATTACCAACTAAAACGTTTGTTAAACCAACGCCATCAACTAGATTATCAATCCAATTTTGATTGGGTTTGGCAATTCTTTTTTGATCATGCGTAACAACGTAATGACGAACCTTGTTATAAGTTTCACCACATGCATTTTTCCATTCATCTACAAAGTGCTCTGTGGCTTCTGCAATCGATCTGATTTTATTTCTATTTGCGTCTAATAGAGATTGTTCAGCTTCATCAGTTTTTTCTGAAAAATTTGCCATTGCCTTACTAATAACATAATCCCGTCTGGTATAATCATAGTTATCGTCAAGAATGATTCTTAGTTTACACTCCATTAATGCATATGCGAGTGTTGGATCTGCTTCGTTAATTTGGATGGCTCTCAGTGATTCATAAGCACGCTCTATATCTCTACTATTTAAGAATGAGCTTTTCCACGATCCATATTTCTCCTCATTTAGAGGAATTGATCCAACAAAAGATTTAAAATCTTGACTTGATTCAAACTCTCCAGATTTTGTTTTTTCATAAAACATATGGGACAGCCATACAAGACCAATGGTTTTAAACTCTGAAGAATCAGGAGATATTTCAGATTTTTCACCTAAATTCTCCACTATACCTAAATCAAATATTGCTTTATCAAAAGCTCGTGTTGATTTGTAATGTAATCTGCTTTCAAATCCCTTGACATACTTTTCTTTAGAAAGCGTTTGTCCATATACTGCAAGGTAACCAAAAATGGTTAAAAAACAAATGACAGCAGTTAATGGGACCCCAAAACCAAAACCGATCAGTGCTGGCCATGTGATCGCAGCCTGAGCTACGCAAAACAAACCTAACAACGCAGGACCGATATAGTTTTTTAATATTTCTGAAGCAGTTTTTTGGAATTGTGACATATTAAATATTATCTCCATATATTCACTTTTATAGTAATTTTACTTATTAGATACTATCATATAATATTATATTTTGCAATCAATTGTTTAGGAGCCTTGTATACAATGAAACGTACCATGAAAGTCAGAATGCCTTTCTTGCTTTCTATCAGCAAAATTGCCTCGATGACACTATTGTCTCGTATTGGTGGTTTTGCCCGAGATATGGTGCTTGCAAACACATTTGGGGCCAGTCTATTTTTAGATGCCTTCCTAATTGCATTTAAAATACCTAACTTTATGCGTAGGATATTTGCCGAAGGTGCATTTTCACAAGCATTTGTTCCTATATTCTCAGAAATACAAGGGGATAAAACCTCTGCAAATCATTTTGTTTCTCAAAGTGCTGGCGGATTAATAGTAGTTTTAACTCTTTTAACTTTATTTGTGATTGCATTTCCTAAGGTAATTATCACGTTATTTGCATTTGGTATAACAGATAATCCTTACATGTTTGATCTTACTGCAAACCTTTTAAGATTAACGATGCCCTATTTAATGTTGATTGCACTAGTCACATTATATGGTACTGTGAACAACTGTTATGGCTACTTTACAGTGACTGCTGCAACTCCAATTTTGTTAAACTTTATTATGATATTGGGTGCTATTTTTAGTAACAATTTACAGGAACCTATATATGGATTAGCTTATGCTATACCAATAGCAGGCTTTGCCCAACTTTGCACTATTTTATATTTTTACAAAGGTCAAATTGATTTTCCTAGCATCAACTTTCAATCTAAGAAGATTAAAATCTTATTTAGATCATTCTTAATTATTGTTGGTGGAACAATTATCACCCAATTGAATTTAATTATTGATACCATGTTTTTATCTTTTTTACCCTCTGGGAGTATTTCTTGGCTGTATTATGCTGACCGACTGATTAATCTACCCATTGGCATTATTGCAGTTGCAGTAGCAACTCTTTTATTACCAAAGCTCTCCAAAGCCATCAGCGATAAAGATACGGCTTTACAACGAAGCCATATCAACTGGGCATTAAAACTGACCCTTTGTGGTATGTTACCATGTGTTTTAGTTATTGGTTTACTTGGTATACCAATGATTATCACAATCTATCTCCATGGCTCCTACAGCCTACAAGATGCTTTAATGACTCACTATGCTTTAATAGCGATGAATATTGGCCTTCCTGCTATCATGTTTAACAAAATTCTTATGGTGATTTTTTATGCCCATAGAAGATTAAAAACACCGACTATAATTGCAATTATGAACGGCATAATTACCATTGTATTAAATATTATTCTTATCCCCCATTATCAACATGTTGCACTAGCAATCTCTCTAAGCATTGCCAACTGGGTTCAGTTGTTACTACTTTCACTATGGGCATACAAGCGTCAGTGGATTAAGGTGAGTGTTGCAGCTTTATTGCCATGGAGCATTTTAATCATGTTAATGACCATTACATGTTATTTCTTATCACTTTTAGACCCGCCTATGGATTGGTGGGTACACGCCGGTTTATTTGCCCGATTTGAATTATTTACATGTATGGGTATATTAGTACTATCATTGTTTTGGGTTTTTTTGAAAAAATTTAAGTTACTCGAGCAAATTCTAATTTAATAACATATGATAGTTGACACATTGACACAAACAAACATTAATTGTCCTTTAATACTTGGAAACTTTGACGGTGTGCACCTGGGTCATCAAGCACTCATTGCTAAAGCTCAAACGTTATCGAGCAAAAACGCATTACTAACTTTCTCACCACATCCAAAAGAATTTTTTGTAGATAAACCGCATACAATTCAAACTACCTACGACAAATTATTAACTTTAAAAGCTTATGGAATACAACGTGTAATTGTGATTCCCTTTAATACACATTGCGCCAAAATGGGACCGGATGAATTTATAGAAAATATACTAAAACCATTAAACCCGACATGCATTGTTGTTGGAAAGGACTTTCATTTTGGTCATCAACGTGCCGGTAATATCCATGTTTTAGGGCAACATTTTAAGACACACATTGTTGAAGATATAAACTATCATGGTAAAAAAGTGAGCAGTAGTGCTTGTCGTGATTATCTATCAACTGGTGATATTCCTATGGTAAGTCAGCTGATAGGACGCCCTTTTCATGCCAGTGGCATTGTTCGACATGGTCAACACCTTGGGAGAAAATTAGGCTACCCTACCGCTAATATTCATGCAAAGCATTACTTACTATCTGGTATCTTTGCAGGGTATGTTATTTTACCTAATCGTCGATTCCACATCGCAGCAATTAGCATTGGCCATCGTCCTATGGCACCACTCAATCATGGCATCATGGAAGCACACCTATTGGACTTTGATGGGGACTTGTACGGCCAACGATTAAACGTAGTTTTTTGTAAAAAAATCAGAGATCAAATCAAACTGAGCGATTTTGAGGAACTTAAAACACAAATGCATAAAGACACTCAAAATATTCGCACCTTTTTTAAACATGCAAAATATTCATTTCTCGTCTAAACTTTAAGGTATGGTTAGTGTATTGGTTCTTTTGATTGCAATGGGTATATTTTGGTACTTAGCATGTTTGTATCAAAATAGCGGCATGGTGGATCTTTTTTGGCCGCTTGCATTTTTAATTATCGGGTACTCAATATGGCCCCTTAATCTTAAACCAACAATTTATAATTTAATTCCCTTCATTCTTTTAGTAAGTTGGGGTTATCGCATGTTCTCTTTCTTTTTGTTTACACGCATACTACCTCAAATCAAAGAAGAGCGATACGATCGTATGCTAAAAATGAATCAACAAAATTTCAAACTTACGATGTTCAAACAATTTTGTATCCAATTAGTTATCATTATAATCATTGCAACTCCACTGTATCGTCTTTTCTTACTACCCATTGATCAGGTGAATTTTTTATACTGGGTTGGGTGTACTATTAGTTTGTTTGGGATTATCAATCAAGCGCTTTGCGATATACAACTTTTCGTTTATAAACAAAGACACTTTGGTGTTTGCAAAACTGGTTGGTGGCAATATTCCCGACACCCCAATTACTTTTTTGAAATCACAATCTGGATTGGCTTTTGCTGTATGAACTTTGTTTTTTCATTGCCCTACTTAACATTTATTTCACCCATTGTTTTATTTTGTGTCATGAATTTTATAACAGTTCCTGTTACAGAGGAACACGCGCTAAGTAAACGTCCATATCTTTATTTACTTTATCAAAAGAATACGTCAAAATTAATTCCATGGGCTAGAAAGGAGAGTTCGATAGTATGATTAGTACATTTTTAAAAGGGTTTATTATTTTTTTAATCATTGATGCTATTTGGATATATGGCGTCGCATTACCAATGTATCAATCTACACTTGGCAACCTAATCAATTCAAATATGGCTCAAAACCCTGCTCTCATTGCCGCTGCATTTGGTGTTTATATTCTCCTAGTACTCGGGATAGTCGTATTTGTAATGCCACTAACAAAAAACATGACTCTGCTCTCGTCTGCTTTGTATGGTGGTTTGTATGGTCTTATCGCATATGGCGTATTTGCAATGACCAATTACAGTGTTCTGAAACCATGGACTGCAGCATTGATGTTTGCTGATCTTTTCTGGGGTTTTTCAGTATGTGCAATCGTAACCGTTTGTTTGAAATTACTATAGTTCATATTTCCTTAATCAATTAATTGTATAATAAAAGGTATGATTATACGCATACCTTTATCAAATAAACATTACAATAAACTAGAAGCAATAGAAGATGATGTTGCAAAGCTAATTATTCCAAGCATTTTTGAAACAAGAGATAACCATCTCATTACTCCAACAAAAAAAGCAATTGAAGATAAATTGATAGAACATAATTTAATTAATGAAAGATATCTAGAAATACATAAAGGTCAATTGGAAAAACTAAATACATTTAATAATTTATTTCATGGTAATTGTAACTCTATCTTACAAAAGCTTTCTAATCGAAAAAATAGAGAGTTATTTTTAAAATTTAATGATATCGAATCAATACAAAATAGAATTATGGAATTGAATGATTCAGTTATAACATTAAAAAGTCCAGCAGAACCAAATCAAGATGCCATAGAGACGTTCACACAAGAATTAAAAAAATTAAAAGAATTCGTTGAATTAGTTCCTAATAATGAAATGCTCAAAACTTTAAAAGAGTTTAATTACTTTTACGAAATAAAATCGTTAGCAGATCTTGAAAAGTACGTCGAATTATATCAAGAAGAATCGGAAAAAATTCAAACTTCTATGGTCGAAAAAGATGTCCGGTCTAAAATTATTGAGCAACTTTTAAGCGCAATTAATTCATGCCAAAATGAACTCCCATCGGAAAATTATTATAGCTATTTATCTATCAATACAATCCTTGAATTTATATCTAACGTAATTAAGAGCATCTTTGGATTAAAAAACAGTTGCAATACACCACCAACTATGGCACGATAATCTTTTTAAATAAGAGGAAAAAATGGCAAATACAAGTTCAGCGACTAAAAGATTTCATCAAGCAGAAAAAAGACGCTCTCGCAACATGAGTATGAACTCATCAATGCGCACATGTATTAAAAAATTCTTAAAATTAGTTGAGAGCGGCAGTAAAGCTGAAGCAAAATCTCTCTATCCATCTGTTGTAAAGAAAGTAGATATGATGGTTACTAAAAAACTGATTCACCTCAACAAAGCATCAAGAATTAAAAGTAGATTGAATAAAAAGATTATTTAAATCTGATCTGACTTAAACTTCAAAAACGCATTTTTCAAATTCTTCAAACCATTATTTGTGATCGACGATACGTAATACACGTTGTGCTCTTTTGCAAACATGGTTTTTAATCGATCTAATTGATCTTTATCAATCAAGTCAGTTTTAGTTAAAACCAACCATCTTGGTTTGTTTATTAGATCAGGGTGATAATCTATAAGCTCTTTTTCAATCAATGCCTTATTAGTTAGAATCGCCTCTTCCTCTGAACAATCAATGAGATGTAATAACAATGTACACCGAGAAATATGCCTTAAAAACTGATTTCCTAACCCCACACCTTGTGCAGCCTGCTCAATTAATCCAGGTATATCAGCAAGCACAATGGAAGATTGTTGTCCTAAATCAACAACACCCAGCTGAGGAACCAATGTAGTGAAAGGATAGTCCGCAACCTTAGGCCTAGCAGCCGATAATACCCCCAAAAGAGACGACTTTCCTGCATTAGGCAACCCTACTAAACCGACGTCAGCCAAAAGCCTTAATTCAAGCCTTAAATGCAATTCTTGTCCTAAACCACCCTTGGTAGACTGCCTAGGAGCTCGGTTTGTACTACTTTTAAAATGAGCATTACCAAAACCTGGGGATCCACCCTTTGCAATAACAATACTTTGATTATCAGATTTTAAATCTACGATTAATTCATCTGTTTCATCAATATAAACCAAAGTACCAACAGGCACCTCTACAATCTCATCCTGTCCTTGTGCACCAGTTAATAAAGAACTACTACCATGATGACCTGCATGTGCTCGAATAATAGAGCGATATCGTAAATCCATTAATGTATGTCGTTCATGCGTTGCCTTAATGATAATGTCGCCACCCTTACCGCCATTACCGCCATCAGGACCACCAAACGGTATGAACTTTTCTCTACGAAAGCTCATACACCCATTGCCACCCCTACCGGCAATCAATCTAATTTTTACTTCATCTAAAAAACGCATAAAAAAAAGGGGCTATTACGCCCCTAAAAAAAAGCTCATTGTTAAGCTGCTTCAACAATGATAGGATCAATGAAAACATGCTTGCGTGATGCAGGACCATGTTTACGAATTCTTACAATCCCATCAACTTTAGAAAAAATAGTGTAATCTCTACCAATTCCAGCATTCGTTCCCGCTCTAAAACGAGAGCCAACTTGTCGTAAAATAATTTCACCAGCCCTAACTAGCTGTCCATCTTGTCTTTTAAAGCCTCGATACTTTGGATTGGAATCTCTTCCGTTCTTGGTACTTCCGCCTGCCTTCTTATGTGCCATTATTTAACCTCTATTGAATCAATCTTTACCTTAGTTAAATTTTGTCGATGACCTTGCGTACGCATATAACCTTTACGACGCTTGAATTTAACAACCTTGATTTTTTTATCTCTAAAATGCTCTACTATGGTACCTTTGATTTTTGCTTTTGCAACATACGGTGCACCAAACATCGGGTCACCTTTTTCTGGGCTGACAAATACAACCTGATCAAAAACGACAGATTCACCAACTTTCGCAGTCATTTTTTCAATATTATATGATTTTCCTGGTACAAACTTATACTGTTTGCCGCCTGTTTCTACTAATGCATACTGAGACATACTATATAACCTAATTAAACTTCTATTTTACAAACTTTGATTTAAAAATCAAGCTATTTCTAAGAATTCCTTTTGATAACCTCGAACAGTTGCTATTCCAGACAGACCCAGTTCGACCATGGCATTTAACTGCGACGATGTTAGAGGAGCTTTTTCAGCAGTACCTTGAATCTCAATCACACCATCAGTGGCATCAGCAACTAAATTTAAATCAATATCAACAGAGCTATCCTCTTCATAATCAAGGTCCAAAAGAAAATCGTCACCAGACTTACCCAGCGAAATAGCCGTTACAATTGATCTAATAGGATCGTGTTTGAGTAATTTTTCATACTGTAGATGTCTAATTGCAAGCATCAAGGCAACCATTCCACCGTTAATACTCGCTACTCGAGTACCACCATCTGCTTGTAAAACATCACAATCTATTTGAATTGTGCGCTCACCTATCTTCTTTAAATCAATAGCTTGACGTAAAGCACGACCAATCAAACGTTGAATTTCAATAGAACGGCTTTGTTGCTTACCTTTAATTGACTCACGATCAGAGCGTGTGTGCGTTGCATTAGGTAACATCATGTATTCAGCTGTAAGCCAACCCTGCCCTTGATCCTTTAGAAACCTAGGCACACCATCAATGATGGTTGCAGAACATAACACTTTTGTTTGACCCATTGAAATTAATACACCACCAGTAGCATAACCAAATGTATTTTTTTCTATAGAAAAGGGTCTAATCACATCGAATGATCGATTTTCAAATCGTTTTGTCATTAATTTCTAACGCTTAAATAAAGTCTTGATAGGAATCAACGTCTGTTGATGACGCACCTGGCAACTGACTAATATCACCAGCAACACCAGCTGACATTGTTGAGTCTGCACCAAATAAGCTCTCACCTGCAGGCTTAATAAAGCCCGGTAGGAATACTAAAGCTACAGAAATTGCTAATAAAGCAAATGGTGTACCAATCGTTGTTTGTTGAGGGTTATCTTTATGTTGCTTAAATTTAAACAATGCTGCAACAAAAAAACATAATCCAGCTAAAAAAGCAGTTCCTAAAATCAGTTGAGCAAAGTAACGATACTGACTTAATAATCCAACTGCAAGGTGGCCTAATCCAACATCACCATTCGCAAATGCAATAGATGATAACCATAATAATAAAAATCCAGCTTTTAACATGACCTACCTCCCGATCTTTTCAAATAATATCACTGTGTTGTATTAACATCAACCGTCATCAGCTCATTCATCGTTTTTACGAACTGAGTTGGGTCTTTCAATTGTTCTCCATCCATAAGCAATGCTTGCCCATGAATCAATTCAATATACTTTTCAAACTGTTGATCTTTCGCATCCATGGCCCTAACAATCAACGGATGCTCCATATTTAGCTCGAGAATTGGTTTTGATTCTGGAATTTCTTGTCCTGCATCTTTAAGCATGCGCTTCAAATGACTACTCATCTCTTGTGTATCAGAAATGAGACAACATGGAGACTGTGTTAATCGAGTGGATTCTTGAACATCTTTAATCTGATTCTCAAGAGACTTTTTAATTTGATCAAAAAACTTCTGATGAATTTTATTTTCTGTTGATTTTTTGTCTTCAGCTTTCTCATCATCTTTTTTATCACTAAAATCCTCTAGACCACCGTGTGCAATGGATTGTAACGTCATCTCTTCAAAGTTACGTAAATTACTCACCATCCATTCATCAACACGATCATCCAAAATAAGTACTTCAATATTTTTCTTATTAAAGATTTCAATATAAGGACTGGTTAAGCCTGCTTCAAAACGATCAGTTGTCAAATAATATATTTTCTTTTGTTTTTTATCTGCTTTTTCAACATAGTCTTTCAAAGAAATTAGACCATCTCGTAGATTTGATTTGAAGCGTAATAATGACATAATCTGATCACGATTACTAAAGTCCTCACCTAAGCCTGTTTTTAAAACAGAGCCGAATTCAGTCCATATCTGATCGTATGTCTTTGGTTCATTTTTAATGAGATCTTGTAACATACCCAATGTTTTCTTAGTTAATGAAGTTTTTATTTGATTAAGAACAGGATTATTTTGCAACATTTCCCTTGAAACATTTAAAGATAAATCTTGTGTATCGACAACCCCCTTTACAAAACGCAAATACATCGGCAATAGTGCATCTTGATCTTCCTGAATAAAAACACGCTGCACGTACAATTTAAGCCCATGCTTATACTCAGCATGCCAAAGATCAAAAGGGGCCTTGCTGGGGATAAAAACGATGCTATTGTAGGAGACTTTACCCTCCACTCTGAAGTCACCATAAATTACCGGTGGCTCCGCATCCATATGATTAAGATCTGAATAGTAACTATCATAATCTGCTTTAGTTAGTTCTTTTTTAGGTACAGTCCAGATTGCTTTAGCCCGATTCACCACTGTTGGGGTTGGCTCTTCTTTTTTATCTTCGTCGTTACTTGGCTCATACATTGTAATTGGGAAACTAATATGGCTGGAGTATTTATCAACGATGGTTTGTAACCGATGAAATGATGCAAACTCTTTTTTATCGTCTTTGAGTTTGATTCGCACAGACGTTCCCTCAGGAAGTCCATCGAGCTTATCAATGCTATATAAATTCTCATCTGTTTTTGTAGACCATAGCCAACCATCTTTTTCACCAACTTTTCGAGACTTCACGATGACCTCATCAGCAACTACAAATGCTGAATAAAACCCCACACCAAACTGACCTATCAATTCATTTTTACTTTTAGCTTCTTGCATTTTTTTTATTATTTCTCCAGTACCAGAGTGTGCAATTTGGCCTAATTGAGCAATTAAATCATCATGATTCATGCCAATCCCATTATCAATGACCTCGATATATTGATCATCAAACTTAACTTCAATGCCAAGTTTTTCATCAGCTTTCTTTTTTTCATCTTGTAGTGAAAGATAGCGTCTTTTTTCTAGAGCATCCGATGCATTAGAAATTAATTCTCTTAAAAACACTTCATCATTTTTGTAAAGTGATTCAACCACGATTTGTAAAACTTTATTAACGTCTGCTGAAAACTGATGTTGTTCAACCATTTTTTTACTCCTTTGACTATGCAATTATTATGGGGTCGTTTATTAAAAATTCAACTTCAAAAAATTAGACTATAATGAAAACTGTTGCAAAGGAGCTGATATGTCAAAGGGAATTTGGTTTTTAATTTTTATTTCTACACTTGGAATTGTGCATGCACAGGATCGACTCAGCTTTGAAAACTCATTGAACACACTTTTGCATCAAACGATCACATCTCATATCATGACACTGGTAGTCAGTATAATTATACTTGCCGGCGCACTATTTAAATTACATAGATATTTATCCTACAAAGATACAATGAGTATGAACCAATTTTTATCATTATCAATCTTATCAGTAGTTACTACATTATTGCCAGCTTTCATTAACTTTACTGCTTTTTTAGTAACATAAATAAAGCATTTCATGCAAACTTTAAAATCTATACTATAATGAAAACATTGTTTATGGAGATAGTTATGAAAAAAGGATTTATTTTATCATTCGTTATATTGGTTGTATTTGGTGCGGCTTATGCTCAGGAGATCACAACTTTGTCCCAATCACTTTCAGCTATAGTTGGTTTATTTTCTATGGTAACCCAAATATTTACTGGAATGGCGTATATTGTTGGTCTGATGCTATTCGTAGCAGCGATCATGAAGTTTAGACAACACCGTGATAATCCACAACAGGTAACCATTGGTCAACCTTTAACATTATTTGGATTATCAGTTTTAGCTATATTTCTACCAGGTTTCTTAAATATCTTTGGAGTATTTCTTGGTGGTCAATCAGTTGGTGCTGGTGCAACCAACACAACTGTATTACCAGGCGCTTCAAGTTAATACTAACTTAAGTTAACCATAAACGTTTAATGGGTGCTATGATTTAATTCATAGCACCTTTTTTAATGCTATTAGCTCAATCCAAAAGTTGCTTGAACGACATTAATCGTTTGAATAACATTAATGCCTAATACACCAGAGATAATATGCACGATCCCCTTAGTAACTTGACCAGGTTGATTACCACCCTCTTTTTGAACACCTTTTGACAGAATAAGCATCCCTCTAATAAACGCAATCAATCCTAAAACCTGAACAACCCCTAATACAGGACCAAGAACATTTGCGAAATCTGGATTATTAGTTTGTGCGTAATTCATTACATTAATGATATTCGGATCTCTAAATAGCGTATAATTGAGTATTTCAAGAAGACTTGGTGTGTAGAGTAATGCAACACCAACTACAAACTGGATAAGTGGTGCTACAATCCCTGTCTCCACGTTCATAAATGCTGTTCTATGACCAAATTTTTTAAACTTCATCATCGCAGACACTGTTAAACCTATTCCTAAGACATACATAAAGCCAGTCAGGAAATTGGTAACGCCTGCAAGTGAGTTAAATAAGTTTAAAAATATATTTGTCGCAGCTACACCATCAGTTGTGGCAGTTGTATCCTGTGCAATTGCACTTGATAGTGAAATTGCAAAAAAACTAATCCATATTGCTAAGCTATGTATCATTTCTGGAGAAAACAATCATTCTTTTAGACGTAGTCATAACGAAGCCTTGATCAGGGAAGATACCTGTCACTTTACCATAATCAGGAATTGAATCACCTACTCGTATCGTCATACTCTCCCCTTTAGGTGTATTAATCCATGCACGCCCTTCAATGATCCCTCTTAAATAGAAAGTCTTGAGTTTTTTATGCACTTCTACAGGCTTAGGCTTCAATTTATCTTCAATAACGGCTACACGCCCTCTGATATCATACAACTCGTTTCGAAGTTCATTTACCATTTGGGTAGTCATTTCAACTTGTTTTTTAGATTCATTAGCTACACTTTCTTGAACAGCTAGGACCTGATCATTCATCTGCTTAACTTGTTGTACTAATTGAGTATTCAGACTCTTTAATTGATCAACCTGCTGTTGCGATTGTTTCTGAAAGTTTTTAAATACAACACTATCTTCCAGCTTAAACTCCTTTGTTTGAACAGGTGGTGGAGGTGCTGGTTGGGGTTGTTGCTGTGGCACGATCGGACTTGGTACCTCTTGTACTGGTGCTGTATTTGTAGAACCTGACATGTTTGTTAAGAAATATCCAATTGCATATGCAATTATCATAAATACTAAAATAATGATCAACCGACTTCCCATACTTGATCCACCTTGTGGGGGAGGAATATCGTTTAAACTACCACCTGAAGTTTGATAATCATTTACAGATTCATCTTCACCCTGATAATCATATGTTTCGTTATCTGCCATAACTAACTCCTAATTTAAGTATTCTATCTCACATCTAAATAACTATTGAGATCACTATACGAATCATTTTGACCCCTAACTTTAATCTCAGTATCTGTTGTAAACATAATTCCAACTGCAGTACCCGAATTAATCGTTACTGTTGGATCCAAATCTGACCATTGGTCAACAAAATCGGATAAATCACTGGCAGCATTTCCTAAACCAACCGTAATGAGTTCAGGGTTTGAAAGATCATCATAAACTGTTGTTGTAGTTCCCTCTGATGTTGTATTCGTTGAACCGGCGTTTGTAATCGCATCACCAACACCCGATATAAATGATGTTAATATTAATGAACCATATCGGAGCATGATATGATTATTTACATCGCCATTCAACGCACTTCTAGCAGTATTAGTGTCAACTGCAACAGCAGTTACTGCTTGTGTTTTTGTCCCACCAGAAAGCAAAATTGAATCAAATGATAGTGTCATTTGCTGATCAAGGAAACCGGTTAACTCACCACCTGAGGTTGATGTGAAAAATCTAGAACCTTGTAATGGACCACTAACTACAGTAGCTGCAACCATTGAGGGTTCATCTGAATTCGCACCAATATCAAGTACAGCATATAACATTGTACCCCTCGGTATTCTTAATGATGCAGTATTAGAAAGCTTATTTGCTTCCTTATATCTACCAGAGTTACGTTGTTTACCATCGTAAGTATATGTTTGACTTGGTATTTGCTGCATTGAACCATCAGCCATTAGGACTGTAGTTTGATTCGTTGTAGATGTACTACCATTTGCCGCCGTATCATCTTGAGGTTGGAAGCTAGCTTGCCTAAAGCTTTGTGTGTTAACTTGTGACCAGCTATTAATTAAGTTTGAAGCAACAGACTGCATTGCTGAATTAATCTCACTTAATTGTGCTTGTCTTAATTGTTGTTGTTGCAGCGCTGCTTGTCTTTGACGTACATCATCTTCTTGTGTAGTAGCTTGTGTTTGATTTTGACCTTGCTGTTGTGCTGCACTCGGTTGTGCTGTAGTTGTACCCGTGGCAGCCTGTATTTGTGCGTCGCTAAAACCTGCTTGTTTTAACTGGTCATCCGTAAGACCAGCTCCTTTTAATTCATTTGCAGTGAATCCAGCTGCAGCTAGTTCTTGTGGTGAAAAGCCGCCAGCAACTAAATCACTTGCGGAATAACCAAGAGCCTTTAAATCCTTCGCAGAAAATCCAGCTGCCGCCATTTGAGCAGCGGAAAATCCAGCTGCAGCAAGCTCTTTAGGAGAAAACCCTGCATCCTTCAATTGTTTTGCAGAGAAGCCTGCATTACGTAGATCACCGGCACTAAAGCCTGCATCACGAAGTTGTGAAGCCGTAAAGCCAGCATCCTTTAAAGCTGCAGCAGAGAATCCTGCATTTCTTAAATCTGCAGCACTAAATCCTGCATCCTTAAGATCCTTTGCACTAAACCCAGCAGCACGTAAATCGGCTGCACTAAATCCTGCTGCTTTTAAGTCTGATGCGCTAAAACCTGCATCCTTAAGCGCTGCTGCAGAGAATCCTGCAGCCTTTAGTTCAGCTGCCGTAAAGCCTGCTTTTTTCAATTCTGCTGCACTAAATCCTGCAGCTCTTAATTGTTCAGCTGTGTAACCTGCTTGTTTAAGTAAGGAAGCAGGGCAACCCATATCATATAGTTTTTTGGCAGGTACTCCATTTTCATATGCTTTCTTAACAGTTTCCAGAGTACATTTCTCTGGTACAGCATCAACATTAAATCCAGCTGCTTTCATCTCTTCTGGTGTAAATCCTGCATTCCTCAATGCAGCTGCACTATAACCTGCTGCACGAAGCACGGCTGCTGAACACCCTTTTTTCTTCAGTGTTGAAGCTGATATCCCTTCCTGAAATGCTTTTTTAACACTCGCTAAGCTACAATCTTTAACGACCGGAATATTACCATCCAGATCGGTATCAACTCCTGCTTTTAAAAGTTGCGCTGGTGAGAACCCTGCATCTACTAATTGACGATCCGTATATCCTGCATTTCTTAATGCGCTGGCTGAACACCCTTTATCTTTCAAACTTTTTGCAGAAATTCCCCGTTGAAATGCCTGCTTTAATACTGCTGGTGCACACAAATCATCCGGATCATCTGCATTTGCACTCGGCTGTTGATTCTTTGTTAGACCTGCTCTAAAGAGATCGCCATTGGTAAAACCTGCTGCCTTTAAATCCTGAAGACTGTATCCTGCATCAGCAAGATCTTGAGCAGACACACCTGCTTTACGTAGTTCTGCTGCACTACATCCTGCTTTCTTTAAATCACTTACAGATGATCCTGCTTTGTACATCTCACCACATGAAAATCCTGATTTCATCAATTCTGCTGGAGAAAATCCTGCATTTAAGAGATCCTTTGTGCTATAGCCTGCTGCACGTAGCGCTTCAGCTGATATTCCTGCTGCTTTCATATCTGCGGCAGTGAATCCAGCATTCTTAAGGTCTGCAATTGAAAAGCCTGCATCCAATAGATCTTTAGCACTAAAGCCTGCAGCACGTAGTTGCGTTGGAGTAAAACATGCATCAATCATCTGTTTAAGTGAGAAGCCTTGACTTTTCAAATCAGTTGCGCTGAATCCTGCAGAATTCAGATTCCGTGCTGAATAACCAGCGTCTTTTAATTCACCAGCAGTGTATCCTGCAGCTCTTAATGAGTAAGCACTGCAATTACGTTGCTCTTGAACCTTAGCACTTACACCACGGCTTCTATCCTGAGCAAGCGAAGTTTGATCACAGTCTTTAAAACGACTATTTTCATTTTCTTTAATTGGGCATGATGTATTAAATCCAGCAGCTTTTATATCAGCATCACTAAAACCTGCTTTTTTCAACTCATCAGCTGTAAATCCTGCAGCTCTTAATTCACTTGCAGTAAGACCAGCAGCTTTCAGTTCTGCTGCAGTTACTCCCGCATTCCTTAATTCACCTGCTGTATAACCGGCTTCTAGTAGTTGTTTAGGACTGAAACCCGCCTTCAATAAATCTTCTGCACTAAACCCTGCAGCTTTCAGTTGAGCTGCACTGAAACCTGCATCCATTAGTGCCTTTGCGCTAAATCCTGCTGCGGCAAGCTCACCTGCAGTATAACCTGCTTCCTTCAATACTGCTGCACTACAACCCTGACATTTTAATTCAAATGCAGATACACCTGCTTCACGAGCCCTAGTTACATTTTCTAAGCTACATGGGTTTTCCTTCGTTTCAACATTAGTGGGCGCTGGGGCGCCTGTTACATCACGACCAATGATTACAGGAACTACTGATTGCCCTGTTTGTTCAGCCCGCTGAAGCTTTGCCCTATTTTGTTGTTCAACTAATTTAGCTGCTTGAGTATTTGCTATATCTCCACCTGTAACACCACTAATACTTGCAGGTGCTCTTGGTGTTCTAGTAACTGATGTGTCAGATGTGCTGGAGTTCAAAAAAGCAAACCCAAAATATAATCCTACTAAAACTACTATTCCTAGTAGCATGACCATCAGTAGTCTATTTCTACCCTCTAAACCATTCGACTCAGTCATATTACAGTCCCTCTATCGTTGCATGTTTCATTTCTCCGTTATCAAGGAGTATAATTTGTGAAACAGAATCCGTTATCTCATAAGCATGAATCGCACCATCAGCACCTGATAATTTTGATGTCCATCCTGGAGATATTAATGTTAATGGTGTTCGCAGGTAAATCCTATCATTAAACCGCCATGCTTGAGCAACTGCACCTTGAACTTTTAAAGAAATGCTATCCTTGGGTGGAAGCTGATTAATTATGTCAAGTAAAACTGGGCTGACTGATGCCGGCAGTGAAAAACCATTTACTGCAACCCCCTGCATCATTGGACCTGTTCTAGGGACCTGAATATCAACACGATAGTCAACTGCTTGTTGGCCAGGAAGTAATGTGATCATAATTGGTGTATTAAGGTTTTGTAATAACACAGCTAAATTACCCTGTCTAAACATAGTTGAGGACTGGATTAATAATGTGTTACCACCTTGCTTGTTATTAGCTGTAGTCGGTTGGACAATATTAAATGCAGCAGGGTTACCTATATCATAACCTTTAATTGGCCAGGGTTGCCCAGATGCATCTAAGAACACAAGCGATGTAACATAGCCGGCACCCAATCGGATAATCGGTGGAGTTGCTCCAGGAGAGAAGTCAACAACAATTGCGGATGAAGTAGGTCTAGAAGGTACGGCTTGTGTATAAGCAGCAGCTCGTTTAGATTCAACAAAAAGATCGCGTAACGTTTTAATCTCATCTGGAGATAATGGAAACAATGATGGGGGTAGCTTCTGAAAGGCCTCTTCTTGCATTTGTTGCATGTCTTTACTAGCTTCAAACGGAGGTCTCGTATCTTGAGCCATTTGCGCTAGCTGGTTAGCCATTTGATCGCTGACTTGTTGTCCATTTGCAATAACAGAAATTAATAAGATAAGGGTTGTAAGTATCGTTTTAAGCATCATCATCCAATATTACCCCTGTGAAGCTTGGAACTGGCTTATACCAATTCCCCTCAAGTTTCGTTCCTGGTTTACCCGCTCAATAGTCATATTTACTGTCAAAGGTACAGTAATGGTGTCGCTTTTGTTGACGCCCTGATAACGAACCAGTAGCCTCAATGAAACTCGCCATCTGAAAACCCCATGCAAAACACCACTATCTGTAATTACTGGCGGAGCTGTAGTAACTGAAGATACAATCATACGCCTAGATGTTACCATTTCAAAATAATTATTTGCGTTCATCGATGAAATTAAACTATTGTAGCCATCTCGAGTAAAGTTTGCTGATGCTTTGTTTAATTGTGCTCTGTAATTTACCCAGTCAAATGTAAATACCTGTTGAGCAGCTTTTGCAGCCCATTGTGCAACAAACCGCTGTGACTTAATCGGCTGATTGAGGGGTTGGAGCTGAATTAAAATACCATCCGGGGTGGATGCAAAGTAAGTTGTAGACGGTCGGATTGCAACAGCATAGTACAAAACAATAGCTATAAAAACCATTACTACACTTTGAATAACAAGTATTGTTAGGAACTTCCTATAATTGTTTCTGTAGAATGTATTCCTTTCTAAAACCAGTTGTAGTGATTCACTACGCTCCGCCATACTCTCTCCCAATCTTCAGATTATGCCACGAAACAATATTGCATCTCAAGAAAAACATCATCAGTTTAAAACCTCTATATTATCAATAATAATTCCATCAGGCGTATCCGAAGTTACAGCTGTTCTAATTACTTGTACTACAAGATTTAATCGTTTTCCCTGAATAAAACTCTGTCGACCACTGAAATTCAATTGTATAGGCACAACCACCTGCCATGAATAAACATTATTTACCAAACCAGAAAATGCAATGGACGGTACATCTGCAGGAACACTACTTAATAACAAACGGTTATCTATAACTGGAACAACAAGATTTTGGTCAACTAGCAAGCGTCTAAACTTATCCCAACCTCTGCCGGTAAATAGATTGGACCTATTTTGAATGGTTTGTAATGTATCAACAAATCCAAATTGGAATACACTCTGGATATTCATGACTGTATTAAAAGTAATATCTAAACGGGTAAGACCTAGAGGACTATCTAATGGTATGGCTTTAAACACACTACCCGAATCGTCAGCCTCAAAGTATAAACGGTTAGACCGGTGATCCTCTGCTCTGAAATACACTAGTACTGATAAAAATATCAGTAAGCCTTGCAATATAATTGCTAAAAATTGGAAGAAAATACCATCCGTAAAAAATTTAGCACGATGTTGCTGTATATCAGGTTTCATTCACAAGTCCTGTTCTCAGTGGTATTTCAGACTTCCAACTGATACGAATTAATGAATCCGCGGTCATATTTTTCCAAAACTCCAAATTAGTATTCCTTACAAAGGTTTCATTTTGAGTCATTATAATAATTCCTGGACGCCTAATTTGCATTAGCTCTAACAAATGACCTGTTTGAGTTCTTAAGATTGCACGTTGCACATCTGTGGCTCGGTTATCAGACATACCAACAACGCTTACTTGGTGTGGTTGATATTGTTGAATAAAACTTCCGACGAATCGGGCAAATGCTTTGTTTTTTACCGTAGTAGAGTGCTCATAAAAAACAACCTTCGCAGGAATGTAGAGGTCAATATGCTGTCCATTTAACTGAATGATACAACCATTTTCTTGTAGTTTATTAAAGAAAAACATTGGGTCTTGCCTAATAGACTGCGCAAAACACATTGATACTAAACAACCATACAATAATGTCCATTTCATCAATCTCAACATATTAATCTCCTGCCTGTTTATCTAGCCCATCGTTTATTTGTTTAATGACCTCAATCATTTCTTTCGTATTTATTTTTGAAAGATCTGGCTGAGGGTATTGTGTGCTCGCATTCATCTTTTTAATGAGCTGGTCAATATCCGCTTCGGCTGCAGTTTTCGATTTACCCATCAGCCGTAAAGCAAATTCTAAATCTTCTTTAAATACACTACGATTAATAATTGGATCAAGATTACCATCAACACCAGCTGCAACCGAAACATTTTTCAATGATTCTGGGAATAAAATTCGTGAAAATATACTAAATGCTGCAGCATTGTCATCCTGAACTTCAAGCTCTGATACACTAGCACTATCTGCATCTAAGATTTGAGGCTTCATTGATGGTGTTTCGCTAATCATACTCTGCACCACAGTCAATGCACGCTGAATACTATCTTTTGACTCTACAGCATCAAATGCTTCTTGCAGCTCAGTAATTTCAGGATCGTTAATCGTGTCTACAGTAAATCCGCTCGCTTCCATCTGTTGAAAATCTTCAATACCTTTTACAAATTCATAAAGCTTTTCATCTTTAGGAAGATCAACTTTTAAAAATTGGTTTAAACGCATCTCTTTAACAGGTGCTGGATCAGGAAAGAAACTAGTTGCTCTAACAATTTTTGATTTGAAAAATAAATGTAGCTCCCCTGGATTCTGCTCCTTTAGATCCAATAGATCAACACGGGCTCTTTTTTCTGTTTTAGCAGAACGCGTATCTTGATATGCATTTGATATCCCTGTTGGGTTTGCTGAGAAGCTATCTACCATCGTCACATATGACTCTGCAGCACCTTTCATGAAAAACTCCCAGGTCTCGGTTGGATCTTCTAACTTCATACAAATTTTAATATTTGTGTTTGCTCCAATGGAAGCAGCTTCTTCTTTAGAAGCTTTCTGAAAGGCAGGCAAATCCTGACCTGCAAAAACAATTGAAAAACCAAGAGATCGTGCTTGTGCAGGAACAACCGCAAAGCCTTTTACAGCATAATAACCATACTCATCCAAAATGCATAGATAAGGTGATGGTGCATTGGTCGGTTTACTTTCAATTAGTTTTTCGAATGTTCCTTCCACTGCATCCCCAAGACCTGAAGACATCACAACACGTAGTGATGAGATAATGATTTTACCTAAGTTAGCTAACTCATCTGGAGATTTCTCAAGTGCAGGTAATAGCACAGATAATATTCTTCGATTTAATACAACGTCTTTAAGGTCTACTTCAGCGAGCTTTGTTCTTAAAATATGGCCATATGTATCAGCCAATGAACTAAATTGACGTGTCAACTGCATAGTAATATAACCGTGCTGCTCAAAGACCTGTGAAACCTGCTTACCCTTTCGCTCTTTATTATAACCAGGCAATGTAAAGAGGTAGTTTTGTAAAGGCTGCATAACAAGATCTGGCAAAAAGTCCATATTGATTGCAAATTGACCATCACGTATGAATGTTTTGTCCACCACCATGGCTTCTATTCTCTCCAAGGTAAAATAATTACGTATCGTATTTGCATCCAGTAGAATATGTCCCGCATCACGCATAGCAACCAATACTTTCATCAGCGCTTCAATGAAAGCAATCGCACGACCTTTCCACATGTCACCATCAGAACTTTGAGACGATGAATCCATTAATCCTGTGACCAGGTTTGATAACATACTAGAAGAACCTGTTGCGAAGGGGTTCAGTGTATTAGACAATCTATTTTCCTGAGGTCCAATAATATCTCGTGCACCTGTCATAAAATTAACTAGCAGGAAATCATCCTCTCGCCCCATGTAACGGACCATTGAAAATATTTTAGCATAAATGGAGTTATCACCCTTTCCATCAACGAAAATAAAGCCACTAGACTGCACTAGTGAATTAAACGCTAGACCTAATAACATTTCTGTTTTACCAGAACCTGTTGCACCAAAAATTAAAACGTGTGTACGCATGTCATCATTTGTAAACCACAGCTCATCCTGAGTCCCTTTTTCATTACCAAAATGGTAAATGCCAGAAGACATTCTAGGCTTACCCAATGGATTAAGATCATTATAATCCTTAGCACGCGCCCTCATTGGTAATCTAAACGGCAATGTATAGACTTGAGAAATTGCGAATAAATATAAGATTAAAATACATAGGAATATCAGATCACTAAAAGCAGGTAGTGTCATCGCAACAACAACCAGTGTGGCAAAACAAATAACTGAATTGATTGGCTTTAAGATAAAATCTTTAATACGTTGACCCAGCGGTCTTACGTCTCGTATCAATTGAGATGATACTTGTTCTTGATTTTTAGATAAGCCTCTTTGTTGATACATGATTACTCGTCGGGATTATATAAAATGTCGTTAATTGCTGTATCTAAACCAATCACAGCCTCCTCGACCATTGGCGATTTCAGTGGTCTTCTTAATTTCTTTTCAATAATCCAATGCCCATAAGCGCCTGCAATTTCTGGAAAAGGTGTTTGTCGCCCCACACATGACAGCATATACCATAACTTACGATCAACTGCCTTTAACCATAAAAACTCAGAACAAGCTAATACACCATTTGTACGTGCAAGCTGAATCAAAGAAGCCATCATTGTTAAAACATAAGCATGAGGAGAAATTGCCTTTGAGATTGCTTTCATTTGAATATGTTTGCGCATGAGTTGCATGGCACCAGAATAATTAGGATTACCACCAATCGCACTACTAGACATTTGATGCAAAAAATCCCTTGTTGGTTTGTCTTCGCCACCAATTCTTGCAACACACACTGCAAAGAGCGCCAACTCATATGGTTTTAATCCATTGATATTAGTCCACTTACGTCCCAGTTGGTTTGAGAAAACCGAATATGCACGCTCTTTGATAAGCCTCACTCGTGGCTGGTGATCAATTACCACTCGCTTTAACAGATTATGTTTTTTAGCAAATGCTAAAGGCTGGACTGACATTCCCCACGGATCATCATCTAAATTTGCTTTTATTAAATCTGATCTTAATATTGGTGTAATCTCAGGCCAGTTAGTCGCCTCTTGATTACGCAAGGATTGCATTGAGTATTTTTCACGAAAATTTGTCCCTTTCTTGAAAAAAAGCAAATGCACACCTGCCAATGAGCCAAGAATAACGACTGGATAAACCAGATAAGAACCTACAAATTCCGAAATAATAATTAAAACCGCGGTATTTGTTGAGTCAGAGTTTGGATTATTGATTTCATTAAGTGCTGCTGTTGCTTTGTCTAAGTCAAATTGTGGAAAACCTAACGCCGCTAAAAAATTATTTACAGGGGTAAGGATATTGATGATTACTTGCGCTTGAAATGCTTTGACAATGAGAATAAATTCAGCAATTTGTTGACCATATAGGTACCAAACACCAATACCTATAAGCATGAAAAAAGCGGCAATATAGACAATATCTAATCCCGAATTTGGTTGTTGCTGACCTTGTTGACCTTTCATATACCTTCCCGCAAGCATTATAACATGTATAAGGAAAGATAAAAGCTAGTAATTAATTTTTTCTAATTAATTTATAATTCACATAATCATAAATGACATCGGTACCATGCACAAAATAAATAATATTGGCTGGATTTAAAGAATTTTGGCGTAATGTTACAATTTTATAACCATTGACATCTTTTAAAGCAAGCGTTGCTGGCGTATCAATAATATTCATCTCATTTACCCAGATCGACACATAACCCGTTTTACTATTGCCTGTTCGGGTGGAAGCAACACGTGCAGCTTCCTCTTCTTCAAAAATAGGGCGACCACTGGTGATGGATTTAATGGATTTTAAAAGTACTTCCCAGCGTAACATATTACTTCCGTCAACCTGGAATAAAACAACATATAACTTTTTGTAACCTGGACGATCCTGAATGCTCTTGATATCAACCTTTGAAGACAAGTACTCTTGTCCTAACTCATAGACTTTTTTTGCAGCATCTAAAACCTTAAGAAAACGCTTATGATAGACCTTCATGACGTTGGACACAGTCCAACCTTTGTGTTCATTTAGCTCAAGAAGCTTTTTGTATTCTGCTTCCTCTTGCTTGATTTTTTCGACTTCTGGATCTTTGATAACAGACATTTTTTTAGATTATACGATATATCTAAAATTGTCTATGCTATAAATGTAAATTAAAATTGGTTGTATTGGCCTTACGGTCCGGATGGACCAGATGGTGTAGACTCGGGAGATACACTAGATTCATTAGTATTTGTTTTATTAAGGTCTACAGCACTGTCTAAGTTTGGACTTAAATTTTCTAAATCAAGACCAGACTTAGCCTTTGCATCCTCAAGGGCATCTCTAGCTTCTCTTAGATTATCTTGTATGTTGTTTATAGCCATAATGAAATTTTCTCTATAATATAAGTATACTACAATTTATAGTAGTTCAAAAGATTAATTTATGCAAGTTTTGGTTTTTGTTAGCGACTATGAGAGGGAAAAGACTGATTTTGGATAAAACTATCGATTATTTCAGCTAAAATACTACAAATCTTTGATAAAAACACAAAACACATCACTAATAAAAAAATAAATAAATTCAAATAATAATTATAATTATTATTATTATCTGAGCTTGTTTGAGGCTTTTTACTATGGGGTGTTTTCTTTTCTGTTAGAATAACATTGTTGCTGTCAACACGAGGGAGTTTTTCAGGTGCTGTTTTTTGGGTTATTTCATCACTTTTCAAGTATTCAACAATATCTTTGTATTCTTGATCACTCAGATTATTAAATTGGAGCTTTGGGTAAAGATTTTCAAGTTTTCTAAGAAATTCTTCCTCACCATATAAGCCTTTCGTGATCTTATTTAGAAATTGCTCTCGCTCATCTTTAGGATCGGAATCTAAACCTCTCCAGAGCCTTTCTCTTGTGATAAGCTCATTACTCCAAAAAGAGAGAATTTTAAGAAAGTTTTCGGAATCATTTACGCCTAAACCATCTTGCTTAGCTGCAATATAGTCTACATATTTCTTTATTAGTACCTTTAATTCCTCATCATTAGGATCTATTTGAAAACTTTCAGGAAGTAGCTGTTTAATTATTTTACTTATCATTAATGCTATATTAGCATTGATTAGGCTTAAAATAAAGCTATTTCGACCACCATGTCTCTATACCGAGCTCGTAAGGGGGTGTAACTGGGGGCATTTGAAACTGATTCCAATAGGCAAGACGATACACGTCTGTATACCACTGCGGCACAACCAAATATTGCCACATTAGATATCGATCCAAGGCCTGTGTTGCATTTCTGAGTTCATTTCGAGATTTTGCTTCATTTACTTGCGCTACCAACATATCAATGATTGGATCTTCCACGCCTGAAATATTTTGAGAGCCATGTATCTTAGCACTTCGAGAGGACCAGTAATCATACAATTCCTTACCAGGCGTTAAATTCCCAGAAAAAACATAGGTCGTAACATCAAAGTCAAAGTTACGAAGTCGATATACATACTCAGATGGTGTTACTTTTTTAATTAAAACATCAATGCCCAGTTTTTTTAAATTTGCTTGGTAAGGAAGAATTATTCTCTCAAATGACGCCTGAGTAATTAGTATTTCAAAAATCAAGCGCTCTCCGGTTACCTGATTTACTCGAATACCATCTTTTACTACCCAGCCTGCTCGCTCCAGTAAACTTGATGCCTCAATAAGCTGTGCCCGCATTTGTGCTTCATTTTCAGGGTCAGGAAAATATATTTCATCCGTTAAAAATCCCTGGGGTAGTTGCTTATTCAGTTTAGAGTAAACTTTTTGTTGTTGTGGCGTTACTCGAATGGGTGCTGACAGATCGCTATTATTAAAATAACTGGTTGCTCGTTGATACTGCGAATAAAATAAATTGCGATTGACCCAATTAAAGTCAAATGCCATACCAATAGCTTTACGAACCATGCGATCCTTAAATATGGGTCTGCGTGTATTGAAGACAAAACCTTGCATACCTTGTGGCTCTCTATTAGCAACCTCTTTTTTAATAATCTGATCACCCTCAAATGCCGGACCTTGGTACCCAGTTGCCCATAACTTTGATCGATGCTCCACCCTAAGATCATAGACATGTGATTTAAATGCCTCAAAGGCAACGGTATCATCCTTAAAGTAAACCCACTTTAACTGATTAAAGTTAAATTGCCCAAGACGTGTCGGGTGATTTTTAGCCCAATAGTTTTCAACCCGATTGTAAGTAATCTGATTACCTGGCTTAAATTCACCAATCGTATATGGGCCACTTCCTAATGGCTTATCCAATACACCTTTTTTAAAATCATGTTGTGACCAATAACTTTGGGACATGATCGGCACATCCACAATTAAAAATAGTGTATCAACTTCAAAGGGCTTAGAAAACCGAAATTCAACTTGAGATGGACTAACTATTTGTATTTCATCAATCATGTCCAAATAAATTTTAAAATGAGGACGACCCTCTTTTAATAATAAATTAAACGTTGCAACAACATCTTTCGCTTCAACGCTCGTACCATCATTAAAACGCGCTTCTGGATTTAGAGTGAAGCGAATCCACTTCTTATCAGAATCTATTTCCACACACTGGGCTAACAACCCGTAACGAGATGCAGGCTCATCATAGGATGGCACCATTAAAGAGTCATACAGTAAGCTGAGCCCTACTGCAGGCATACCCTGAGGACTAAATGCATTGAAAGAATCAAACCCACCAAGGGCATGGCGTACAAGCTCACCTTTTTTAGGAGCAGACGGATTGACATAACTAAAATGTGTAAAGTCAGCTGGGTATTTGGGAGAATCGTATTTGGAAATCGCAGTTACACAGGATTGACTCCAAGCCAAACCCATCAAAATCACACCTAATACTACCTTTAATATACAATGCATATGATTAAACTAGCATGTTTTTAAGAAAAAACCACACCAAATTATTACTAGATCAGCATCTTCCGAGTGACCTCATGAACAGATCCCCGTAAAGCGTCCAACGTACCCATGTCAATAATAGAGCCTTTGTCAATCACCATGACACGATGTGATAACGACTGAATCACACTCATATCATGACTAACTAAAAGATAACTGATACCAAAGTTCTGCTGGATTTTTGCTAGTAAAGCTAAAATGGCATCCCCAACAATTCGGTCTAAGCTTGCTGTTGGTTCGTCTAAAATCAAAATATCTGGCTCCAACACTAAAGAACGTGCTATTGCAATGCGTTGTCTTTGGCCACCCGAAAACTCATGTGGATACTTATGCTGTGTCTTTGGATCCAGTTGCACCGCCTCCATCACCTTAATGACTCGTTCGCGAATAGTCTGAATATTAAATGTCTTTTGAACCATTAAACCTTCCGCAATGATTTCAAAAACATTCATACGTGGAGACAAACTAGCAAATGGATTTTGAAAAACCATTTGAATTTTATGCCTGTAAGGTAAACATGCCCGTTGTGATAACTGCGACCAATTAAGTCCTTTCAATAAAATCTCACCATCAATAGGTAAAAGCTTTAACAAACTTTTTGCTAAGGTCGTTTTACCAGCGCCACTCTGCCCAATAACCCCTAAACACTCACCCTGCTTTAAATCAAATGACATTGATTTAATAGCTGATTGCTGAGTCGTCTCAAAACTAAATACTTTTGATGTCTTGAAACGCACTGTAAGATCCTTGACAGTTAATGCTTGCTCTTCAGAAACAGTGTTTTCAACTAAACAAGGTCGTGGCTCTAACAAAGATTGAGTATAAGCAACTTGTGGATCCATGAGAATTTCTTCAGTGGGTCTAAATTCGAGTACCTGACCAGATCGCATCACTACCAATTGGTCTGCATACTTCATAATACTTGCAATATCATGCGAAACAATAATCAAACACATATCATGCTCAATCATCACTTTTTTCAGAAGATCCAGTATCTGATTTTTACTATAACTATCCAGTGCTGTTGTGGGTTCATCCGCAATTAATATTTCTGGATTATTGGCAATGGCCATTGCAATTAATGCACGTTGCTGCTGACCACCACTTAATTCATGTGGGTATGCAGCATAGATTGTCTCAGGATTATCAAACTCTACTTCTTTTAATAAATTTAGGACCTTTTTTTTAATGTCATTATTATAACGATGCACTTTTAACATTTCTGCTATCTGTCGACCAACAGTATGTAATGGGTTAAACGCATTCATTGGATCTTGAAAAATCATGCTCACTTTGTTGCCACGCCATTGGCAATATTCTTTTTCAGACAACAAAGTTAAATCCTGTTCATACCATGTGATTGCTTGTGAACGCATATTGATTTTGTTTGGGAGTAATCCCATTACAGCCAACATAGTCAATGTTTTACCTGAGCCACTTTCTCCAACGACTCCCGTAATTTTTCCGGGATAACAATCAAAAGAGGCGTTTTCAACCAACACATCAGTATGTTCATCAAATATATTAAGATCTTTAATCGTTAACATGATTACACTCTCGGATCGAATGCATCTCGCACACCCTCTCCAACAAATATTAATAATGTCAATAGAGTAGACATTGTAAAAAAGACACTTAACCCCATCCAAGGAGCATGTAAGTTACTCTTACTTTGGCTAATCAACGCTCCTAATGATGGGGAGCCAGCAGGCAACCCAAATCCTAAAAAATCTAACGCTGCTAATGCTGCAATATTCTCAGTAAGAATAAATGGCAGTAATGTAAGCGTTGCAACCATGGCGTTAGGTAGAATGTATTTAAACATGATTCGATTGTTAGATACCCCCATGACTTTAGCCGCTGTAACATAATCTAGACCGCGACCTTTCAAAAACTCTGCACGAACAACACTCACCAAACTAGGCCAACCAAAGATAAACATAACCAAAATCAGTGTCCAAAAACCAGGGCTGAAAAAACTTGATAAAATAATTAAAATATACAGGGATGGCAACCCAGTCCATATTTCAATGAAGCGCTGACCATACAAATCGATCTTACCGCCATAGTACCCTTGAATAGCACCAAGATATACACCAAATAGTGTTGTAAGCAGTGTTAAAATTACTCCAAATAATAAGGAAATACGCACTCCGTAAATAAGATTAGCTAAAACATCCTGATTACGATCATTCGTTCCCAACCAATGTTTCCATGAAGGTGGTGCGGGTGCAGGCTGTTTTAACTTAAAGTCATGTGTAGCATAACTAAAGGGAATTGGTGGCCATACCATCCAACCATTAGAATTTTTGATCAACTGACTAAAATAATTGGAATGATAATCAACAGGGGTTTTAAAATGCCCTCCAAAATCTGTTTCAACGTATTCAAATAATACTGGGAAAAAAAAGCGTTGGTTCGCCTTTACAATAAGGGGTTGATCATTGGCAATAAAGTTTGCAAACAATGATATAAAAATAACAAAATATAATGCATAAAGCGATCTTCGTGCACGCCGATTAGCATTAAACTTTTTCCAACGACTCACGATTCGTGCTCCTGACTATGGAAGTTAATGCGTTTATCAACTATGACATACATGAAATCGCCGAGTATGCGGGCAAACAAACCCAACAACGTAAATAAATATAATGTTCCAAGCACAACAGGAAAATCCCGTTGTAACGTTGCCTGATAACTTAATAACCCTAAACCATCTAATGAAAAAATAATTTCTATAATAAGAGAACCACTAAAAAACATCATGAGTATTGCACCTGGAAGCATAGCAATAATAATTAACATGGCGTTTCTAAAAATGTGCCCATACAAAATTTGTTTTTCCTTCAAACCCTTCGCTTTTGCAGTCATTACATACTGTTTATGCATTTCCTCTAAAAAAGAATTTTTCGTCAAAAACGCAATGCCTGCTAAACTACTTACAAGGATGGATAAAATTGGTAAAGTTAAATGCCATACATAGTCTTGTACCTGTAGCCAAAAACTCATCTCATGAAAGTTATCAGAGGTTAAACCACGCATTGGAAACCAATCTAAAAAGTTCCCTCCAGAAAAAATAATAATTAGACCTAAGCCTAACAAAAATGGTGGAATCACATTACCAACAACTAAAAATGTTGAGCTCCAAATATCAAATCGAGCACCATGTCGAACTGCCTTTCTAATACCTAGAGGTATTGAAATCAAATACATTAAAATTGTTGTCCATATACCCAATGATGCAGATACTGGCATTTTCTCAATGATAAGGTCCGTTACTTTGATGTGTCTTGAAAAGCTGACCCCTAAGTCAAATTGTGCGTAATTTTTAAGTGTTATCAGGTAGCGTTGCCAAAGCGGTTTATCGAAGCCATACATTTTATTAATTTCATCAATAATATGTTGTGGCAACTTAGAGCGCGTCTCGCCTTGCCCAACCACAATATCACCAGTATTATTTAAAACGCCCTGTTGTCCATGGCCTTCTAATTTAGCTAAAAGCTGTTCAACAGGTCCACCCGGAACACATTGGATAATGAAAAAATTAATGGTCAAAATTGCCCACAACGTGGGGATAATTAATAAACACCGATAAATTAGATATTTCAGCATACATTAACTATAGATGAATAATAAAAAAATTACGGCAGAAATTGGATTATTTTACTATATAAACAAGGTATGGGTATCGAAAAGAATATTTTCACATTATGGTTTCAAGGCTGGCATGATGCACCAAGGATTACCACCTTTTGCGTAGACTCTTGGAAAAAACTAAATCCAGATTGGAAAATACACTGTATAACCATGGACAACCTAGAAAATTACATTGAATTTGATAAAACAACTGTTCAAATTTTATTTAATAATCAATACATCATCAATCAAACAAAAAGTGTCTTTATTCGTCTTAAACTATTAGAAAAATTTGGCGGTGTTTGGACGGACCCAACTGTTCTTTGTTTAAAACCAATGGATCAATGGTTATGTAATGAGCTTCAAAATGGTTTTTTTGCATTTGATTTCTCTAATCCCGATATACACGCCATGTCTAATTGGTTTATTGCAGCTAAAAGGAATAATGATATCATTCAAAAAATTACAAAATTGTTTACAGCGCGCCTAAAAGCGCTACAAAAAAAAATCGATATTAGTAACCCTAAAGAATATTTTATTTTTCACCAAGAATTTGATCGGTTACTTCAAATTGATCCTTTTACACGCGCAACCTGGAACACTTTAAATCACGATATGAGCAAATATGTGAATGCATTTAATTTAAATTATAAGTGTACCCAACCGTTTATCAAAAAAGCCATCATGGCAGAAACCCCTATGCTTAAACTAACGCATCGACTTTTTGACCCATTTAAAGTCAAAAGTATTCAGTATCTTTTAAATCACATCGATAATATTACAAACTAGATTATCCTTGCTTGAGCACGTTTTCTCAGGCATAGTTGATTAGATACTCATCTAAGCATATGAATCGAAAAGCAATTGGAGCATCTTTATTATTAGCAGGAACAGCAATCGGCGCTGGAATGTTAGGTATGCCTTTTGTATCAGGGGTCTGTGGTTATCATGCAACCTTAGTTGTCATGTTTTTTTGCTTTAGCTTAATGTTGGCAAACCTATTCCTACTGTTAGAAGCAACTCTTTACTGCAAAGACCCAAACGTTAACATTATTGGTATGGCACGAGAACACCTATCCAAAACATGGTCATATATATGCTGGGTCTCCTTCATGCTTTTACTCTATTCAATACTAGCATCATATATGAGTGCTGGCGGTGACATGATTAGCTATCTCTTCATTGATAAACTTGGCATTCCTATTAATAAGAATTGGAGTATTCTCATTTTCAATATTTTCTTTGGTATTATTATACTACTGGGGGTTGAATCCATTGATCGTGTAAATCGTATTTTCATGCTAGGTCTTCTATGCGCTTTCTTCATTGTAGTTTATAATATGTTCCCATTATCTAAATTAAGTAATTTATCTAATCCGGGGGATTTAATATATATCCCTCGTGCCATTCCAATCATTACTGCAGCGTTCACATCACACCTCATTCTACCTAGCTTAAAATCATATCTAAGTAATACCAAGGTACTACGAAATGTACTTTTTTATGGCAGCTTAATTCCTCTTTTCTTATATCTTATATGGCAAACCATTGTGCTTAGCATTATCCAACCTTCAGGACCACTTTCAATTCATGTAATTTCTGCCAGTCCACAGCCTATTTATTACTTTTTCAGCCTATTAGAGCAAAAAAAAGCCACATCTATTCTAATTTTCACAACGCAACTTTTCTTTTTCTGTGCAATCACAACCTCCTTTTTAGGGGTACTACTAAGCTTAATTGACTTTTTAAAGGATGGGCTGAATTTACGCAAACATTCGTTTAACAATGCGGCCAAAACATTGGGATTGGCATTGATTCCTCCATATCTTTTCACCCTTACCCTAAATGCTGCATTTACTTATGCGCTGAATTTTGCAGCGCTTTTTATTGCAATTTTATATGCCATTATCCCTGGCTTGGTGGTTTTAAAATGTCGTGATATTAACAACCACATCGAATATATTCTACCTGGTGGCCGCGTTTGTGTGCACATCATCATCCTATTTGGGACTGTATTCGCAGTATTGAGTCTCATGAGTGTTTATAATATACTTCCTTATGCAACATGAATGGTAAAGAACGATTACTAGCAACCATCAATGGGACACCAGTTGATAGACCTCCAATTTGGATAATGCGCCAAGCGGGTCGTTATTTGCCAGAATATCTTGAACTCAAGAAAAAACATGACACCTTCCAAGACCTATGTGTGAACCCAAAAGTTGCATGTGAGATCGCATTACAGCCTTTAAAGCGTTTTAATCTAGACGCTAGTATCGTTTTTGCAGATATACTCAACTTATTAGAGGCATGTGGTGTTAATGTAGAATATGTTAATAAAGTTGGCCCTAAGATAATAGCCCCTCCTCAATCATATGAGGACTTTAAGCAACTACACCCCATCAATAATGGATTAGATTATGTGTGTGAAACCATTCAATTAATTCAAAGTAATCGACCCGATGTCGGCATGATTGGATTTGCTGGAAGCCCTTGGACCTTAGCCACATATATGATTGAAGGAAAAATCACCAAAGAGCTCAGTGTAATAAAAAAAATGTTGAACGAACAACCTCAATTGTTGGAGGATATCTTACAGTTTCTTACCGAGCAAGTCTCAGGCTTTTGTAAAAGGCAACTTGAAGCTGGAGCAGATATGGTCGTCATTTTTGATACATGGGGAGGGTATTTAAATACCCATGACTATTTGAAATTTTCAAAACCTTTTTTGCAGCAAATTGTTCAAACTTTAAAACCTAAGCCAGTATTTTTGTTTACACGTTTTGGTACACACCTACTGGATACACTGCTTAGCTTAGAACCATCTGGTGTATGTATTGATTGGACATGTGACCTTGCAAATAGTTTGAGTCACACACAATCCCACAATATATGCTTACAAGGAAACTTTGACCCTGCTATGTTATTAGGATCTAAAGAACATATTACAAAAACCGTTCACACACAATTAGACACTCTATCAACACATAAATTATTTTTACCCACATTGGGTCACGGAATTACGCCTCAAATTGATCCAAACCACGTTGCACATTTCATTCAGACCCTTCAAGATTATCGCTGGATGGGTTTAAATTGACCAACTTCACACCATCATATATTATAAAACTATGAGTAATACGAGTAATTATCACGATAAACAAAATTCAAAGCAAACTAATGAAGTTAAAGACGTTGTATTTGTAGATAAAAAAGATTTGCCGATATCATGTCCAATGCCTGAAGATACTTTATGGAATATGCACCCTAAAGTCTATATTCCTTTAGATAAAGTTGACTCCTATCAATGCCCTTATTGTGGAAGACAATTCCATCTTAATAAAGAGGAAACCAAGTAACATTTATTCAATTTGACCTTATTCATAAATTTTGTAATAATAATACTCATGTCTAATCAAATAAGTAGTGAGTATTTAAAGCTCTTTACTAAGTCTTCAAGCAATTAAATGCACCATCCTAATACCATATCCACTCCATCTCATGAAAGCAAAGTAAGTAGTATTGGCGTTTTCATGGTTTCATTAGGCGCAACCCTTTTTTTTTATGAGTTTTTCATTCGAGTTATTCCCAGCGTTATTGCTGAAGAGTTGAGGTATGAATTTTCATTAACGGCATCGATGCTTGGAGTCATATCGTCAAGCTTCTACTATGCATATACTTTCATGCAAATTCCATCAGGCCTACTTTGTGATCGATTTGGACCAAAAAAATTGTTAACCATTGGAATGATTTGTGTTGGGATATCCACTTTCTTATTTGCAAGTTCAACAACAGTATCTTTTGTTGCATTATCTCGATTCATATGTGGTGCTACTTCAGCGTTCGCATTTATATGTCCTGCTGTTTTAGCTATTAACTGGATTCCTGGTAGGCACTTTGCATTAGTTGCAGGACTAATCCAAGCCATGGGGTGTTTGGGAGCAATTATTGGAAGTTTACCACTATCTCATTTAGTAGATATCTATGGATGGAGAATAGCATTAATTTTTTCGGGATTACCTGGCATCATTATCGGAATTTTTATTATTTTATTTTTAAAAGATCGGCCTGATCACATTCAAGAACAATTTGAGTCACAAGAAATCAACTTAAAATCTCAATGGGAAGGTCTCAAAAGAGTAATTCTTCGACCACAAAACTGGCTAATTGGTGCATGTGGCTTCTGCAGCTGGGGGCCATTGGCAGTTTTTGCAGAGCTGTGGGGTATCCAGTTTGTGCATTACGATCTTAACATCACAGCCAATGCAGCATCGATGCACCTTCAATTCATCTGGGCTGGTGTAGCATTAGGTGGAGTATTCTATGGATGGTTATCTAGCCATCTTCAGAGTCGAAAAAAACCAATTATTATTTGTTTTTTAATTGGGATTATTTCTACATTGCATTTAACCATTAATTCCCATATACCTGCATACTTTTTAGATAGCGATTTATTTCTAATCGGTACCGTTGCGGGCGTATTACCAATCACATTTGGTTTAACTAAAGATCAAAATAGTCCTGACATCATTGGAACTGCGACCGCTTTTCATAATATGTTAATTATTATGTCAGGAGTTATCCTTCAGCCCTTATTTGGATTGATACTTGATTTATATTGGACTGGTCACTCAAGTAATGGTGCCCGTGTTTATACGTTATTTGAATATCAAAATGCAATGTGGATATTACCAATTTGCTGTACAGTTGGTTTATTTATCATAATTTTCTGTATCCAAGAAACCCATTGCAAACAACAAAAAAGCAATCATCTTGCAAGATAATTGAAATTCAAAATTGACCTTTAATTTAAAACTCGATAAAATAAAATACAATATATGGATTTATATTTCTATCAAAAACGAGTTTTACATAACTCTAACTCACTAGATTTAGGATCAAGAGATCTCTAAATGAAAGTTCAGTCGAGTACCAGCGCCAACGATGTACCTTTAACTATCCTTGGTATACTTATGGTCACAATTGGTGCCTCTTTTTACGTTTACGAATTTTATATTCGAGTTATTCCAAGTATTATTTCTGTAGAATTAATGCAAGATTTCTCAATAACAGCATCTATGCTAGGTTTAATTTCTTCGAGCTTTTATTATGCATATACTTTCATGCAGATACCATCAGGCCTCATGTGTGATCATTATGGACCTAAAGTTCTATTAGCAGCAGGTATGATTTGTTGTGGCGTCTCGACCTTTTGTTTTGGTATTGCCGAATCTAGTCATGTCATTGCAATTTCTCGTTTCATGTGTGGTGCTGCATCTGCGTTTGCATTCATCTGTCCATTGGTACTTACATCCAACTGGTTCCCATCAAGATATTTTGCACTAGTAACGGGGCTTATTCAGGCTCTAGGATGTATGGGTGCTATTTTTGGAGGTCTACCACTTGCACGATTAGTCGAATTTTATGGTTGGCGTGTCACTTTAATGTATTCGGGTTATGCAGGCATTCTGATTGGATTACTAATCGTTCTTGCCTTGAAGGATAAACCTAAATTCAGTTCAAGAGAGCAAGAAATATCCTCTAGCTATGCACCTAAAATGTCGCAGCTAGAACGACTTAAATGTGTATTATCTAACAAACAAAATTGGTTTATTGGTATTGCTGGATTATGTTGTTGGGGACCAATTGCTATCTTTGCTGAGCTTTGGGGAATCCAATTTATTCATCATGATCTCAGCCTAGATGTCGATCAAGCTTCCGTTCATCTGCTTTGGGCATGGTTTGGGGTTGCAACTGTTGGCCCTTTTGTGGGTTGGATATCCGATATAATCCAAAGCCGCAAAATACCAATGTATATATGTTTTACGATAGGTCTAATCGCAACACTTAACTTAGTGTTGCACCGTCATATTTCAATGCATGTTTTAGACGTAGACTTATTTTTAATAGGTGCCGCTGCAGGCATTCAACCCATTACTTTTGGATTAATTAAAGATCAAAATCCGACTCATGTCACAGGTACAGCTGTAGCCTTTAATAATATGGCAATCATTTTTGGTGGAGTAATTCTCCAACCACTCTTTGGTTTTCTTTTAGACCTTTACTGGCAGGGAAACCTCATTAACAACCTCAGAGTTTATAGCCTTACTGAGTATCATCACGCAATGTGGTTGTTGCCTATTTGTTGTCTTATAGGACTACTCACAACTTTCTTCAGTGTTGAGGAAACCAATTGCCAAAAAATAGCTTAACTTCATCTAAAAAGAGTAAATGGCTAGCGTATCTTATTCTTGCTGTTTCTTCCTTTTTATACATTTATGAATTTTCACTCCGTGTTGTAATATCAGTCGTTAGCGACTATCTAATGAATGATCTTAAGTTAGGTATTCATGATATTGGTGTATTATCATCTTTTTTCTATATGAGCTACACCATCATGCAAATACCTGCTGGAGTATTAGTAGATAATTTTGGTCCCAAACGTTTACTCACTATTGGAACGGTTATATGTGCTGTATCCACATTAATTTTTGCTAATACAACTACTTTTTTTACAGCAACTATATCAAGACTTTTACTGGGATTTGGTGCAGCATTTGCGTATTGCTGCCCTTTGATGATTGCTAAATTTTGGTTTAAACCCAAACGATTTGCTTTAATAACTGGTTGTGTACAAACCTTAGGGGCTCTTGGAGCCATCATTGGCAATGAGCCAGTGGCACTAATGACAGAAGCTTATGGATGGCGTGAATCGCTCTATTATATTGGTCAAGCAGGTATTATATTTGCATTGTTAATGTGGTTAATTGTAAAAGATAAACCTGATTATTATAAAGGCTCTACTAAAACTCAAGATGATGGTCCGATGGTAGAAAATATGAAGACTGTTTTATATCGAAAAGACAATTGGTTAATTGCAATCATGGGGTTTTGTACATGGGCACCAATGACCATTATTGCTGAGTTATGGGGACGAACTTATCTATCTTCTGTCTATGGTTACTCATTGACATTTGCTTCATTAATGATTAGTTGGATTTGGGTTGGTGTCGCAATAGGAGGACCATTAATGGGATGGCTTTCTAATTTCATACATTCCAGAAATGATACTATTGGGTTATCGTTTTTAATTTCATTTACTTCTGTCGTGGGTATTATTTATCTACCTATCTTACCCATATGGCTCATTGCAATATTTCTGGTATTATTTGGCATTGCAGCTGGTGGACAATGTGTTGCATTTGGAATGGCAAGTGATATTAACGAAACACATGTTACTGGCACAGCCATCGGATTTGTTAATATGGCAGTTATTTCTGGAGGTATTATATTACAACCATTTGTAAGTTTCTTATTGGAAAATGCAACTTTGCGTAACCAACATGCGAATAATCAGCTGACACAAATGGATTTTCAAACAGCCTTTGTAATAGTACCTTTAATCTCATTATTAGGTTTATTCATCAGTCAGTGGGTCTTTGAAGAAAGTCTATCTCGCACAGAAGCTACGTTGTAATCGCCTGATTCTCTTTGCCTTGAGCTAACATTGCTCTTGCATGTGATAGCCCCTCCTCATTGATTTTCTCTCCAGATAAAAGCTCTGCTAATGCATTTGCTTTCTCATCCCCATCAAGATAATGACATGAAAAAGCTGTTTGACTTGATTGATTATGCTTGGTGATATAAATGTGTTGATCCGCATACATTGCGACTTGTGGTAAGTGTGTAATACATAAAACTTGTGCATGATGTGCACGTTGGTATAAAAGCTTAGCAACCTGCTCTGCAACACCACCACTAATACCAACATCAACTTCATCTAACATTTGAATTTGAATAGGATTTAAATTAATCACTTCCTCAAGTGCTAATCCTATCCGTGACAACTCACCACCTGATACCTTTGCTAAAGGCTGCAGGTCTTGTCCTTGATTTGTGGCCACCTTAAATTCAATTTCATCTAGACCTGTCTGTGATGGTGCCTTTGGTCGTATTTCGACTTCAAATCGACTGTTTTTCATACCCAAACGCCACATCCATTGTGTCATTACCTGATTTAATTCATCTACATGCTTTAACCTTAAATCTGAAACCTGTTTTGCTTCTTCAAAAAAGCGTGCCTTAGATTGATTTAATGCATCTTGTAGCACTTGTGGATCAGTGGCATTAAAATGCTCTACGTCTTTTTGTATTTTTTCAAACTTTGTGTATAAATCAAGGGGATGACATTGGTGTTTTCGTGACAACTCATGCCACTGTTGCTCACGCGCTATTAAACTTTTTAAATCACTTTCTTCAAGCTCAGTCATCCATGCTGTGATTGCAGTCACTAAACCATCCCTACAATCTTCATATTGAAGCAGTGTATTCGTTATCGTATCAGGAAGCTCTGATTTAATGGCTTCAATATGTTTTTGTTCCTTTAAATAATGACATAACGCAGTAGATTTACTCTTTAAGTGCTGGACTTTTTTTAATTGATGAATATCAGCTTGAAGCGCATCGTATTCGACACCTCCCTCAAAAAACTCCTCTAATTCATTTGTAAAATGGGTTAACGTTTCAATATCAAATTCATACAATGTATTTTGGTATTGTTTCCACTTACTTTGATTGGATTGCCACTCAGAGTAAAATTTAGTTAATTGAGTAAGGTTCACTTTACAAAAATAATCATAATAAGGTGCATGATGCTTCATATCTAGTAATGCATAGTGTTGATGCTGATGATTATGAGAAAAATGGGCCTTATATAAAGATTGGAGTGAAGCTAATTTTACCGGTTCATTATCAATGTAATATTTAGATCGACCTTGAGGTGAAAGTTCCCGTTTTACTGTATGTTTTTTAGCTGCCCCTTGATCCTGTAGACTAAATGTTAATGCCACCACCATCGGCTCATCAGTTGTATTGACAACCCGATCACCAAAACAAAACTCAATAGCCTTAAAAAGCAATGATTTTCCTGAACCAGATGGGCCTGTAATTACTGTAAACCCAGATTGAAAGTTAATATTTAATGATTTTATAATTACAAAATTACTGATTTCTAAAGTTTCTAACATGGATAAAACTGCTCTTCCCAATTTAATTTTTCTCTTAAATTTTTATAGTATTCATAATTTGGTGCATGCAATAATTTAATAACATGGCTATGTTTTTCAACAGTGATTCTCTCACCTGGCTTAAGCACACCTTTATCTTGACCGTCACAACCTAAAACAGGGTTCACTCGATTGGATTCACATATCTCAACCCGCAATCGAGAGTCTGCAGGAATTACAATGGGTCGAGAACTTAGTTTATGTGGACAAATCGGCACGATCAACATGGCCTGAATATTTGGATTAATGATTGGTCCACCTGCACTCATCGCATACGCAGTTGAACCAGTAGGCGTTGCAATGATTAAACCATCTGCACGAATTGAACTTAAGAATTGATTTTCAAGGTACAATTGTAATTCCACTAATCGCCCAGTTTCCCGTCTAGAAAAAATACATTCATTTAAAACTGCATGCGTTGCTCCCTCATGTTTAATATTTAACATCATTCTTGATTCTTGATGATATTCCCCTTTTAAAACCTGTAAGACCCCATCTAAATGACTCGGGTTGTGCGTAACTAAAAAGCCAATATGCCCACGATTAATACCTAATAACGGTATTTCTGTATGCCAAAACTGTCTAGCAGCAGCAAGCATTGAACCATCACCGCCAATGACAATAATCACATCAAAAGATGCATCCACCGCATCAGCTGCGACGGTGGGTAAATCCACTTGATCTAATTTTTCAGCAGTGGATTCCTCTAAATACATCTCAATTTTTTCATGCTCCACAAGAGTGATCAGCCCATTAATTGTTACGTTGGAGTCATCCAGTAAGGAAAATATAACTGCTTTTTTAAATTTCATGTAATAACCTCTTTCTCTTAACTTAATCTCATGTTATCTTAAGATCAAGTGGGTATCTTTTATAGTGATTATAATTTAAGAGCGTTAACACATGTATTTTGTATTATTATTTTTATGGCTAGCGGGTTGTGACTCGATTGTTTACCATCAACCAGCTTATCAAGGACATTACATTAACGAGGAAGCTACTGCTAAACTCAAAGTGGGGATGAAAACATCTGAGGTATTAGCTTTATTAGGTGAGCCTGATTATAAAAACTTCTTTCATGCCGATCAATGGTATTATATTGATCAAAAACCTCATGGTCGCTCTGGACACAATGTTGATGGATTAAAACTCGTCTTTAAGGCTGATGAGCTAACGGCTATCAATCGCTTTAACTATAAAAATTAACTTCCGCGTTGTCTTTTTTTTCTAAGCTCATTTGGTGTCATAATGAGTGGCTGATAGATTTCGATACGATCACCTGGTGAAACATTGTGCTCCCATGTAACTTTTTGGCCAAAAATACCAACTTCTAACGAATTATCAATATCCCAAGGTAAATCCTGTATGACTTGTGCCACTGTTATCGGCCCTTTTAATGGGACACACGCCCAATAATAAAGCGCATGCTCAAAAAAATAGATCACTTCACAATGTTTATTTTCCATAAATGAAATCTGCCCGCTTGGCAAATGTAGTTACTAAGCGTTCTGCTGTAATCTGAAACAACGGCTTTAAAAGTGTTGCAGTGATTCCGATTTCCATTTCAAAATCCATTTCAAGTGACACTAATGTGCCTTGAGACAGTGCTTCAAATTCCCATCGACCTGATAGCTTTTTAAACGGTCCTTTTTTTAAGTTCATTACCACCGAGTCTGGTGATTGTATCCTATTAAGGGTTACAATGCGTTGACTGACAACCCCTAGACTAAACTCCAAAAAACCCTCTACAGATTCATCTGATTCAGCAATGACACCACTATTACTGCAATAATCAACAAATTCATGATAGCGATTAATGTCATTAACCAGATCAAACATTTGTTTTGGTGTATATTTGACCTGTGCCTTTTTGAAAATGTGCGTCATATAGTTGACGACTCCCAATAACTTATGAATAATTGTTTCATGACAAGTTCTAATGATAATGTGATTACGTATAATCGTAAAGCAAAACATGACTACCATATTTACCAAACTTTTGAGGCTGGTCTTGTTTTGATGGGTTGGGAAGTAAAATCTGCCCGGAAAAACACCGTGCAACTCAAAGAAAGCTATGTTGTGATTAAACACGGTGAAGCATTTTTATGGAATGCACATTTTAGTGTTCCAAGCACTACCTCAACCCATGTTGAAGCTAACCCCATACGATCGAGAAAGCTGCTTTTACACCAAAAGGAATTAGATAAGCTCATAGGACAAATCAATCAAAAAGGCTTTACCATTGTGCCTTTGATGCTTTACTGGAAGAAAAATAAAATAAAACTTGAGATTGCTCTGAGTAAAGGAAAAAAATTATACGACAAACGTGCCACCAAGAAAGAACAAGAATGGAAACGCATAAAAGATCGTGAATTTAAAAAAAGTAACGAAAATTCATAGCCATAAATTTTCATGTAAAAAACTTATTGTACTTTTTGAACCCAAATGCTAGATTAAAATTATACGTAGCGTTGACCCGTTGCGAAACCTAGAAAGCCCTTATTCTAAAGGGCTTTTTTAATGCCTTTTTTTTGTAAAAAAATCTCGCAAAATGGCTTCACATTCTGGTTGTAAAACACCTGCTGTCACTTCAATACAATGGTTAAATTGAATTTGGTTTAGCGCTTGCTTGGAATGGACACCAACTTTGGAGTCTGCAGCACCATACACACATCGCTTAATACGTGCGTGATGCATTGCGGCCCAGCACATCACACAAGGCTCTAAAGTAACATACAGGGTAAGATCATTTAATCGGTAATTTTCTAAAGTTAAGCCTACAGCACGCATTGCATTGATTTCAGCATGTGCTGTGGGGTCATGTGATGAAATAGGCTGATTATACCCTACACCCAATACCTGATGGTCGTGAATTATGACAGCACCAATTGGCACCTCATCTTCAGTATGTGCCTTTCGTGCGGTCTCTATGGCCAGGGCCATCCATTTTTCATCATTCAGGTTTGTAGGCATTTATGCTTGCAGTAATTAGACTCTTAGCCTTTGCAACATCATGCCACTCTTTCACCTTAGCCCATTTATTTGGTTCTAGGTCCTTATAATGAGCAAAAAAGTGTCCAATTCGATCTAAGATAATTTGGGGAACATCTTTAAGGTGTGTATAGTGAGCATATTCTGGAGCAATTTTAGCATCCGGTACAGCTAATAATTTATCATCACCGCCCTTTTCGTCTTCCATGGTTAATACACCTAACGGACGACATGCAACCACTGCACCTGAAATAATGGGGAAAGGTGCTAAGACACACACATCAATTGGATCACCATCATCACACAGCGTATTCGGGACATACCCATAATCACATGGATAATGCATTGCGGTTGTTAAAAATCGATCAACCTCGAGTAATCCAGTATCTTTGCACACTTCATATTTTACTGGTGCGCTATTAGCAGGAATCTCAATGATCACATTGATTGAATCTGGTACATTTTTGCCAGAAGATACATGTTTCATAATAGCCTCAAAATAATCTTGATATTATCAGTATTTTAAAGGTTTAGCTAGCGTAATTATTGAATTAACTCAAACTCAACCACTCGACGCTTGCCAACCGTCACGATGCAATTAGGCACATCGATTAAAATATTCTCGGTTAATTTAATACCATCCTTTTTAATAGCACCTTGCTTTAATAAGCGTAACCCTTCAGATGTACTCGTAATCAAGCCTGCTTTTTTTAGTAATTGTATGATCGGTTGCGCTGCATCCTCTGGTGATAATTGGATTACAGGACGATCATCAGGAATCTGTTTTTGACTAAACTGATTAATAAAATCAGCAACTGCTTGATCGGCCTCCGCTTCACTATGGAAACGTTGCACAATCCAATGCCCTAGTTGTAATTTAATATCCCTAGGGTTTTTTCCAGAGGCTGCTTCAGCTTGCAGTGCTACAATGTGCTCTTTATTATAATCTGTGACTAATGTGTAGTAACGCCACATCAATTCGTCACTGATCGACATTACTTTACCAAACATAGTTTTTGGATCATCTTGAATACCAATGGTATTGTCATAAGATTTTGACATCTTTTTAACACCATCTAAACCCTCAAGAAGTGGGAAGGTTAATACTACCTGTTGAGATTGATTAAAATCCTTCTGTAATTCACGCCCCATAAGTAAGTTAAATGTTTGATCCGTGCCACCTAACTCGACATCTGCTTTAAGCTCTACAGAATCATACCCTTGTAGTAATGGGTACAAAAATTCGTGAATCGCAATGGATTGGCCTGATTTATATCGTTTTGAGAAATCATCGCGTTCCAACATCCTGGCAACTGTTTGGAGACTCGCTAATCGAATAAGTTCTTGAGGTGATAACTTCCCAAGCCACTCGGAGTTATACCGGATTTCTAGTTTCTTGGGATCTAAAATCTTAGTGACTTGCTGTATATAGCTTTCAGCATTTTCTTTGACTACCTCAGGACTTAACGATGGGCGCGTAACATCTCGACCCGATGGGTCTCCAATCATGGCAGTAAAATCGCCGATTAGAAAGATAATATGATGCCCCATCTGTTGAAATCGTTTGAGTTGTTGTAAAACAACCGTATGACCCAAATGAATATCTGGACGCGTGGGATCAACCCCTAATTTAATGCGCAATGGCCGATCAAGCTTTAACTTTTCATCAAGACCGCCTTTAGGATAGCAGTCCACGCATTGCTCCAGTATGTTTAAATTTAATGATTTCATGTCAAAATGCCTAATTTCATCTATAATTTCAGCTGTATTAACTTAGGATGTTAGCATGAATTACTTCCCAGGCCAAGATGATCAAACACATTCACAGCCGTTACATATACCCTTTTGGGCTTGGATTGCCTCACAAGGAACTATTTCCAGAGGATTTTTATACAGTATCATCGGCCTTGCTTTAATTGCAGTTCCAGCATTAGCAATCACAGGATTATTATTGCATCAACATTTCATGGTATTAACAGCCATTGCAATTGCAGTCCCAATAGTATCTTTTGCAACCGCAATGAATGATGTCATCCAATCAAGTAAAGTAATCAATGCTGCGTTGAAGGCTGAAAAAAAACTAAATCGTATCGATCACGAACGGTCCACGCTTGAAACAGCAAATGCTCAAACCAAAAAAGAAGCCGTTACTAGCCGACAACAAGCCGGCAAATTGGAGACGCTAATTACAGTAGAGACCAAAAAAATACGTGATACTCAAGAAGGATTGGTAAAGCAAATTGAACTGAATCAAGACGTTACGACAATGGCATCCGCATTTACAGCCTTTTTAGATCAAAATCAAAACCCCATTATTCATCGTTTGAAAAAGCCTTTTGATACATTAATGCAGCGTATGATTCAACAACCTAATGCCGTTGCAATACCGCATAATACGTTTGATATGATTACGGAGAACCTGAATCAATATAATACTGTTTTTTCAGAAGTACTTCATTTTGCTCAACAAACAGAGGCTAAAATCAATTTGATTGATCAAACCCTAAAGACACTTCATCGTCAAGGATCATTGGTTATGAATCGGATGAAGCAAGTAAGTGATGCCACGAATGCTAAATATTATAAACGTCAAAAAGACATTCAATACCCAGATATTATTACAGAGCTTAAATCGATCAAAAGTGAATTTGAACAATTGAAAGAAGCTAAACAAAAAGTTGAAAGCTACCGTAAACGAAAAATTTCCAAAAAAGATGTTGCTACACACCTAAACATTGATCTTGATAGTGTTGAAGAAACTGATTTTGGTGATGCATTGTCAGTCAGTACTACCTCATCCCGAATTAGTCGAATTCAAGCCAATTCGATAAAAAGTGTGCATGGCTCAAAAACAAAAGATGCAAACGAAGAAAATGGTTCCAAAGAAATATTCACACTGGGCCTACCTCCCCACATGATCTATTGGCTGATAAAAGAAGATGGTAATTATCTTTCTTTATTAGGATTTAGTGCTCTGATTTTATTTATTAATCTTTCTTTTTTAATGCTTGGTATACACCTTGCAATGACGAACTTAGTTTATGTCATGCTCTACGCATTACTTCCAAGCTTAATGCAATTATGGCTTAATGTTGAGATTGTGATTTTAAGTCAATCACTTGTAGACGCATTCGGAGTCCAAGCTCAATATAATCAGAAGATTGGTCAAATTGATGATATTCGCAAAGAGCACCAAACGCTACAACAAGGTTTAACGGATGCTAATAAAAAATTAGAAAAACTTCAAAATGATTATGACGCAATGACATCAGAGCGTGATGAAATTCATGACACGATTAATCAGCAAAAAGAACAATCACAGATGTTGGATGAAAAAATTGGTCAACTTACAAAAGACTTAAAGTATTATTTCGAGCATCACTTAGTGGATGGAGAAGAGAATGCTTCATTATATTACTTTTTGGAAGGACTGAATGACCAACTCAATAGTTACTTAATATCCTATCCAGTAGATATCAGTGATGCAATTGACGAGTTGAATCGCAATCAATTGGATTCCACTAATTTAAGACCCTATGCTGAAAATTATATGCATCGTGCAAAAAGTCATCTCAAAGCCTATCGAAATGCATTTCCAATAGAGCTATACAATGAACTCCTAAAAAACATACGTGTCATAACCGACCAAGAGTTTAAAGAAATTGATTTTGCAAATTCACAGTTTCAAATGAACTTTCAAAAGCAAATGAGTTTGATTCGAGGTCAAATGGACAAACTTATCACTGCAACCAAACCCATGGATGATGAAGAGCATTTGTCACGAGTTAAATTGTTACCTGAATCAGTTCAAAAGCACTTTATCGAGTCTCAGTTGCAAAATTGGGGGCTCCTTTCTTTTTCGTCAGATAAACGACGTCCAGTGGAAGGAAGCGAAACCAGTGCTGGAATCCGTAGATAATCTTACGTATACTATTGGCATATGCCGATAGCAACAAAAAATATTCGCAACTTTTCCATTATTGCTCACATTGATCACGGTAAATCAACCTTATCTGATCGATTCATACAATTATGTGGTGGGCTATCGGATCGTCAAATGCAAGATCAAGTTCTAGATTCCATGGATATTGAAAGAGAACGTGGAATAACAATCAAAGCGCAAAGCGTTTCATTATTCTTCAAAGCAGATGATGGTCAAACATATCAATTAAACTTTATTGATACACCAGGACATGTAGATTTTTCCTATGAGGTTTCTCGTTCATTAGCAGCATGTGAAGGTGCACTTTTGGTGGTGGATGCAGCTCAAGGTGTTGAAGCGCAAACCGTTGCCGTATGTTACACCGCTATTGAACAAGACTTAGAGATATTACCTGTTTTAAATAAAGTAGACCTTCCTCAAGCTGATCCGGATAAGGTTAAACAAGAAATTACTGAAATAATAGGCCTAGATGGTGATCATGCATTATCAGTCAGTGCAAAATCAGGACTTGGCGTTGAAGCACTATTACAAGAAATTGTTGATAAAATACCTCCTCCCCAAGGTGATCCAGATGCGCCTTTACAAGCATTAATTGTTGATTCATGGTTTGATAATTATCTAGGGGTTGTATCATTGATTCGTGTTGTTGCTGGCCAAATCAACAAAAAAGATAAAATTGTCATACTCTCCTCAGGCAAGTCCTACTTGGTAGATGACATTGGAATCTTCACACCCAAAAGAGAGAGTGTTGATCAGTTGATGCCTGGTCAAGTTGGGTATCTGATTGCAGGCATTAAAAATATCAAAGGTGCCCCCGTTGGAGACACCATCAGTCTAGCACATCATTGTGCAACTGAACCCTTGAGTGGATTTACTGAATCAAAACCTCAAGTTTATGCTGGACTATTCCCTACCAATACTGATGATTATCAAGACTTCAGAGAAGCCTTGGAGAAACTCACATTAAATGATTCGTCATTGCAGTTCGAACCTGAATCCTCAGACGCTTTAGGTTTTGGTTTTCGATGTGGTTTTCTGGGTTTATTACATATGGAAATCATTCGAGAACGGTTAGATCGAGAATATCAAATTGATCTTATAATGACAGCCCCTACGGTACAGTACCGAGTCACCAAGACAGACGGCTCTGTTATGACATTACATAGTCCCAGCGCATTACCAATACCCAATCATATCCGAACCATCGAAGAGCCTGTTGCAAATACACAAATATTAACACCCCAAGAGTATCTCGGTGGTATCATAAAATTGTGTGAAGAACGACGTGGTCGACAACAAAATATGCAATATGTTGGAAATCAAGTAGCATTGACCTATGCAATTCCAATGAATGAGGTTGTACTTGATTTTTTTGATCGCATTAAATCCATTAGCCGAGGCTATGCTTCACTTGATTATCATCTTTCACATTATAATGCCTCTCCCATGGTTCGTTTAGATATACTTATTAATGGGGACAAAGTAGACGCACTCGCTGCAATCATCCACAAGGACCGAGCGTATGGGTTTGGGCGAAGTTTAGCTGAAAAGCTAAAGACCCTCATCCCGAAACAAATGTATGCAGTTGCAATACAAGCTGCGATTGGCGGTCATGTGATAGCTCGAGAAACAGTCAGCGCAATGCGGAAAAATGTTACGGCAAAATGTTACGGCGGTGATGTCAGTCGTAAAAGAAAACTGCTTGAGAAACAAAAGGCTGGTAAAAAGCGGATGAAGCAGTTCGGTAAAATTTCAATACCTCAAGAGGCTTTCTTAGCTGTGCTTAAGTTTGATCAAAAAGACTAATTCACTAACTTTCTTAAATCTTCAAATGTTTCAATATCACTTAAACATGCTGATCGGTTACAACACGATATATTAGTCATCTCAGGCTCATGGTGTCTTATCCATGTTGGCATACAAGTTAAATCCTTAGGCCATTGAGTCATGTTGCCCTTAATGATCAACCCACTTTTAGATAAGATTAATGCCTGTAACATTTGTCCACATTGCCTTAAATCACCGTATTCACGATTAAATGCCGCTAAAAGCGCTTGCCAACGCTCTGAATATTTAGGATCAGAACTAATGAATGATAATAAAACCAGATTATGCGCCATCATGCCGTTACCTGAAGGCATCGCATGATCATCCCATGCAACAGGATTAATGATTAAATCACATGCATCCTTTGGATTTTGCAAATAGACGCATCTTTTAGGATCATAGTAACGATCAATTTCTGTAAATAAGGCTTCAGCATCTGTCCAGTAATCTTTTTTATTAGTTGCCAAATATAACTTAATTTTCGCGTACAGCCAATTTGCTAAATCTTCAACAAATGCATGCTGAAAGGCCACTCCTTCATACATACTATGATAATATTTAGAATCTAGTTTAAATTGCTGAGTACATTGTAAATCTAAAGCCATGGCTTGGTTTAACCAAAAGGTATGATCAACAATGGATGCTGTTTCAAGCAATGCATTAATCCATAAAGCATTCCAATCCAGCAAAAACTTACTATCAACCATGGGTTTAGGACGTTTTTCTCGGTATTCTAAAAGCTTTTGATCAATGCGTGTAACACTCTTCATATCAAATGTTTCACCACGTTGATCATGTGTTGTTAAATGATGAAGTGGACGATTTAAATCTAAATTAAAAAACTTTTTTGCAGCATCAAAGTCATCACCTAATACCGCCTGGAGTGTTGCGGTATCCCATAGATAATATGCACCCTCAACACCTTCTGTTTCAGCATCAACTGCTGACATCATTAGCCCAGGTTCAGCCATCAATGTTGATAATGCCCATTGTGCAGTATTTTCTAAACGGGAAGCGAGACTAGGATCATTTTTATAACGACATAAACTAGCCAAAAAACCGATTAATAATGCATTATCATATCCCATTTTCTCAAAATGAGGTACACGCCACTCATCATCAACAGCATACCGGAACATACCACCGGCTAAATGATCATAGATCCCACTAAAGCATAAACTATGTGCAGTTAAAAAACTGACATTCATGAGATCTTGATTATTCTCAACCACACTTTTTAAAAATGCACCTTGCCATAGGCTAATTTGTGGGAATTTTGGACTACCTTTAAAGCCTCCCCATTTGTAATCAATTTCATGTTCAATATCGAATGTATGTGGCTCATTCAAATCAGCAATTGTAGCAAGCTTTACTTCAATTTCACCAGCGAGCTTTTCAATATCCTGAGGATGGCGATGCCATAACTCACAAATACGACCAAGCAACTCAATAAAGCCCATTAAATTTTCAGTTGGCAGTTTTGGAAAATATGTTCCACCATAGAATGGTTTTCCATCGCTAGTTAAAAATAAACTCATCGGCCAACCACCTTGCCCCGTTAACCCTACTAATGCCTGCATATATAAGTTATCAAGATCAGGTCGAAGCTCACGATCTACCTTAATAGGAATAAAGTTTTGATTTAGAATTTCGGCAACTTTTGGATCACTAAAGCTTTCTCGCCACATCACATGACACCAATGACATGTTGCATAACCAACAGATAAGAAAATTGGACGCTTCTTTTGTCGTGCTTCCTCAAATGTTTCATTACTCCACATGCGCCATTTTACAGGGTCATTGAGGTGATTTTTAAGATAGGGACTGATGGGTTTAATTTTAGAATTCATACCCCTCATAATAAAGTGTAAGTATTAAAAATCACAAGTTATTTATAAACTACCTATCATTATTAACCATTAAAAAAAGGCATTCTAATTGTATTTTCAATCCATCAGATAAAATAAATAAATCAATTATTTTGAAATTTTTAATAGCAAAACAATTAGCAAAAAAACCATCCATTATTGAAAAAAACGTGAGACATTTGCCATTATATTTAAAAAATCATTAACAATTAACTGTTTGAGCCCAACAGTAAAAAAAATCAACGTGGATAATCAACGACTTAAAACAGTAGGAGGAAATCTATCAATCTAATTGACGTAAAAAATAAAAAAACTCACTTTAAAAAAAATTATTAAATAGCTTGAAACAATTAATTTATGAGGTATGATAGGGATAATTGATAAATTTAATTGGAGCTTATTGTGAAAAAAAATTTTCTTAACTCGGCATTGCTGTTATCAGCTGCCGTTGCTGCAACTCCAGCTCTAGCTTGGAAAGTTGACGGCCATAACAGAATGTCTTTTGGAGGTAATATCCGTGTTGGTGCTCAATACGCGTTAGAACCAAAAAATGGCACTGAAAATAATGATAAAGAAGGGTTTACGATCGTACAGAACAAAAGTGATTTGTTCTTTAAATCGCATGCCCATCTTGGTAAAGGTAATGTAGTATATATGATGTATGATCAAGGTTTTAATCCTGCATCCGGTGAGATTCAAACTAACAACGTGTTTAGTGCTGAACCAACCTATCTATTCTTTTTAGGATTCAAAAGCGGTGCATTTGACACACAAATGGGTACTGTAGAATCTATTCCTTATAGATATGTAGGTAACTACAGTGATATCGGATTTGGATCAGGTGGTGATAGAACATCTAACGGTGCTTCTTATCCAGCTAATCACCGAATCCCACGTGCTTTAATAAGTACTTATACATATAAGAACTTCGAAGCAGGTCTTGACTTACAGTTAACTGGAACGTCAGCTGATACTGCTGCTGGTGGTGTTGGTAACAACATTTCTGTGTATAGTGGTGCATTAGGTCTTAAGTATGCTAATGACATGGCTAGCGTAGGTGTTGCTTATAACATGATGCCAAATGATGTAACAGCCCAGCCTGGTGATGGTTACTCTGCACAGTCAAACACATTTAATACTATGGGTTCTAGACCAGGTTACTTCGGTGTAGGTGGATCAGTAAAAGTTAAAGTCAAGAACATATCTCGTGCAGAAATATTCGGAACTTATAACTTCATGGATCGCTCAAGAGATTTAGGTAATTTAACTACAGTTGGTGTTAATACTACAACATCCCCTCAAAACGCAGCTAATGGTGTTCAGGCAACTGGTGCGGGTATAACTGATCAAAGAGTTGCTGCTGATAGCCAATTGTATACGGACCCAACTACATTGCCACCAAATGTTGATCAATCAGGTTTTAGTAGAACTAGTTATTCTATAGGTTTTAGATCTTATGGATGGCAGTTCCAGTACGAAAGTGGAATGTTAAATAAGCATGCTGATGCAGTTACTGTTAACTACAAGTATCCACTTGCTAAAAACGTTAACGTAAGAGCTGAAGCATACTATCCAAGCTCACTTGTTGCTCTTTCAAATGCAGCTGGTGCGTTAATGCAAGGCCAGCACACTGATACATACAAAGTTGACTTAGAATATAGTTTCTAATACGTTTTGTATTAATCATAAAAAAGCCAGGGAAACCTGGCTTTTTTTATTGTCAAATTTTTAGGTAAAAAGAACATATTAACTAATGAACTTCTTTTATAAAAACCATTACGAAACACACTCTCCCATCTGAATAAAAGATATTTTAATTGAATTTAATACCATAGTTATTTACTATTAAAAGAGTATTTTTAATTTAGATTAAATATTTAATTGGAGCTTATTGTGAAAAAAAATTTTTTGAACTCGGCATTGCTGTTATCAGCTGCCGTTGCTGCAACTCCAGCTCTAGCTTGGAAAGTTGACGGCCATAACAGAATGTCTTTTGGAGGTAATATCCGTGTTGGTGCTCAATACGCGTTAGAACCAAAAAATGGCACTGAAAATGATAATAAAGAGGGGTTTACGATCGTACAAGACAAAAGTGATTTGTTCTTTAAATCGCATGCCCATCTTGGTAAAGGTAATGTAGTATATATGATGTATGATCAAGGTTTTAATCCTGCATCCGGTGAGATTCAAACTAACAACGTGTTTAGTGCTGAACCAACCTATCTATTCTTTTTAGGATTCAAAAGCGGTGCATTTGACACACAAATGGGTACTGTAGAATCTATTCCTTATAGATATGTAGGTAAATACAGTGATATCGGATTTGGTTCAGGTGGTATTATTACAACAAATGGGGCTTCTTATCCTGCTAATCACCGAATCCCACGTGCGCTTGTAAGTACTTATACGTATAAGAACTTCCAAGCAGGTCTTAATTTACAGCTAACCGGTACAAGTGCAGATAACCTTGCACTCGGTGTTGGTAACAACATTTCCATGTACAGTGGTGCATTAGGTCTTAAGTATGCTAATGACATGGCTAGCATAGGTATTGCTTATAACATGATCTCAAATGATGCAACATCTCAAATTGGTGATGGTTACACAGCACAATCTAATACGTTTAATACTATGGGTGTAAGACCAGGTTATTTTGGTGTTGGTGGATCAGTTAAGGTTAACATCAAGAACATACCTCGTGCAGAAATATTCGGAACATATAACTTCCTAGATCGTCCAGGTGATTTAGGTGATTTAACTACAGTTGATGTTAATCTTGGTACGACCCCTGCTAACGCAACTAATGGTACTCAGGCAACTGGTGAAGGTCTAACTGACCAAAGAATTGCTGCTGATGGTTCTATGTACAGTGACCAAACATTAATTCCACCAAATATTGATCAGTCAGCTTTCAGTAGATCGAGTTATTCTATAGGTTTTAGATCTTATGGGTGGCAGTTCCAATACGAAAGTGGAATGTTAAACAAGCATGCTGATGCAGTCACTGTTAACTATAAATACCCACTTGCGAAAAACGTCAACCTACGAGCTGAAGCATACTACCCAAGTAGTCTTGTTGACCGTGCATTCGCAGCTGGAGCTTTAATGCAATTCAATAACACTGATACATACAGAGTTGATTTAGAATATAGCTTCTAACACACATTTGTAGTACTTTAAAAAGCCAGGGAAACCTGGCTTTTTTTATTATCTAAAACCATGTTTACATGGATTTTTGTATCATTGTTGTTTACTATGGTTATATATTTTTTAATTGAAATAGGATATCGGAGCAACTTTGAGAAAATTTCTTGTATTAGGCCTGACCTTGTTGTCCACTTCGGCCTTTTCCCAATCTAGGCCATACTTAGATAACAGTAGTAGTGTTTTAGAGTTTTCAGGTAATGTACGTATTGGTATACAATATGCCTTAGAACCACCCCAATCAAGTGGATCACATAATAAAGAAGGCTTTACAGTTGTATCTGATATGAGTGACCTTCTAATACTTGCTAAACAAAAAATAGCCCCCAACCAAATAGTTTATGGTGTCTATGATATTGCAATTGATCCAGCTGAAGGAACTATTTTATCAGATACACTATACAACAGCACTAACTCAAATAGCCCTTTATTCTCTCCCTATTATTTATATTATATAGGCTATCGTAATGGTAATTTTGACACCAAAATTGGAACAGTTTACTCGATACCCTATCAGTATGTTGGCATTGTAAATGATATAGGTTATGGAGTATCTGGGATGACAGCATTTACAGCAAATGATCTAACCCCAAGAACTTTTTTAACAACATATGATTGGAAAAACTTCCAATTTGGATTTAATGTTCAAATGACAGGATCCCTTAATGACCTTCTAAGTGGTGGCGTTGGTAACAATATTTCTATTTACAGTACTGCATTTGGCTTAAAATATGAAAATGAGGTATTTCGATTAGGCTTAGCAACTAACTACATAAGTGAAGATGCGGATAATACTTTTAATAATGATGGCTACTCTCCTCAATCTTATGCTTATAATTCTAGTGGTGTACGACCACAATATTTTGGTGCATCCGTTGTCTTAAAATCGCCTTCTGTAAATCCATATGAAATCTTTGGAACCTTAAATTACCTTACTCGAAAACAATCAACTGAGGGTTATGCTACTGGCAAACAATACCTAGGTGCAGATGGTAATCTATACAGTGATCCTGACTCTTTTTCTGGTGATACTGGGCGCTTTCAAGATATTTCTTGCTCCATTGGTATGCGCTATGGTGGCTGGCAGTTCCAATTTGAAAATGGGGTCACGGATAGACACACCACCGCAATCACAATCAATCACTCCTACCCAATTACAAGTCATATAAATCTAAGATCTGAAGCTTATTTCCCAGGCTCTTTAATCAATTTAAATAATGCCGCAGGTTTAGGTTATCAAAGCACCAGTACCGATACTTATCGTGTAGATTTGGAATATAACTTTTAAATCTATGTGGTTTTAGATCTTCTGACCCGATTCTCCATTTAAAGAATACTTATACTATTAATAGCGAGTAATTATTGATAACCACCACTTTGGTAATTGTTGTAAAAAATAGCTTTGTAACGTTAAATCTAAACCTGATATGACTAACAATCCAGCCACTATTAAAAAGCCACCAAAAATGATTGGTATCCAATTTAAATGGAGATTGACAGGTATACCCTGTCTAAATAAATAAGCAATTAATGTCAATGAAAATGCTGTTCCAAAGCTAAATGCAAACAACATACTGGTTGCCTGAATGTAATTCGTACCATTTAGAATTAATAACATTACACCACCTAAAGCAGGTCCAACACATGGACTCCATATTATTCCTAGCAACATACCAATCATACACTGGCCCATTAATCCATAACTTTCTAAATTTTGGCTACGACGCTGTGCAAAACCTACAAGAGGCATAAATAATTGCTGGGTCCATAAAGAATATTTTGAGACTATCGCTAATATACCTAAAGTAATTAATAGAAGCGCTGCAATTTGGCGCCATAGATCCACTGAAAAATGGAATACTAATGCAAGAGTTTTTAAACCTACTCCCATTAGAATAAAACCAATCATTAAGCCAAATGCCATCATTACAGGGCCTAAACGGTGACGTTGAATAGATGCTGCCCCTATCAAAGGTAATGCAGGTAAAATACAGGGAGAAAACGTTATCAATACTCCTGCAACGAATAAAGTGATATACGTAATCATTTTTTAAGCGGTGTCTTTATTAATTGAGTAATACTTGTATAAGAGGTTAAAAAGGCATTACAGGCAACCACTTGTTTTTGCTCCATGACTACAATTGTTGAACGTGAATCTAAATGGCATTGTTTTTTTGGATTCTTTTTGTTGTAAGCATTAATATATTTTTCATTCAATTCACTTTTAATATCTTCGGCACCACTATATGGAATTTCTAAAAACAACATATCTTCATATGGGTACTCATCTTGAATATCTTTTATAACACCATGTTGTGCAAAGCAGTGCCCACACCAAGGAGCATAAACATTTAATATAACACGCTGATCTTGCTCAAAAGCTTTATCCATTTTATCAAACGTAAATGGTTGGATCTTTGCATGGGATGAAAGGATAAAAGCACTTAATATTGCAATGTATCTTAAAAGAATCATGTAATGATTATACCTGATTAATCCATCCTAAAAAAAGATTTTATGGATGAAAACCACTTATTTTTTTTAGGACACTGATTTTCCTCTAATGATTGAGCAAACTCATTCAATATCGTCTTTTGTTTTTGATTAAGACTGACAGGAGTTTCAATGACGACAGAACAAATGAGATCGCCCATGATGCCACCTTTTTTAACTGAAGGCATTCCTCTTCCACGTAAACGTAATTGTGCATTTGTCTGAGTACCTGCAGGAACTTTAACTCGAACTTTACCTGTTAATGTTGGGACTTCAATCTCACCACCTAAAGCAGCAGTTACAAAATCGACAGGCACCTGACACAATAAATGTCCACGATCTCTTTGAAATAGTGGATGTTGTTTGATAGCGACTTGTACATATAAATCACCTTTTTGGGAACCACTGGAATAACCACCACCAGGAACTCGAATTTGATCACCATTATCAATACCTTGGGGTATTTTTACATTGATCTTACGACCACTACTGCTACGGTCCTCAACACGACCTGTTCCTCTGCAAGTTGGGCATGTTTGCTGCATTGCAATGAATCCATGTGATACTTGTATAGTACCCATACCATTACATTTTGGACATGTTTTAGTTGCAGGAATATCTATCGTAACTTCTTTACCAAAGACAGCTTCTTCTAAAGAAATAGTGGCTTGATACTGAATATCCAGTGCTCTTGATGATTGTCTAGAAGAGCCTCCTCCTCCAAAAAACTCATCAAATATTCCACCGAACATATCGTTGATATCCATACCCCCTGCTTGCGGGTCAACAGATCCAAAACGATCATACTGAGCTCTTTTTTGATCATCAGATAAAACTTGATATGCTTCACTGACTTCTTTGAATTTCTCGGCGTCCCCTGAAGGCTTATCTGGGTGATACTTGTTAGCTAATTTACGATAAGCTGATTTGAGTTCACTTTGAGTCGCATTGCGACTTACACCCAGTACATCATACAAATCAGCCATCTTAAAATACCTTACTTTTTATCGTCGTCGACTTCTTCAAAGTCAGCATCAACAACATCATCGTTGCCTGAGTCAGTTGGAGCTTCTGCTTGCTCAGCACCACCCTCACTTGACTTACTCGCATACAAACGCTCGCTCATCTTAGCACTGGCAGTAGAAAGTGCTTCAGTTTTAGCTTTTATTTGCTCAACATCATCTTCCTTTATTGCGGCCTCAAGATCAGTGATTGCCTGATCAATTGCTGTTTTCTCATCAGCTTCAATCTTGTCCTCACCTAACTCTTTCATTGCTTTTTGAGTACCTAGAATAAGTGATTCTGCCTGATTTTTGGCTTCTACTTTTGATTTGAAGGCTTTATCTTCATCCGCGAACTTCTCGGCATCTTTCTTCATTTTCTCAACTTCTTCTTCAGAAAGACCACCTGAAGCTTTAATAACAATTGATTGTTCCTTACCAGTGGCCTTATCAGCTGCACTGACATTCAAGATACCATTCGCATCAATATTAAATGTTACTTCAATTTGTGGCATGCCTCGTGGAGCTGGTGGAATATTACTTAGATTGAATCGACCTAGGGATTTGTTGGCAGATGCCATATCACGCTCACCTTGTATCACATGAATGGTCACCTCTGTTTGGTTATCAGCAGCAGTTGAAAACACTTGAGACTTTTTGCTAGGAATGGTTGTATTACGATCAATCAGTTTAGTCATCACACCACCTTCTGTCTCAATACCTAGTGATAGAGGAGTCACATCCAATAGCAATACATCTTTAACATCACCACTTAACACAGCCGCCTGAACTGCTGCACCCATGGCCACAGCTTGATCAGGGTTTACGTCTTTACGCGGCTCTTTCTTAAATAGGTCTTTAATCATTTCTTGAACCAGAGGCATTCTAGTTTGACCACCGACAAGAATCACATCATCAATGTCTGTCACTTTAAGCTTTGCATCTTTAAGTGCTTTCTTACATGGTTCAAGCGTTTGTTTCACTAGAGGCTTGACCAGGTCTTCTAATTTAGCACGAGTCAATTTAATAACTAAGTGCTTTGGTCCAGATGCATCTGCTGTAATAAAAGGCAAATTGACTTCTGTTTGCATAACGCTCGAAAGTTCAATCTTCGCTTTCTCAGCAGCTTCTTTTAGACGCTGTAAAGGAATTGGATCCTTTGTTAAATCAATTTTGTTTTCTTTTTTAAATGTATCCGCTAAATACTCTAGTAATTGCTCATCAAAATTAGCTCCACCTAAATGAGTATCACCAGAAGTTGCAAGTACTTCAAATTGGTGATCACCATCTACATTCGCAATATCAATCACTGAGACATCAAAAGTACCACCACCCAAGTCATACACAATGACCTTACGATCACCTGCAACTTTATCTAAACCAAACGCAAGTGAAGCTGCTGTTGGTTCGTTAATGATTCGACGAACTTTAAGGCCAGCAATTGCACCTGCATCTTTAGTAGCCTGTCTTTGTGCATCATTAAAATACGCTGGAACAGTGATTACAGCTTCTGTTACAGGCTGCCCAAGATAGTCTTCAGCAGTTTGCTTCATACGTTGTAAAACGATAGAGGACACTTTCTCTGGAGACCATTGCTCTTTTTTTCCATCTACACTAACTTCAATAGCACAATCACCATTTTTGGCTTTCGTGATCTTATAACTTAAGTCTTTTTCAAAGCCTTTTTCATAGCTAGATCCAATGAGTCGTTTAACCTCATAGATTGTATTTTGTGGGTTTTGTGTTGCTTGACGTTTTGCATCATCGCCAACGAGCACTTCGTTATTTTCCTGATTAACCGCAACCCACGAAGGTGTGGTTGGATTACCCTGACGACTATCAATGACTTTTACTTTTCCGTTCTTTTCCATGACAGCACAGCATGAATTGGTCGTTCCTAAATCGATACCTATTATTTGTGACATTTTATGATCTCCAAAAACAATTCTTTATATTGATATATGTGGGGCTATTTCTAAAAAATCCAAATTATTTTGCAATAATTACTCGAGCAGGCCGTAATAATCGATCATGAAACATGTAGCCTTTCTGAATTACTTGTACAATTGTGCCACTTTTCGCATCTTTCTGCTCGATGGTTGTCATTGCTTCATGAACTTTAGGGTCAAATAATTTACCTTCTGCCTCAACCGGATGAACATGGTATCTTTTCATAACATCAAGAAATATTTTCAATGTCATATTAAGGCCTTGTTTCATTGCATTTTCATCTTTTGCAGTATCTAATGCAGCCTCGATTGAATCTATGACAGGCAATAATGACTCAATGAGCTTTTGACTTGCATACTTTTCAGTATTCTCAATATCTCGCTCCAAGCGTTTACGATAATTATCGATATCAGCACGTACTCTCATCTCTTTCTCAACGGCTTGCTCTTGAAGCTCTAAAGCATTTGCAAGCTGATCTTTCAATTCAGAATTAGTATCTGTCAGTGTTTTTAACTCGTGTTGTATTTCCTGAATTTGTTTGTCTTCATCAGATCCTGGTGCCAATGTATCAGCTGATACAGGCGCAACTTGCTCATTGTTATTTGTCTTTGGCTCAGTTTCTTTTTTTGCCATGAAATAATCCTCTCTATTTAAGTGAATTTGTAGTTAAAGCTTGATATTACCATAACTCTGGGCATAATTAATAGGAGATGATAACGATTTTTAGTCGCAAAAGAATTACACTTCTTCAAATCTCCGTAGCCATCGTAACCCTACTCGCAAGCTGGTTCATTGAATGCTACGTCGGTGTTGAGTTATGTCACCTATGTTGGGTGCAGCGCATTATTATTTTAATTTTATCAGTGCTGTTTTTACTGCAGATCATATTTTCATCCATTGATTGGTTGTTTAATATATGGATCGTATTATTTCTTTTGATTGGATTATCATTAGATATTCATCATATCACCTTAATTTATCAGCCACATCAAGACGCTCAGTGCTTACCAGATCTTTTCTATCTATTATCAACCTTTAGCGTCTGGGAAACTGTCACGATGGTGCTTAACGATCCATCAAGTTGTGGCCAAGTGACTTTTACCTTTTTGGGCTTAAATATACCAGAATGGTTGGTGGGATTTTATTGTGTACAAATTTTATTAACGTTCATTAGGTTTAGACTACCTATAGACACTCAAGACCAAGGCTAACTAAATCATTCAAATGACAATTTCGGCTCAATACCATGATCCGTACTCGCTCACCCATTTCGTCAGGATAAATCAATTTCCTAAGATGACTTGGATCCATTGACTCAATCCCTCTTTTCTCAATTGAGTGCATCATCAACTTGGATTGCTTGAAATAAGTCACTACATCCCAGTTTGCTTGATGAGCTTCATGCGCTAATCGACTGAAGTTCACATCCACCGTCAGATCCATTTGACCAATATGCTCCCACGGTAGCTTGATCACCTGATTGCGATAAAAACCTCGCAAGCTATCCTGCTTATACGGCAATGCCTGATACTCACTAAAATGATAGCCATAATCAATAAAAACCACTAAGCCGCACTTTATTGGATCCAGTAATTGAAAGACAGGCTTTAAATCGATGATATCCATTGCCGATTCTGATGGTACATAACCATCTAGTGAGTATGATTGATTTTGATAATGCCAATAAAAATCATGATCATATCCAATTAATGCTTCTTGGCATTGTTGATTGTTCATCTTAAATCTTCGCGCTGCCAATGCATCCAAATATTCATTACCTAAAATCAAAACCGGAGAATCAAATGACTTGATTTGATCAATCCATTGATAAGTTGTCGATTGACATAACTTCTTTTGAGCATTCTGAAGTCCGGTACTTTTTTCTAATAAGAAATAATCCTGTAACTCATCCTTCCATATGTGACCTAGCGCCTTTGCCAGTGCACCACTACCAGGCCCAATTTCGATAATCTTGTTTATCTGTTCACGCTGTAACGTGGGTCGCAACCAGTCATCTAAAGCATTAACAAATTCCATACCAAGCTCTGGTGCTGTAATGAAGTCTTGTCCCTGCATAGAGGGAGCATTTTGTTGATAATATCCGTATTTTGGGGTGTAAAGCACATGCTCTATAAAATGGTCAAGTCGAATGGGGCCATCACGTTGAATACCTTGTATTAATTTTTCCTGGAGGTAATTACGCACCATTATTCCATTAGAAAGGTGTCTTCAACAGATGAGCTTTCGGCATGCGGTAGAATGTTTCTTTTGGTGATACGAATGGTTGCACTAATGAGGTTGGGCACTCTTTCTCGAACCATAGACTTTAAATCCTCAAGTAAGGATTCCATTAAAAAATATGACTTTGATTTAGCAAGTGTTCGAAATGCGATGGAAAGCTTTTCATAATCCTCACTATCTTCGATATCATCTCGATGATGCTGATAAGGAAATTCAACTTCGCAATCACAATAAAGCGTCATTGGCTTTTCACGCTCCCAATCATGGAGACCAATTAGTGTCTCTAACTCTAATGATTTAAATCCAATCTTCATTCTTTGTACCCATATCCACGGTTATAGCAAAATAATAATATAGAGAAAATGGCCGCATTCAATAAAAACAACACCACACATTGATGCAGCACCGAAAACTCGCCAACACCAATAACCGCGTACCGTACTGAATCAACAAAATAAACAATGGGGTTATATATATGGATTATTTGCATCAACCCAGGAAGGTCCTTGGTTTCATAAAAAACACCACCTAGAAAAATTAAAGGGGTTAGGATAAAGTCCGGTAAAATAGTGATATGATCAAATGTGCGTGCAAGCATTCCATTCAGCATGCCTAACGATGCAAAGAAAGTTGTTGCCATCATCATCACTAATAATAAATAGAGCGGATGCATAACACTTAAATGCGTGAAGATGCTTCCCACAATTAAAATGAGCGTCCCAGCAATGGAACCTCTTATAATACCTCCTGATAAAAACCCAACGACAACCTCTATGTTCGTTAATGGCGCCATAATTATTTCCTCAATACTACGGGAAAACTTTTCACCATAAAATGATGAGGCTGTGTTTTGAAAAGCACTGAGCATCATCGATAAAGTTGCCAAACCTGGAATAACGTAATGAATATAATTGACCCCCGACATTGCACCAATCCGAGCACCTAAAATCTTACCAAAGATCGTCATGTATAGGATGGCTGTAATAATTGTTGGAAATAATGTTTGCTTCCAAAGTCGCATGAACCGGAATATTTCTTTGTAGATTAATGTTTTTTGAGGAATACTGATCATCTTTTTTTCCGTGCTAAGCTAGTGATGGTTTTTTCAAGTCGACTCTCTAAAATGTCCAGTCGTTTCACTTTAACACCCCGATCATTGCAATCAATTAATACAGATTGCAAAGAGCGATTACGATCAATTTTAACACTCGCTGATTCACTATCAATGCGTGTCAGGTACCTTGGGATTGCTCGCTTTTGTGATTCTTCATCAAAAAATAATTGGACAACCTCTTCATCAAACTTATCTAATAATGCAGCCATACGACCATCAAACATCACCTGCCCTTGATCCAATACAACTACATGATCACATAAACGTTCAGCTTCTTCCATATAATGGGTTGTGAGTAAAATAGTGAGGCCTTGCTGATTTAATTCTTTTAAAAATGACCAGGTTTCCGATCTTATTTCAACATCAACACCTGCAGTTGGTTCATCTAAAAGTAAAATCTGTGGTTCATGAATGAGTGCTCGCGCAATCATTAAACGCCGTTTCATACCACCTGATAGAAATCGGGCTTGTACATCTTTTTTGTTCCAAAGCTTTAACTGCTTTAAAACTTTTGGAATACGAAGCGCTAAGGTCGTCTTATTGAGTCCGTAAAAACCGCCATTAAATGTAAGAATTTGCTCTACCGTCAAGAATATATTGACATTAACCTCCTGTGGAACAATACCAAGATTTTGTTTTGCAAAGACAGGATCCTTTTCTATTGGTGTCCCTAAAACCTCAATACTCCCATTGGTGGGGTCAGTGAGCTGAGAGATAAGGCTAATCAAACTAGTTTTACCAGCACCATTTGGGCCCAATAAAGCAAAAAAGCTTCCTTTCTTTACTTGGAAAGAAACCCTTTTTAACGCTGTAAAACCATCAAGATATCTTTTGGTGATCTTTTGAATATTTAATGCATCGACCATTGTATTAATGTAACAAAATAGCTTATCATCTTCAAATAGGAGGATAAAATATGGCTCAACGCGTGTATCAATTATTTATGTTACTAGTTGCACTGATCATTGGGGTAATCGTGGGCACACAAATTCTTGATAATAACCAAATGCAGTCTTTTATCAATGAATTACAGAATTTCTTTAAAGCCATGATACCGGTACTGGGTACTGCCGCTTTGATTAAATATCTGCTGTCTTGATACATCCATTTCACCTGAAAATACCCAACGTGCACCCGCTACTGAGCAACTCTTGTTATCAGATTTAAACAGCTCAATCGCACCACCTTTTTGAAATATTGTCATAGTTGAAGCACATAATTCATGATCGTGCAGTGCTGCAAACGCTGCCACACAAGCACTACCACACGCGTTGGTTAAACCAACTCCTCGCTCAAATGTACACAATGAAATCTCATGATCATGATGTCGATAAAGCCCACTGACATTTACAGAGCGCGTCTTATAAAATGCCTCAATTGCAGACCGGCACCATTCTTTTTGAGTAAAATCAATGATCCAATGTGGATTACCTAACTCATAAAACCAACCCTCTTGTGGTTTTTCCAGTTCTTTTGGCCAATCAACACGAACTTCAATTTGAGGTAATTTATTCATATTGACCCAAATTTGCTCCGTTTCAGATTGTAGCATGACTTTCTTTAGACCATATTGCATTGCTAAATATAAGCCAACTGCCCTTGCTCCATTTAAACATTGATTGGCTTTGCTGCCATCTTGATTAAAAATAGTATAACGCCACGTTTCCTGGCCATCAATGGGCTCAATTACTAAACACTGATCGAAACCAACACCAAGATAGCGATCCCCTATTCTTTTAATAAACTCATGATGCAGTTCAATTTGTTGCTGATCGAGCAATAAAAAATCATTTCCAAGTGAGTGTAATTTATGAAATTGAATCATATTGAATACTATATAATTTCAAACAATATTTTACTAGAGCGATTCTTGATGCGGGTTAAATTTTCTGTTAGTATTCAGAATCAGGGCCCATAGCTCAGTTGGTTAGAGCAGGGGACTCATAATCCCTTGGTCCTAGGTTCGAGTCCTAGTGGGCCCACCAAGACACTGTTTTGGATTTTAAATTTGCAAAAAGCCTTATCTTATCAATCTATATGATCAATCCACTCAATAGATATTGGCTTGTACAATGCAACACCAATGGCAAACAATTTACTTTCACCGTAAATACGATGGCTTAAAGTGTATTTATTACTTAATAAATTTGTCGTGTCGTCTACAACAAAACTTTGTATTGCTAACACACTACTACCTTCGAGCTTAATCATTGCCTCTTTCAGTGTCCATAAGGCATAAAATTGCTGTATTTGTTCTTTTGGAGACATTGTTGCTAAAGCTTGAAGCTCGTGGTTTGCAAAGAATCGTCGCGCCAGTTTCATACACGGCCTTAAATGACTTTGATATTCAATATCCACACCAATTTCACCCTTTAAATTAATGGCAACACATAGCAAATTACCCGAATGGCTAACACTAAACTGTGCATCTAAACCATGTCCACAAAGATACGGTTTGCCCTTAGCTGTTTTTTCAACTCGAAAACTTCCAGGTACATACTGTGCAAGACACTGCTTGACCTGTTCAAGCTGGTTATTTGGTTGAGCTTTTAAAATATGGATGAACACTGACATGATCGCATCTAGATTATGGTTTATTTCTTATACTCAAACAAGTTTTTTTCAAGCAGTTTTTCACATAATGTGAGTTATGCTATTACTGTTGATAAATTTCAGGATTAATCTATGAGTACACTAAAAGCAAAAAAATGCCAACCATGTCATGGTGGTGCACCCCCTCTAAAAATTGAGGAAATAGAAAAATTACAACAGGAGTTAACTGGTTGGTCAGTCATTGATAACCACCATTTGGAAAAAGAATTTCATTTTAAAAACTTTGTTGAGGCGCTAGATTTCACTAATGCTGTAGGGAAGCTAGCAGAAAACGAAGGCCACCACCCAGATATTTATCTGACTTGGGGGAAAGTAAAAATCAAAATTTGGACACATAAAATTGATGGGCTACATGAAAATGATTTCATACTGGCAGCAAAATGCGACATAATTTAACATCCTGACTTCTACGCGCTCATACACAGATAATTTACCCTCTAATCCATGATCTATATAAAACGTATAAACCTTTTAAACATAGTACGTAGCCACTTTGCGATCATTGAATTTGTGATCAGAATCAAATAAAGTGTTTTAATATAGAATTAAATTAGAGAGAGTATTTTAATGAAAGAAGAAACCCATTATGGAGTCTGCATCTTATTAGAGGATATAATATATACTCACTACCAAGAAAATCTTAGTTCACTGTGCTCAAAAATAAATGATCTCGCAACGAAAAAAAGTGATGAACGATTACAAGTCTTTAATATGAGTGAGTTTAAAGAAACTAAGGCATTTAGTACACTCGCTCAAACTAATTGTAATATATTACTTTTTAAGCCTTTGCAAAATGGACTTTCAAAAGAAACTATCCGTATATTTGTGGTGTATCATCCACTGACCCAATGTGGTCTTATTGTAGATGTACCACTTAAAAGCAAAAAATTACACAAACCTGTCCCCCGATTACAAGGATTAACAAAATGCTTAAATAACGATAATATTTTTAGCTCACTTGATTTATTCATAGCAAAAGTCAATGAAATTCAAGCGCTAAAACAAGAATCGGATACTCCCAGTGCTCAAGGTCCTGCCATCGAATCGAATACCCCCTCTCCACAAAATAAAATAAGTGACAGAGACAATATATTTAAATCCTTTGTCAACGCATTAAGTGAGGATTGCTACAGTGATAATCCAACTACTAATCTACAGCAAGCACTATTGGATTTAATTAATTATTACGGGCCAATTTCATTTAAAGTCACAAAAGACAAATCCAATAGAAATCAATGTACGTTATATCTTAAAACAGACGAGAAAGAACTTGAATGGATTGTAACCCAACCCATTGACTATCAATCAAATGAAAATGTCACAACACTTATTTCAAGAAATCTCAGCAGCACGTGTGTAAAGTTTTATAAAAGTTACCCTAAAGTCAGTGGAGCATGGTTTCTAAATCAATATTTTAATGGCCAAGAACCCAATAAAGAAATTATGGGGGAGTGTTTAGAACTTTCTTTTGAAGAAATTCAAGCATATATCGATTGGATGGAAGCCCACTATAGTCATTTGAAGGATAAAATGATGTTACAAATGATACAAGATTCAATTTCTAGAATATCTGAAAATGCTGGTCAAAAATATCAGATTTTGCTGCTTCATTTATTTAATGAAATTAAGAATCAAGAATATAAATCACAACTTGCAGATATATTTAAGAAAATCATTATAGACCCTAATTTGACTTCCCTGACAGAAGCGTGTGTACGCTTCGGTAGAGTAACTCCTTATTTAGATTTATTATTAGTAGATTTAGACATTGATACAGTGAATAAGCTGATGAGACTATTAAAAAAATATAAAGCTGACTCGTATCATGAACAACTTTTCAAACTTCCACCTGAACAGTTTTCTAAATTATATGCGTCACTTTCAAAAGAGGATGTATCTTTAAAGAATTTCCTCATTGAGAAAATAAAACACCCTCAGGATAAATACCTGCGAGTTATTGCCTTCTTTGCCTTAAAGGCTATATTTGATATGGATTTTCCACAATATGAAGCAACAATTCTAAAAGCATATAAACTTACTCATAACCAAGGGAGGCTGCAGGAAAATTTAAAAGTAATCCGTACAGATGCGCTTCATCTCATTGAAAATATGGGAAAATCACATAATCCACAAAGGCAAATCATGAATGAGAGCTCTTTTTTGGATAGTGCATCCTGTTTTGGGCGTTGGGCACCTTTAATGTCCCATTTATCTGATCAATATTCCGATAACCAAGGTGATGCTTACAAATTAATTTTAAACGTATTTAATAAAATAAAACAAAGGAAAACCAAGCTGCATGAATCTCAATTTTATACTGCAAAAAGTCTAGTTGCCTCTAATTACTTTGTCCAGTTTGCTAAATTAATAGTAGAGGAACTTGAAAACATCCTTGATATGTTAAACCCTCAAACTAAATCCCTTGGAGAAAATATAAATTTTAAAATTTTAAATTCCTTCGATGATTTTTCTTCAACCACAAAAACTTTTCCCTCCTCAATTGAATTTTCAGCTAGATTTAGTGCTAAATCAATAATTTTTGAAAACTTTTATAAGACGTTTACAAGAAAAATTAATGCTTTATCAGGGTATGACTTAGGAGCATTATTCGTGCACTTATATCATAATGATTTCCAATTCAAAGAAGGTTTTTGGCTAGACAATATAGAATTTATAGAGCTATTTTTTGAACGTTTTTTCACTTTTCTACCTGAAGACCCAGTAAAGGTCTCTGAATTATTGAATTTAACTGATCAAGAGAAAGAGTTTATCATTAGCTTATGCTGTATTAGTTCTAAAATTTTCCACCTAGTAAATAAACACTTATCAAACATTTTTGACAGAAAGTTACTGCATGAAAAACTTGATAAGAAATTAAAAACTCTTGGAGCCGCTTTTGAATTGCTTCATGAAAAATTACAGCCCCCAAGCACTACCGATGAATTAATTTTATCTAAACCAAATGCTCAAAATAATAATATTAGAAACTCGATCTATCATACTTTCAACACTTACAAAGAAAATTTTCTCAAAGTGTATTCAGAAGTATCTATGTCACCACCAAATAATACTTTAATTCAAAACCATATTGATTTTTACTGTGACCAAATAAGTGTTATTTGTGACATCTCTACTATGATGTCTGGTATAAAAAGCTTCTTTTTATGTTGGTTGTCTGCGATAGATTCAAAAATGTATAAAGTTTTACCCCCACCTCCTTCAGAGTTTTTAAGTAAAGAAGAATTTGAGAATTTAGGGAAAGGTATTATTTCAAACCCCTCTTTAACTAAGAAAAATTTATTGCAAGCAGGTTTAAAGAATTACTGCGACAGTTCGAATAGTGATTGGTTGGAACAAATAAAAAATTTAAACCTTTTAAAAACACTCATTTTGCAAAAATTAAACTCTGGAGAATCTTCTAACTATCTAGAATGTAAAAGAAAGGATGGAGTTGTAACATCTTTTAAAATGAGTGGTCGATACATGCACAGCATATATAAAGATCTGTCTAAACTCAAAGATAAGAAATTTTATTTTAAGCTAGACTTAGATGAGCTTAAAGCTTATTATGCATCTATTTATACATCTTCAGGTATTTTCCTCAGGCATAAAAGCAAATTTTTAGAGAAAATTAACTCAATTTCAGAGAGAGTAATAGACCTACTAGAAAGCCTGGATATTGAAGAAAGGCAGGCAGTACTTTGTCGTTATGCCTACAAAGATTTAATAATTGATAAAAAAAATTATCAAGCTGATTTGATTTTTGGGTTACATAAGTTAGGGTATCCTTGTAAAGCACTCATTATCGCAGGGTTCGATCGCACTGCATTAAGCTATAAATACACTATGCAGCAAATACGCGATGCAGAGAAAAAGCTAAATATCGAACCTATGCCTCAGACCATTACTGAAACTTGTGGTATTAGCTAATTGAAGCGCTGTTTATTCTGACAATAGGGCATAATGCCTGATTTTAACAAACTTCACTACTCTATTACCTTATCTAATTGTGGCCTTAGCCTTAAAGGCAATGAAAGGCCATATTTATCCATATTTTTTGCCATCACTTTAACGCCAGGATGCAACCTATGACGGAGATCTACTACAGCCTTCACAACCAGATCACAATCAAATGATCGGATAATAGGTGATATGGATAAAAACTCATTTGCATCATTAAAATAGCACTGGCACCATTTTAGCTTCAAGCCCTCAGCTAGGCGTCGACACTGATCTACAAGGTTGAGACTAGGTTGACAGGCGCCATAACTGGATACATGCACATCGTCCATTAATACACTAACCACCTTAGAAATCACATGATTTTTAGCACTCAAAGAGAACCCACATGATAAAGCGAGTTTTTTAATATGCACCTTAGATAAATAACCTAATGAAAAATACTCCGGATGTAAGGGATTGACCACAATGGGTATTTGGGTGTTCAACCACGCTAAATAACTATACCAACTATTCCGATGATAGCTACTAAATGTGCCATCATATTCAAAGTATTTTGAAAATGCAGATTGGCTTGGATGAATACATAGAATTTGCGTTCTTAATATTGGAGGTAACATACACCCGGCTTCTACCACTGCCATATTTATAGTGCTTTCGAAAAACTCGGACCACGATACCCAGCGTGTATCCACACCATTAATTTGCATTAGATGCTGATAACAAGCATCTAGAAAAGGGTTTTCGTCTGCAAGAAATGTAATCATTGTTATCCTCAATATAATTTAAAATACTCTTAGAGAAATGTTTGTGCCCTAAATTCATCTCAAAGTAAGAATACCCTGGCGATGGATTCGCCTCTAAAAAGAAATAGCGTCCACGTGCATAAATCAAATCCATACCACATAACGTCAAACCTAACGCCTGAGATAACTTAAACGCGTCATCCAATATATTTTGAGGTAACTTATATTCTTTAAAATAGTTACCACTATCAGAATAACGGTAATCAATCTCATTAGAGTAAATAGCCGTTGCTATGAGTGTTTGATGACAAATATGTAATCGAATATTTAAGCCCTTTAAATATTCTTGAATTAAAACAGGCTCATAGATTGTTTTAGTCTGATCATGAAAGCTCTCATTAACAATGGAACGCTCAGAGCTTATGGATTTAATGATGCAGGGATTTGCGAGTTTTATCGTTGCATTTGCAACCATCCAACTTTTTGGTATGTGCCAACTTAAATAGGGATGCGCCATCGTTAGCTGATAAGGTTTTGACAAGTTACTCATCGTATCTTTAGGACGATTTAAGACATTCGGATAAACAAAATCCATCAAATAAAATAACTGCAATACTAAATTCCTTTTAACCACATCCCCTTTAGGTAATCCAAATAATGCTCTATTATAAACCCCTACAATCTCATTATGTGCAATTGGTGGGTACTGCTCAAAGTACCAATGTTCATCATCTAAAAATAGTGTTTTTCCAAGATGTTTTAAATTAACAAACGCAAAGTCACGATTCATTTCTTTACAAAAATCCATAAAATAACAAATTACTGGATCTTCTAAAATACCCACACACAAAATCATTGGATAATCTCTATATCATCCAAATCATTAATATCTACAATTGGACAAACATCGTCCTTACCTTCTTTACCATCTTTTCCATCCTTACTGTCTTCCTTCAAACACTTACTCCTATTATCTCTACACTTAAACTCATAACCAATTGATATTCCCATACTTTGCTCCTCCATCATTAACGTTTCTTAACTTCACCATTGACAACACTGCCGTGAATTGTAGACCCACCGTTCAAATACACCGTGCCAGCATTACCCTCAAAATAAATATCACCTTGAACCTGTGTGCCATTCTCAAGAGTAATTTCAGAATGGGCACCTGATGACCTAAAACGAATTTGTTGTACACTAGAGCCTTTTAAAACCATTTGATTAGAACTAATTTCAATGTTTTGAAATTGGCTTTGATCTGCAATTAAAAAACCATTGATTGTCATCAAGTGTTGAATCTGACTATTTTCTACACGCGCTGAACCATCAATATGTATATCCTGAAATGATGTTTTATTGGCATATAATTTCCCTTGAATAAATGACTCTCCTTTTACAGTAGTTTGGTTCGTTGTAACAACACCTACTGCCCGTAATAAAGGGACCTCACCCGGACCACAATTTGTCGCTCCTAAATTATCCATACACTCTCCCATCGCTAATACAGGCATCAAAAAAAATACAGCATTCACAAATCTCACACTGACCTCCTCGAATTGTTAAAACTATATTATTGTTAAGTGATTAAAATAAAAATACAGGTATTTTAGACCATATATTACTAATTCCGTTAAATACTATGATAAATATAAGCTGCAGTTGTTGTAATGAATAAAAAAATAATCAAACATCAAATAAAGACCTAGAAACGTCATTCCCCGAAAGATCTATTTTACGAAGCTAAAGAATGAATCAAATAGATAAGGATTCCCCACTCAATCCAACAGATTTAATAGATGCACGAGCACAAAAAATAGAGTCTACACGATGTTACTCACTACTTCGACTGATAATATTAACAATGAACTCAAACAGAAACATTTAATACACAATTAGCGTGGTTTATCTAAATCTCACCATTACCAGTGATCAGAACCCCTTTATGACACGTAAATGTAGCGTTCATATTTGACTCAAATGTTATTTAACTGCATCATAAGATAATGAACAAAGCCATGTTAAATATTTTAGTTTGCCCAGTTTCTGGTGCGCCTCTAATTTATAAGAAGGAGACTAATGAATTGATCTGTAAAGCAAGTAAATTAGTTTATCCTATTAAAAATGGAATACCTGTCTTAATTGAAGCAAAAGCTAAACCCTTAAACCCAAAGGAATAGTTATGACTATTTTTTCGAATATCATTAACAAAGAAATACCTGCAGACATTGTATATGAAGATGATCTTTGTATGGCCTTTCACGATGTAAACCCAGCAGCACCTATACATGTATTATTAATTCCAAAAAAACCGCTCCCTAAATTATCTGATGCAACAGAAGATGATAAGGCATTATTAGGCCATTTAATGGTGAAAGTCGGTGAGATAGCAGAGCTTTTGGGATGTAAGGATGCATTTAGAGTGGTAATAAACAATGGCGCAAATGCACAACAAACAGTTTTTCATCTGCATTTACATATATTGGCTAGTCGCGAGTTTAATTGGCCGCCAGGCTAGGTTCTTTAGTTTTCTCATCCACGTTTTTTTCGATGAAGTAGACATCTTCAAGAAAATAATTTTTTTTCATAAAATCAGCTTCTGATTCTTCAGTGAATGCGATTAGTAGTAATGCTGGAATTATCATTATTTACACCTTATATATAATTTTACCATGATTTATCTGATTGCGGGAGACTTGACATCATAATTAAATAAGCGTGTAAATTAGTCCTTTTTTTCTAAAATTTTATCAAAAAAAGCAACCTCTTTTGACATTGCATCCACTTTATTATCATATTGTTTAAAACCATGCCGCTCTTTTGCATACGTGGTATATTCCGTCTGAATGCCTTTTTTCGTTAAATGTTCATAGATGGTACTCGATTGGCTTGGTGGCACAACTTTATCCTCCAACCCCTGAAATAATATAACTGGTTTGTTGAGCTGATCGATACACCATGCTGGCGACCTTTGCTGATATGCTTTGATTGCTGCAGGGTATGGCCCAATAAGTGAATCAGTATAATGTTTTTCAAATTTATGTGTGATTTTTAATAAATCTTCTAAATTACTTACACCATAATGGGTCGCACCTACCTGAAATATATCATAATGAATCAGTGCATTTAATGTTGTTAAACCACTCGCACTACTACCCCGTATCGCACATCGATTATGGTCCACCTTTTTTTGTTCTATAAGAAATTTCGTAGCCATTACACAATCTTCAACATCAGAAAGTCCCCATTGAAATTTTAAAGCATCCTGGAAATTTCTACCATATCCTGTACTACCACGATAATTGACATCTAAAACAGCATACCCAAGCTGATTCCAAAATTGAATCTTGCTTTCATATGCTGGTGTTGTCTTGGATGTAGGGCCTCCATGTGAAATAACGATCAATGGTGGGTTTTTGGAGTTTGGTCCTGGATAAAAGAAGCCATAAGCACATGACTTGTTACCTGTTTCAAACTCAAAATGTTCAACCCCATAAAATTCATTCGATGCATTTGTTTGAGTTAAAAATCTAAACTCACCTGAATCACAATTAAGACGCATCAATGCTTGTGGTTTATCTTTAAAATAACCAACAAATACAACCTCATTAGGTGAAATTGCTTTCACAACAGGTCCAAAATCAACACATGGTAAATCATACGGCTGCCAATGATCTGGTGTTATGCGCCCTATTTGACGTTGATTGGGTGGCCCTCCAATTGCAATGATGGATTGGTTAGGTAACACAGTGAATGTTTGTCCACCAAATTGCCATCGATCATAACCAAAGTCTTTATCTAATGCCAAAACTTGCTGATTATCGATATAAAAATTAGACCAACCACATCGATCCGATGTATATACTAGTTTTTGATTACTCAACCATTGAAACTGGCTGATAACCTCATCAGTATGCTCATTTAATGAATCCCCATCCTTGGAGTCTAGTGACGAACAATATAAATTACATTGATCCCAAGGCATATGTGGATGATCCCATGATAAATAAGCCAACATTTTTCCATCTGGACTAAACCGTGGCGATGCATAAAAATCATGCCCTTCTCTGATTATCTGTCTTGATAAATCATTTAAATTGATCAAAATAATTCGATTCGTTGGCTCTTGATCCTCATGATGTTCCTCTTCCACTGCTACTAATAAATGCTCGTGTACATCAATATCTGCATAACGCATGTTAGGATTAGAGGTAATAGACTTCCAGCGTGGTTGCTGAAAATGAGTACTATAGATCTGTTGATCTTTATCAGCCACAACAAAAAGATGCCCTTTGGCATCAACTATAAAGTCACCGCCGCCATACTCATGAACACGTGACTGAATTTTTAAATCAAAAGTAGATCGAGACATTGTTTTTAAATTCAATGACTCCAAAACTTCATGTCCTACAGTGGGATCAAATTTCAAATAAAACAGGTGCTCATTAAAGACATCAATCTGCCGATAACTTGCCCCAACAGCACGCAAAGCAGATTCTGCATGAGCGCGAATAATGTTCATAGGAGTACTCATACTGATTATTTTACCCACCATCAAAATTAAAGCAAAGGAACGTTTGCAATGGCAAATATTATTTGATAGACTGACGGCACGTATTAAGGAGTACTTTATGCAAACGCCAAAATTATTAAATAAAGAATCATTTTATAAAGCACATAAATATTTTAAAAATGAGCATGAAACAAAAATAGTATTACCACATATTGAAGTAAATGAATCAAACATTAACCAAATTAATAATTTTTCAGATACTCTCTTTACAGTTGGATCTGAATTAGTTGCACTAATTGAGGTATGCGTTTGGTCTTTAACAATCCTATTCCCTGTGCTTTTTGCAACCTCATTGACAGACTACTATACTATCTTTGATAAAAAAGACGAGGACTCTATCCTAAATACTCTGAATAAATTCATAATGGTATTGGTAATTTCCATTTGTTTCTTAATTGCGTTTATTGCACAATCATTCATTGCATTATGTCCAACAATCGATCAGCTGATAGGAAAAGGGGATTGGAATGAGTATATTGAAAAAGGTGCACTACACACCAACTCATGGTTAAATGCCTACTGTGATTTATTCAACAGAATTAACCCAACTAATCAACAGCTTAATCCTATACTTAACCTTAGTGATGAAGAAATTCAAGATGAATATTTAACAAACCATTCAGATGAAGTCAATCATAATCTGTCCAGTATAGATAGACACTTTACCTACTCTTAATTATTTTGAAAATTGATACCTACACAGTAAATTCAGATTATTTACGTTCAAAACTCATTCATACTTTTTGTTTACAAACAGAAGCAAGTTCCAATGGTCTATTGCTTCCTAGTCTACAAAAAACACACTTTCTCACCTTTGCTAAAGACGAGTTTAAATTGTGCAACGAATTATTTTATCTCGTTAGTGATATTGGAAACAGTTTACTCGCATTGTTAATTTTTTTTAACATCACTCTACCACAATTTTTCATAACAGTGGGTATAAAACTACAATGCAAACTTCCAATTTTATGGCATTTTTTTGGAATCAGTAATTCTGTTTTTCTTTTGATATTATTATTAATAGATTTACCTATATCATTGTTCTTTTTATTGTTAGCTGAAGTCATATCACAAGTGCCTATCTTGAATACTATGATTCTTGCTGACATGTCGTTTATATATTCTGAAAATAGTTGGTGTATTAAAAGGTGTAGAAACTTTTTTTTCAACTTATCTCAAGTATGGCATACCAATATTTGCCGACAGTTTGACAATGAGTCTGCATGCTCATCTGATGAGGAACGTACCTCTTTAAACAATTCTTTTAGTAGCGCTAATTCTCGAATTGAATCACTATTTTTGCCTTCCGAGAATGTTGAAAGAGCGTTTTATCAAATTAGATCATCTGCACTAAATAATGACTTTATTTAGTAGCTAGCCAATTTGGCCCAACTCCAACATTAACAATCAATGGAATTCTTAATTTTAGAACCTGCTCCATCATATGTTTAATTTCTTCTTTAGCAGCGGTGCTCTCCCCCTGCTGTACCTCATAAACTAATTCATCGTGCACTTGAAGGACTAGACGATATTTTTCTGATCGGGCTATTTCAATCATTGCCAACTTTATTAAATCAGCAGCTGATCCTTGCATGGGTGCATTAATGGCTGCTCTTTGTGCTGCTTGCCGTCTTGAAAAATTTCGATCCTTTATTCCTTGTACATATAATTTACGACCTAAAATAGTCTCAACATACCCTTTCTCGGTTGCTTTTTCACGGGTTGACTCCATAAATTCATGTACTTTCGGATAACGTTTAAAATATACATCTATATACTCTTGAGCCATTTTTCGACTTACTCCGATCTGATTCGCTAAACCAAAGGAAGACATCCCATATATCAGTCCAAAATTAATGGCTTTTGCTTGACGGCGATGCTCTTCAGTCACATCTTCCACACCAAAAACTTCTTGTGCAGTAGCCGTGTGAATATCCTGACCTTGATTAAAAGCATCTAAAAGCTTTGGATCTTCAGAAAAATGAGCCATAATACGCAACTCAATTTGTGAATAATCTGCACATACAAGCTGATAATCAGGTTGTGCAACAAACGCCTCACGAATTCGTTTTCCCATCGCAGTACGAATCGGAATATTTTGTAAATTTGGATCGGAAGAAGATAATCGGCCAGTACTGGTGACTGCTTGATTAAATTGACAATGTATTCGCTGAGTGTCGTGACTGATGAGCTGAGGTAGCTTATCAGTGTAAGTATTCTTTAACTTAGCATAACTACGGTGCTCTAAAATATCTGCCACAATAGTAAAATCATTTGATAATTGCTCTAACGCAGATTCAGAAGTTGAAGGTTGTCCTTTAGGTGTTTTTTGTAATATGGGAAGTTTCAAATTGTCATATAGCACTTCTTGTAATTGTTTTGGTGACGCTAAGTTAAACTCATAACCTGCTGCTTGAAATACATTTTGTTCTAATACTTGAATTTTTTTATCAAGATCTTTACTTTGCTTTTCCAGGATTGTTTCATCCACAAGAACGCCTGTATCCTCCATCATTGCCAATACCTGCATCGTTGGCAATTCAACTTTATCATAAACTGTTTTAAGTGCTTTTTGACCATTCAGTTGTGTGTTCAATTCTGGGTATAGTTTTATCATGGCCTGTAAACGACCACTCATAGATTCTATATTAATCGTTTGGTGCATGTAACGTGCATAAACAACATCGAGCGCATACTGTCCATGATGTGATTCTAACAAATAAGCTACCAGCATCGTATCAAACAAATGATCAACGAATGTTTTAGGCTTTAATAACTTTATTAAAGATTTCAGATCATGCCCTATCACAAGTATCTTTTGGGTAATAAGTGGTTCTTTTAGACAATGCAACCATTTATCACTAGCTTCCTGTAATGAGCATTCCACTACATAATGACCACCTTCAAATCCAAAGCCAATAGAAATCCCCTCGTTTTCATGCATTAACATATCAATACACACAAACTCATTTTGATCCAATAGCTTCATTAATTCGGTAGTATCTGATAAAGAAATGACTTCTTTAGAATCAGCTAAGTTTGGCTGAATATTCATTTCATCTAATAACGCCGCTTGATCTTTTGCCATTCGTCTAAAATTAAAATCGATAAAAAGATCGTAAAGTGCTTTCGGATCTGAATCTTTGGCCTCAATTTCATCCCAGGCTAAATCCATATCTGTTGAAAGACTGACTAACTTTCGAGACAACGGCAATTGTTCACTATTGGCTCTTAAATTTTCTCCCACTTTGCCTGTAATCGCATCTTGATGTGCAACCACTGCATCTAACGATCCATACTGATTTAACCATTTTGCAGCTGTTTTAGGGCCAACCTTAGGTATTCCTGGCACATTATCAACACTATCTCCCACCAAAGCCAAATAGTCGCCAATTTGATTGGGCTTTACGCCAAACTTTTCAACCACACCATCTGCATCAATAATCTTATCATTCATTGTGTTGACCATAAAAACCCGGTCTGTTACCAATTGCATTAAATCCTTATCAGAAGAGGCAATATAGGTTGCTTGATTTGATTGTGATGCCAAGGAAGCAATAATATCATCAGCCTCGAACCCAAGCCTTTCTAAACTTGGTAAACCCATCGCATCTACAATTGCTTTAATGGGTTGAATTTGACTGACTAAATCATCTGGCATATTTTGACGATTCGCTTTGTAATCGCCGTATAGGTCATTACGCCATGAATACCCACCTTTGGGATCATATACTACGACAGTTTTTTCAGGTTTAAAACGTATTAAGAGACCTTGTAACATTTTTACAAAACCAAATATTGCACCCGTTGGTCGATTATCCGCAGTTCTTAAATCAGGAAGTGCATGAAATGCTCTGTATATATATCCAGATGCATCAATGATAAGGTAATTTGATTTGATGGGATGTATCATGCTCTCCAAAACGTAGGTAATAAAATAACAAAAAACGATGTGATTTCAATTCTTCCAACTAACATTGCAAACGTTAAAATAACCTTTACAGCCTTATGTGTATCATCAATATTCACTTGATTAATACCTGCACCAACATTTGCAATACAAGCAGCTAAAGAAGTGAACGCATTTTGCAAATCTAAACCTGAATAAATAAGTGCTAATAGCAATACGAAAAACACATAGAAAAACAGTATGATATAACCCATTATTGCATTTATAGCTTCATCTCTTAATGATTCTCCCTCATGCATTGTTTTAACAATTGCAGCAGGGTGAAGATTTTTCTTTAATAATATAATTGAATGCTTAAAACTTACTAATACTCTAATTAATTTTATACCACCTGTTGTTGAACCTGCACAACAACCAATCAATCCAAGTATCATAATAAATTCTGGCAGAATGGTTGGCCAACTTGCAAAGTCACTGATTGTAAAGCCTGTTGTTGTCATTAAAGAGACTACCGTAAAAAAACTATTTATAAAACTTTGATTGGCACTTGGAAATACACTGTTACGAACGAGAACCATAAATGTAAATAAACTAGCAAATAGCATAATTAAGAGCATTGAACGACATTCAAAGTTGCGCAAATAAACTCTAAAGGAGCGCTTTAACATAAATGCATAATGTAACTGAAAATTAGTCGCTCCTAAAATCATGATTAAAAGTGCGAATCGTTGTGCAGATTTACTATAATGTGCAAAACTATCTGCATGTAGCGAGAATCCACCTGTTGAGATCGTTGCAAACATTTCACAAAAAGCCTGAAATAATGTCATACCAGAAATTAAATAACCTACGACACAGATACCACCAAGTATAAGGTATATCTTGCAAAGCATACCTGTCGCTTGGCTTAGCTGAGGCATAATTTTTTGCTCTTTAGTTGGACCAGGTAAATCTGCAAAATATAAATGCATTCCACCTATTTTCATTAAGGGTACAACAGCAGATACAATAACCACTACCCCTAAACCACCTAAAAATTGTAATTGCTGATGATAAAGTTGAATTGCATATGTTTGGCGTTGTAAATCTCCCATCACAGACACACCTGTTGTAGTAATACCAGACACTGACTCAAAGAGCGCATCAACAAAAGTTAAAGGGGTGTCCATCAAAACGAAAGGTATTACACCAAATAAACTAATAATCACCCAAACTAAAATGACAATAAGGAACCCATCCGTTCTGCATAGCTCAATTTTATGAATAGGCATGACTGAATACATGATTACACCCGTAATGAAAACTATTAACCCACTTTCTAACAAGGGCATCATTACTGCTTCTTTTAAAACAAATGCTGTGATGATAGGAGGAATAAAGGAAAGACTGAAAATCAATAACATCATACCAAGAATTTTTATAATTGATAATTTATTCATAGTGTTAAAATTTCAATGAGTTGATACGCAACAGTTTCATAAGGGTGTGCCTTTTTTAAAGCGTCGATGGTGACTTGCCGATATTGACTCTCTAATACCATTTCAACCTTATACTCTTCTACTTGTTCAAGCTTTTCAGTTTCTCCAATAAATGGGTGACTTCCTTCCATAGGCATGAATTGCCCTGTTCCTTTGGTATACCATGCACACGCTTTGTATTGCCCTAAATGGCCTGCACCAGCATTAAATAATGCATGATTAACTTCTTTTAAATGTGTTGACGGAACATAGAACTCTAATTTAAGTAGCATAAGCATTCGGATTGATCATTTCTGTAACTGTACGAGATACACGCTCAACATCACTCATACTTTCGGACTCAACTAGAACACGAACGACTGCTTCTGTACCTGATTTTCGTACTAACAGTTTTCCAAATGGCCCCAAATGATTTCTTAAATCCTCAAAATCTTTTTCAAATTGATTTAAATCCACGGTGCTACATTCTAAATTGACTAAACGACTTGGCATTTTATTAAAGCCTTTCATAAGCTCATCAAGGTCTTTATCTAAGCGATACATAATTGATATAACTGATAAAGCTGATAAAATGCCATCACTACATGTATTCTTATCTAATTGCAGCACATGACCTGATGGCTCTGCACCAATCATCCAGCCATTTTTAACCAGTGCATCTACAACATGATGATCACCAACAGAAGTCTTAGCAAATGGAATACCTATTTCAGAAAAGGATTTTTCCAATGCATTATTTGACATTATCGTTCCTACTACCCCCATACCCGGACTAGTGCAATATTTGGCTAATAAATAAAGAATATCATCGCCGTTGAGAATGCGGCCTTTTTTAGTGACAATTGTTAATCGATCACCATCTCCATCTAACGCAAAACCTAAATCTGCATGATGCGCAAGCACTCTATCTCTTAGAAACTCAGGATATAATGAGCCACATTGCGCATTAATATTAGTGCCATCTGGACGAACATTAATCGCAATCACGTCTGCTCCAAGCTCTCGAAACACACTCGGGCCAACCTTATACCCAGCGCCATTAGCACAGTCAATCACAATTTTTAAATTATCGAGCTCAAAATCTAAATCAAACTTACCTTTGCAGTATTCAACGTAACGATCGATCGCAGCATCCACCCGCTCTGCTCGGCCCAGCCTCTCTGAAGGTACCATCACTAAATCCTTTCGACATAAATCAAGGATCGCTTTTTGATCAGCGCTATTAAATTTAAAACCTGCTTGGTTGAAAAATTTCACACCATTATCAGAGTAGACATTATGAGAAGCACTAATCACAACCCCGGCATGACCTCTGAATGCTCGGATCAAGTGTGCAATCCCAGGTGAAGGTAATGGACCTAAAAGAAATACATGCGCACCTGCAGCAATTAATCCTGCCTCAAATAATGACTCTATTAAATAACCAGAGATTCGGGTGTCCTTACCGACAACAATACGGCATGTACCGTATTTGTTACGAATAAATGTGCCAAGCGCCCAACCAAGCTTTAATATTGTATTACAGTCTATTGGAAAATCACCAACGCGACCACGAATACCATCTGTACCAAAAGATAAATTTTCCACGCTCATTCAGAGCTCCTTAAAAACTTAGAAGTTTATACATACCAACTACAAGTCAGTCTATATTGAAAAAACAATACCTTCAACTAGATTGTGTTGATTTATGCTCCGATCAGTAACTGATGCATTTTAAGTGCGTCGCTTGTAGCCTTAACATCATGGGTCCTAAACCACTGTACACCCTGAGCATAAGCCCACAATGAGGCTGATAAGCAAGCTGGAAGGCGCTCAATTGTTTGGCGATCAAACCATTGGCCAAACATCCGCTTTCTAGAGATACCAATCAAAATTGGGCATTCCAATTTTTTTAACACAGCAATGTTTTTTAAAAGATCGAGGTTATGTTGAGATTCTTTTGCAAAGCCGAATCCAGGATCAATTATTATTCGATCTGCTGCAATACCACTAGCAACCAGGTGGTCAACCCTATTCTTTAGAAAACCAAACACCTCATCAATGACGTTAATATAGTTTTTGTCATCATGCAAAGTCTCTGGTGTACCCCGATGATGCATAATACATAATTGAACGTCAGAGTCTTTTACTACATCCACAGCACCTGGGGTTGTAAGCGCTAGAATATCATTGATCATAAACACCTTTTTTTCAATCGCCCAATGCATTACATCTGGCTTATATGTATCTATTGATAAAGGTATGTTAAAACGAGATTGTATGGCATCTAAAATAGGCAATAAGCGATCCAACTCTTCTTGTAAACTGATTGGCGTTGCACCTGGCCGGGAGGATTCACAACCGATATCAATACAATCAGCACCTTCCTCAATCATAGAAGCAACATGCTTAACTGCAGCATCAATTGAGGTGTAAAGACCTCCATCTGAAAAAGAGTCTGGGGTAATATTTAAAATCCCCATTATCTTTGGTTGCACTAGGTTGATTCTGCCCGCTTATTCTCAGCTTTGGTAGCTGCTTTTTCCTTAGAGGCATTACGCTTTGAGCTTGTTCCTCCTGACTTTGGCATTTTGCCCTGCATGACTGAGTTAATTTGAAACTCATTGAGCGTTTCATATTTCATGAGAGCTTCAGCCATTAAATGCAGAATCTTAATGTTATCTTTAAGAATTTTTTTAGCACGCTTATAATTTGAATCAATTACTTTTCTAACTTCTTGATCAATTTCCTTTGTTGTGGCATCAGAGATATCACGTCCACTGGATGACATTCCTTTACCTAAGAATACCTCTTGTTGTGCAGCACTATAATTAATCGGTCCTAATTTATTATTCAGGCCCCATTTTTCTACAAAATTTCGAGCTAATTCTGACGCTTTTTCAATGTCATTTGAAGCACCGGTTGTCACTTTCTCTTCACCAAATATTATTTCTTCTGCAATTCGACCACCATAAAGCGATGAAATCATACTTTCAATTTGTGCACGAGACATACTAAAACGATCTTTCTCAGGTAAGAAGTATGTCACTCCAAGTGCCATTCCTCGAGGAATAATCGTAACCTTATAAACAGGGTCATGATTTCCAACCAACAAACCAACAATTGCGTGTCCTGACTCATGATATGCAGTCAAACGTCTATCTTCGTCAGACATCACCATATTACGCTCAGCACCAAGGGTTAATTTATCTTTAGCTGCTTCAAACTCTTCCATGGTTACTTTTTTCTTATTACGACGTGCAGCAAAAAGTGCTGCTTCATTCACTAAATTTGCTAAATCAGCACCAGAAAAACCAGGCGTTGCTCTAGCAATGACTAAAGTATCCACAGAGTTATCAACTGTAACATTTGACATATGCACATTAAGTATCTCTTCTCTACCTATAATGTCAGGCAATGAAACTACAACCTGACGATCAAAACGACCAGGGCGCAATAAAGCAGGATCTAATACATCAGGTCTATTGGTTGCTGCAAAAACAATCACACCTTCTTTGCCCTCAAAACCATCCATCTCAACGAGTAACTGATTAAGTGTTTGCTCACGCTCATCATGTCCGCCACCTAAGCCAGCTCCACGATGTCGACCAACTGCATCAATTTCGTCGATAAATATAATACAAGGCGCCTGTTTTTTGGCTTGATCGAACATATCTCTAACTCTAGAAGCACCAACACCTACAAACATTTCAACGAAATCTGACCCAGAAATAGAGAAGAATGGTACATTTGCTTCTCCAGCAACAGCTCTCGCCAATAAAGTTTTACCAGTTCCTGGAGGACCCACCAGCAATGCACCACATGGAATTTTACCACCCAATTTAGAAAACTTCTTAGGATCTTTTAGAAACTCAACAAATTCTTGCACTTCTTGTTTTGCTTCAAGAATTCCTGCAACATCATCAAAAGTCACTTTATTCTTATCACCTGTTAACATTCTTGCACGACTACGTCCAAACGATAGTGGTCCGCCTCGCCCAGAACTACCACCACCACCTTGCATTTGTCGCATCCACCAGAGTAAGAAACCCAGTAACAACAATGATGGGAACCAGCTTATTAAAATGTGTAACCAGATATTTTGATCAGGGGCACGGCCTACAACCGTAACGTTTTTTGCCAATAGATTATCCAATATTTTTTGGTCGTTCATAGGCATAAATGTTGTAAAGCGTTGACCGCTTTTAGTCTCACCAGTAATCACCTGGTCTGCAAACGTGACCTTATTAACCTGTCCTTGGTTAACTGCATTAACAAACTCTGAATACGTATACCGCTGAACAGGGCCGTTATACTCACCAAAATTGTTTAAAACCAAGAAAAGAATTAAAGAAATTACAATCCATAAAAATATCGTCTTTTGTCTTTCGTTCACTGCGCGTCCTCTTCACTTAGATTATATGTGGGGTAATATTTTACAATTACAAGTGTTATTATAACTCTTTTTTTAAATTTGAGTTAACTTTTTTGCACTTAGCAATAAAATAAATTTCTGTAGATGTCGACCGTGATGCCTCAGGCTTAAAAACGACTACTGCTTTAAACATTGTTTTGAGAGTTTTTTTAAAATGATTGGCAGATTCACCTTCAAAGACCTTTACAATTAAATGCCCATCTTTTTTCAAATAATCTGCTGTAAATACTGCAACTTGATTGAATAGCGTTTCTAAAGCACCTTCATCCTTACATTTAATGCCACTAATATTGGGCGCCATATCCGAACAAATAATATCTGGAGCATGATTTGCTCGATCTAATAGAGTCTGTTGAATAAGAGTCGTTGTAAAATCTCCCTTTATGAATTCGACGTTAGCAATCGGTTTCATATCAAGCAAATCACAACCAACCACCTGACCTGCAAGCTGAGACAACAATTGACTCCACCCACCTGGCGCGCACCCGAGATCAAAGACAACATCTTTTTTACGAATCAATTTAAACTTAGATTGAATTTGCTCTAGTTTATAAACTGATCTACTGCGATATCGATCAGATCTTGCTTTTTGATTGAAACTATCATTTGTTTGTCTACGGTGCCAATCGTGACCACCTTTAACGCGAGCCATACAAAGTCTCCATTATCTGTTATTTGATTTTATAATATCAAATAATGACTTAATATGCACTATTAAACCCCAGATCTAGCAAGGATACGCTTTTTTTGATACCATCCAAGTATGCTAGATCAATTATTAATTATAATTTTTTCCACTTCCTTGATAGTCAACCTCCTCGATCACTTCTATCTAGAAAAACACTATAAGGAACTCTCAGATAAAGTTCGTTCACCCTGCTGCAATATTGTCTTTTTGTCTGGCGTATTTTTAATTGCTAACCAAATCAATGTGGAATGGGCGCTATTTGTTGCGACAGTATTTGTGATTGTATTTAAAGTGGCTGATGACTACTGGTTCACACCACGTCGCAAAGAATCACATACAAAAAACACCTACCTTGAAATTGCGCAAGAATACTTTTGGTTTTTGATTATCTTTATGCTGGTAAGATCTTTTATCATACAACCCTACCGTGTACCGTCAGGCTCTCTTGAACCTACCATAGATACAGGTGATTTTATTCTGGTTAAACAGTATGCATATGGTATCAAGATGCCTATTAGTCATAATGAATTGGTTCCTGTAGGCAAACCTCAACGAGGCGATATCGCACTTTTTTATTACCCCAAAAATCCAAATTACATTTATGTTAAACGAGTAATTGGGTTACCTGGCGATCATGTTGTTTATAAAAATAAAGTACTCATGATTAATGGAGAAGTAATCCCGAAAAAGGATTTAGGCTGGATTAACAACATCAATCAATATGGTCAAACAGAAGAAGTCAAACTTTACGAAGAAAATCTTGAAGGTATTAAGCATGAAATCATCATTCAACCTTTCACCCCAGATTACCGCTCAGTTGATATGGTTGTTCCCAAACACCAATATTTTGTAATGGGAGATAATCGAGATAACTCCAATGACAGTCGCTTTTGGGGCACTGTACCCGAAACATCATTCATTGGGAAAGCATTTTTAGTATGGTTAAGTTGGGACCCACATAATTGGAATATAAGATGGCAGAGAATCGGGATAACATTTTAAAAAAAATTGAAACAAATCTTAAGTATCAGTTTAAAAATAAACAGTTATTGGATAGAGCATTAACTCATCGTAGCTTTTCTAACTTACACAATGAAAGGCTTGAGTTTTTAGGTGATTCAGTTTTAAGCTGTATTTTATCAGACCATTTATTTGAAGCACACCATGGCCCTGAAGGCGAGTTAAGTATTATAAGATCCAATCTTATCAACCAAAATACGCTTTTAGAAATAGGACAAAAACTTGACCTTTTTGATCAACTCCAGCTTGGTTTAGGTGAAACGAAATCATCTGCACTGTCACGACCAAGTCTTGTAGCAAATGCGGTCGAAGCGCTTATAGGCGCTATATTTTTAGACAGTGATTTTACAACCACCTACACTATAGTCCTCGCATGGTATGAGGACTATCTTTCTCAACCACTGAGCAACATTAATGTTAAGGACTTCAAAAGCCAACTTCAAGAATGGTGCCATAAAGGAAAACACCCTTTACCAGCTTATACACTCACTCAAACTACTGGTCAAAAACATGATCAAACCTTTATCGTATTGTGCAAGGTCAATGGATACCAAGCAGAAGGTGAGGGTGGTAGTCGAAAAAAAGCTGAGCAAGTAGCTGCGAAAAAAGTAATGGAACTGTTGCATGAAAAATGAGGTCTTAAGCTGTAAGTTTGCTTTAGTTGGCAAAACAAATGTTGGAAAATCAACACTACTAAATCTTCTGTTAGGAGACCAAATTGCCATTACATCGCACAAATCACATACTACTCGCTCTAAGATTTTAGGTGTTGTACATGATGACCCTTATGAAATGATTTTTCTAGATACACCTGGACTGGGGCAAAAGACACATAACACTGTTCAGTCTATAATGATGCGCGCAACTGATAGCTGCATATCCGAAGCAGATTGTATTTTATTTCTAATAGACACTGCCGTTTTGTCAGAACAAGAAGTTAATCTTCTTAAGAAATTTAAAGAACTGAAACCTGTCATTTTAGTCATCAATAAAATTGATCGCATTACTAACGATGCACTAGAAATAATACTCAATGACCCCCCATCTGATATTGTGGCTATTATTCCCATAAGTGCTAAAAAGAAAACCCATATTGATATCTTACGTGGCCATTTACGGATGCAATGTCAACCAAAGAAACAAAAATACCACCAAGACTTCACTCATGACCAATCATTGGAAAAACGGATATGTGAGGTCACACGCTGCCAACTTTTAAAATATTGTCACAAAGAGGTTCCTCATGACCTTAATGTTGAACTGGAAAAATATGAACAAAACGAAAAGCTAGCAACAATCCACCTTGTAATCGTAGTTAAAAACAATAACCAAAAGAAAATTGTAATCGGCAAGAATGGTTTACATTTAAAAAAAATAGCCACAGACTCTAGAAAATCCATTGAAAAGATTTTAAACAAAAAAGTCATGCTAAAAGTTTGGGTAAAAATCAATCCAAACTGGATGGAATCTCAACCTAATATATGAATACTTATAAAGATTTAGGATATGTGATTCATCAACGCGCATATCGTGAAACAAGTGCTATCATTGAATGCTTTTTAAAAGAACATGGTAGGAAATCCTTTATATGCAAAGGCCTTAAGACTAATAAACGCTTTAACATGAGCCATATTCTTCCATTTCAAAAAATTGTGATTCATTGGCAAAAACAAGATAAATCACTGACACCTATAAAAAATATTGAGGTTGTTAATCCCGTCTGGTTGACTGGAGTTAGACTCAAATGTGGCTTTTACCTAAATCAATTAATGTATTATATGTACAAAACACCAGAGAGCTCACATGCGCTATTCGAACGGTTCGGCTTAACAATAAATGCACTCGAAAAAGAAAAAGATATCGAACCTTTCTTAAGAGAATTTGAATATTTACTTTTTGAAGTCCTAGGGTATGCGATTCCTTTTTTATCAAAATTTGAGGATCACTTAGAGTATCAATTTGATTTTGAAAATGGATTTTATCCTTCTAATGGACAGTATGGCTACAAAGGCAGTAGTTTAAATCAGATTCAAAACAAAAATTATAATTCTAAAAAGACTCGTTTAGACGCAAAACTACTATCTAGAAAAGTTATTGACATACTAAAGAAACAAATTAAAATGGAAAGACTATCTTAAGGAATTAAGAATGCGAACACCACCAAGTAACGTTAGACCAGTTGACACAAGTAGAAATACTCCCTCACCACATTACGGACATTATACCGCTTGCGATGATGACAAATCCCCTAGCAATGATACAGTAAATTCAGCACGTAGTGATTTAGAAGAACTGACTGACATGATATTTAGGACCATACTCTATACTTGCACAGTTTCATTACTAATGATCCCCATATATTTGTTTTTCCCACCAATTTATGCTGCCATGTCAGGATCAACGCTCACAACCTTATATGCAATCCTACTTCTTAAGGAATACGTCGAACCCCTAGACACTCTTGATCGTTTTAGTATAAGATAAACATAAACTTGGAGAATTAAATGATTAGAATCGGCCAACAACTGCCTTTATTTGAACTTACAATGGCACTACCTAACTTCAATGAACCCGTTGAAAACGGAAAATCAGCCTTTGCAAACTTTAACAATGATAGTTTCGCGGGGCAATGGAAGGTGATCTATTTCTATCCAAAAGACTTTACGTTTGTATGTCCAACCGAAATCATGGAATTTGCTAAAATCAATGAGCAATTAGTATCATCTAATGCTGTTCTAATTGGTGGCTCAACTGACAATGAGTTTTGTAAGTTGGCATGGCGTAGGGAACATCCTGGCCTTAATCGTTTAAACCATTACAGTTTTGCAGACCCATGTGGTAAGTTTGCAGATGCGCTAGGTTTACTCTCAGATGCCCAAGTCGCCCTTAGAGCAACCCTAATCGTTGATCCAAATAACTGTGTCCAACATATCTCAGTGAATAATCTTGATGTAGGAAGAAAACCTGAAGAAGTTCTAAGAACCTTACAGGCACTACAAACAGGTGGTTTGACAGCATGTAACTGGGCTCCAGGTGAAGATCTAATCACTGTTGACTAGGTTCTTCGACCTCAAGACCGTAATATTTTTCACCAAGCTTTATTTTGGAGCGATTGTTTTTTGTTCTCCATTGATTTGTGTCCCTAAGTGAATATACACAACCACAGTATTCTTGTTGATAAAAGTGCTCTTCTTTTGAAATAGTAATCATATTTGAAGAACCACCCTCTTTGCGCCAATTAAAAGTCCAGTATGCCAACTGTTGAAAACATTCAGCAGCTTTTTCACCTGCACGATTAATTTGCGCCATATCCTTCCAACGAGAGATACCTAGGCTACTACTGATTACATCATAACCATGATCCAGTGCATAGCGAGCAGTCGCCTCAAATCGCATCTCAAAGCAACCTGTACATCGTCGCCCTCGCTCGGGTTCATTACCATAAATCCCCAAACGCTGAAACCATGCGTCCCTATCTTGCTCATAAGATTCATCTTCATCAACAAATGGCACTCCTAGTTTTTCTGCATAACGTTTATTTTCATTTTTACGTAAAATATACTCTGGCTCAGGGTGAATATTAGGATTAAAGAAATAAAGGGTGTAATCAATCTCATTTTCTTTCAGTCGTAGCATTATATCAGCACAACATGGGGCACAACATGTGTGCAATAATAATTTATTTTTGCCAGCTGGCAATTCTAGAGGTCTACTCAAAACACAAACCTTCAATAAAAATAGAATTATTTGCCTTTAAGTACTCGCTGATGGGCATTCGTCTCTTCCCTGGTAACACGATCTCCTGCAAACTAAGTATTCCTTGTCCACACTGTATCAAAACACAATCTTGTTTTACTTGTATAATCGTGCCAGGTTTAACGACTGCATCACCTTCATCATCAACAACACATGCTGCAAATACTTTGATTCGATTCTCATTGAGAAAAGTATATGCAACTGGCCATCGATAGTATGCACGAATCATATTGAAAATATTCTCAGCCGATTGATGCCAATCAATATGTGCTTCCTCTTTTTTTATTTTAGGAGCATAACTTACTTCCGCCTTATTCTGCTCCAATACAGCTGGTAACTTATCTTGTTGCCAATTTTTAATCGCTTTTATTAATAGCTCTGTTCCTTTACTAAACAAATATGTACCCAAGGACTGCGTATTTTCTTCCGGTTTAATTGAATACTGTTCCTGATATAATATCGCTCCAGCATCAATCTCTGGACTCATTTGAATAACCGAAACACCTGTTACTTTATCACCACACAATAAAGCATGCTCAATCGGACTACACCCTCTCCATTTTGGCAATAATGAAGGGTGAATATTTAAACAATATAGGCTATTTAGCCATGCTTTAGGAATAATCTTTCCATATGCAACACAAATAAAAATATCTGCTTTAAACGACTGAAACGTTGTAAATGATGCGTCATCTTTAATTGATTCAGGTGTCCAAACGTCTATACCCAACTTTTGAGCAGTTTGTTTGACTGGATTTGGCAATATTTTTCTGCCTCGACCTGCTTTTTGATCAGGGTTTGATACCACAACAGTTGGCTTAAGACCAACTTGCACGAGCTCTTCTAGTGGCCCACAAGCAAAGGGGTCACTACCCGCATAAATTATCTTAGGTTGTTGGTTATGTTTTAGCATCTCGCTTACTGATTTTACGCATGATCATTTTTCGTTTTACTGCGCCAAGATGATTGAGGTATACCAAACCATTCAAATGATCTATTTCGTGCTGCAAACACTTTGCCAAGAACCCATCTGCCTCAACTCTAAATGGTTTACCTTCAATATCAACAGCTTCAACAACTATTTTAGCTGCACGCTTGACCCGGTGATAACCTAAATTAAGCAGTGACATACAACCTTCTGGTGTATTTGTTTCACCTTCTGCTTTTACAATTTTAGGATTAATGAGACAAAGTGGCTGATCTTTTTCTTCACTGAAGTCAATAACCGTAATCTGATAAGGAATTCCCAACTGGTTTGCAGCTAAAGCTGCACAATTTTCTTGTGCATAATGCGTTTCAAACATATCATCCACAATTTTTTTTAAATTCTTATCAAATTTGGTAACAGGCTTTGTTGCTGTTTGCAATATAGGATGTGGATACTGTAGAATTTCTAAAATTGCCATCGATATATATTAATATACCAAAGTAGATATATCAACTAGCTCGAGGTATATTGTTACTTTATCTACCCCAGGAAGGATTATGAAAATCTTAATGTGCCCACCCCAGTTCTTTGATGTTAATTATAAAATTAATCCTTGGATGAATAGAATGCGTCCAGTTAACAAAATACTCGCAAATACACAGTGGAAAAACCTAGTTAAAACCATCCAAAGCATCGGTGCAGAAGTCGTTGTAATTCAGCCCCATAATGAGCTTCCTGATATGGTCTTTACTGCAAACGCAGGGTTACTGAAAGATAATGAAGTTATTTTGGCGCAGTTTAAATATCCACAACGTCAACCAGAAAGCGCATTGTTTAAAAAGTGGTTTGAAGACCAACAGTATACCGTAATTACACCACCAATCTATTTTGAAGGTGCTGGAGATGCCTTATTTGCTGGAGAACATCTATTTTTTGGGCATGGATTTAGAAGTGATCCTACATTCTTAGAATGGCTTAAAACAATTTGGAATATAAAAATCACTCATTTAGAACTTGTAGATCCTAATTTTTATCACCTGGATACATGCTTTTGTCCTTTAGATGCAAATACAGCATTATGGTATCCAGAAGCATTCTCACCAAAATCACAAAAACTATTAGAACAATCATTGCAACTCATATCCACCTCTAAACAAGATGCGTTAGCATTTGCGTGCAATGCAGTAGTTATGGATCAAAATGTCATTCTCGCTACAAACTGTCATGCAACAGAGAAAAAACTAAATAACCAAGGATATACAACACATGCTTGTGATACTAGTGAATTTCTATTGTCTGGTGGCTCATGTAAATGCTTAACACTAGCAATTTAGAAACCATGTAAGCCATTATAGCGGCGTCTGTCAGCAATTTCTTAATAGCAGATATACTACTAAAAAAACATATTGTCGCACCAAAAGAAACACAAAACCCGTATATTCATCCACCCCACTGCGTGATATAAATCTAACACGTTTTGGAGAAAATTATGGTTCAAATTAATTTAATGAAAAAGGCATCCTCTATTTTAACGATGTTAACTTATGGTAAAAAGAAAACTAACCAGAAAAAAGAGGATGTTAACTTAATCACCTATCGAATACCTTTAGATGGTAGATTTACAGGTTTATACCTTACTCGACGAGAATCTGAATGTGTTTTTTATGCAATCCATAACCATACCATTAAAAAAACTGGCAGCTTTCTGGATCTATCACCACGCACTATTGAGTTTTATTTGAAACGCATTCGGGAAAAACTTAATTGTCGATCCAAAAAAGATTTAGTTCGAGCAATGAAAGGCACATCATTTTTGGCACTCTACAAACAACATCGCTATGCATGTAAAAAAATACCTAATTAACTTTCTGCAGGGTGAATAATCCGAAATGTCAGATTAATACGAGGTGAATTTACTCGGCGCATTTTAGGTAACTGATGTTGCCAAAATCGCTGAGTATTTCCTCGCATGATTAGCAAGGAACCATGCGATAAGATAATTTCGTCTTTCAGTGAATGCTGCTTCCGATACCTAAAACAGAATCGTCGTGACACTCCTAAACTGATGGATGCAATCGTTGATCCTAAACCCACTTCATCATCACTGTGCCAACCCATATAATCATTTCCATCACGGTAATAGTTACATAAAACACCATTAAATTGATCATGTAACATGATTTTTAACTTGTTACGAATACCGCTCATCAAATCTGTCCATGGCACTGGCACATGTTTTAAATTAGAATACGCGTAGCAACACAGAGGATCAGCCATCCAAATGACTTTGCGCGGTACCTCAATTAATTTACCAAATAGTAATAGCTTTTCACTCTGCCAATCTAATGCAGATACATGCTCAAATAATGCATCAGCCTCTTCTTTTAGTAACCAGTTCTCAACATATTCAAAGTCGAGCCCATAAGATAAATATTTATGCTTGCTTTTCATCTAATTTGATTATACCATAAAAAAACATGATTATTGTACGGAATTCAAATGACTAAACACGGCGGCAAAAGACCTAATGCAGGCAGACCCAGAGGGCTAGGTCCTCACGGAGAAACAACCACTCCTATGCGTATACCAAACTCCAAAATAGAGGAAGTGAGAAGGCTCATTAAATACAAAACACACAAAGTACCTCTCTATGCAACTTCTATTCCTGCAGGCTTTCCTTCCCCCGCAGATGACCACGTTGAGGCCTATTTAGATCTTAACACACATTTGATCGATAATCCGTCGGCAACATTCATGGTACGCGCAGTCGGAGACTCAATGATTGGTGCAGGCATCCACTCAGGTGATATTTTAATCGTGGATCGAGCCATTAAACCAGTGAATGGTCGTGTTGTCATTGCAGCAGTTGATGGTGAATTAACAGTAAAACGATTGCATGTTTCTGGCAATCACATGCAATTACTTTCAGAAAACCCACTGTATCCTGCAATACAAGTGAGTGAATTACAAGAAACTGTGATTTGGGGTGTAGTCACAAATGTCATCCACTCCCTCTAACAACTATTTTGCCTTAGCAGATGCTAATAACTTTTACGCCTCGTGTGAAAGACTCTTTAGACCAGACCTTCACTCAAAACCCATTGTAGTGTTATCAAATAATGATGGTTGTGTAATTGCACGATCCAATGAAGCAAAAGCATTGGGTATCGACATGGGAACACCTTTTTATCAAGTACGTACTATTTGTCAGAAACATCGCGTGCATATTTTTTCCTCCAACTATGCCTTATATGGTGATTTGTCACACCGATTGATGTGTACTCTAGAACGTGAGTGCAATCAAATGGATATCTACTCTATTGATGAAGCTTTCTTACAGCCACCTGAAGGCCCAATTGAAGACCTCACTGAATGGGGCCAGGTTGTACGTCAAAATGTCATGCAACAAGTTGGTATTCCTGTTTCTATTGGTATTGGCCCAACTAAAACACTAGCGAAGGTTGCCAATTTCATTGCTAAAAAAATCCTATTCGTTCCTGTTTTTCAATTAGATCATAGTAACCTTGAATGGTTAGAACATATTGCAATTGGGGATGTCTGGGGAGTTGGTAGTCGTTGGGCCAAACAATTACAATCACTTGGTGTAATGACTGCATCTGATTTATCACAAATAAGCTCCACCTTTTTAAAGCGACGCTTCAATGTTATCTTAACTCGAACAGCACAAGAGTTACGAGGGCGTCGCTGTGAAGGTATGGAACTCCCAGCTCCTAAAAAAACAATCGTATCATCACGTGCATTCGGAAAGCCATTGTCAAAATACGATGATATTGCCCAAGCACTCAGTAGTTATTGTTCACGTGCGTGTCAAAAACTCCGGTCACAATACTCCAAAGCAGGGTATATCCAAGTTTTTTTAAAAACAAACCCGTTCTCAAAACATATTTGCCAATATCGAAACATGAGTGGACATAGTTTGACCATTCCATCGAATGACACCCGACAAATCATCCATGCTGCCAAAGCATGCCTAAAAACTATATTTAAACCTGGCCTTAAATACCATAAGACAGGTATTTTACTTGCTCAACTACAACATCAATCAATTGAGCAACAAAGCCTGTTACCGGAAACAAAGCTCTATGCACACAGTGAAAAAGTCATGCCACTGCTAGACAATGTCAACCAACGTTATGGGAATCAAAGCTTAATAATTGCTGCACAGGGGATGCAACCCCATTGGAAAATGAAATCAAACCTCAGATCGCCACATTATACAACACAATGGCATGATTTAGTGAAAGTATTATGTTAGAAACTGCCCTGACTATTCCATTAGATCCATTATTGAAGAATCTTGATTTGCTTCCAAAACGTATTGGTGTATATATATTTCTCAATGATGAGAAACCCATTTATATTGGAAAAAGTATCAATATTAGGAACCGAATATTATCACATTTCAATAGTACAAAAACTCAAATTAAAGAAGCAAAGATAATCCAACAAGCAGATACAATCAGTTGTATTTATTGTGCTGGAGAGCAATCAGCCTTATTACTTGAAGCTGAACTCGTCAAAAAGTACTTACCCATTTATAATCGCAAACTTAGAAGACAAAAAAAACTACTAACGGGTGTGATTTGCAAAGGTAAGCCATATTGGTCATTAGAGCTTATACCCTATCACCACTCTCACGCTAAAATGAAACAATATGGCTTTTTTAAAAACCAAGCTCAGTTTAACCAATACGTTGAAAAGCTTTGTGACAAATATCAATTATGCCGAAAAATCTGTGGCATTGAAAAAGCACGCTACGGATGTTTTCAGCAACAAATTAAAAAATGCCTTGGTGGGTGTGTTGGATTAGAAGATCCAACAAGCCATAATCGGCGCTTACAAAAAGCATTGAATAGATCAGAGATTCAAAAATGGCCATTTAAAGGGCCTATTACCATAACAGAAGTCGATGCAAAATATCAGTTCACCCAATCTCATTTAGTTAATAACTGGATTTATTATGGACGCTGGGACCAAGATAATACTGGAGCATTACAAAATGACATCGACTTTGATGTAGATCAGTACCATATTATCCGTAAAGTTATTCATCAAAACAAACTTCCTATTAAAACACTTTAGATAAAAGCATAGTGCTGAGCTCAAAAACGTTGTATCATATATAGTATGAAGATGAAAAAAAAATCATCATTACCTTCTAAACAGTGTCCTATTTGCGATCGCCCTTTTTCCTGGCGTAAAAAATGGGAGAAATGTTGGAATCAGGTAAAATATTGTTCAGATAAATGTAGGATGAAGCGATCTTAACCATGCTGTATAAAAAAATTGTTACAGAACTTTTCGAGCAACTTCATCAAAGTATTGAGTCTCGAAAAAGTGAATTTCATATTGCAAATTTTGGCTACAATGACACCAAAAATAGAACCAAAATAGATTGCGTCGTAGTAAGAAATATAGGCCCGGGCTTTGTATGGTTTCATACTGATGCACGTAGTGATAAGGTGCTTTGTCTCAAAAAAAATCCCACAGCTTGTCTACACTTCTATAGTAAAAAAGACAAATTACAAGCTAGCATGCATACAAAGGTGACATTACATCATCAAAATGAAATCACAGCTAAGCAGTGGTCAAAACTTTCCAATCTATCAAAAATGTGTTACCGACAAGTTGGTCAGCCAAAAGAGCCCTATTATCCAAATTTAGCCTCTCAAACACTCAGTGATGACGAGGCATACTCAAATTTTATAGTTGTTGAGGCCGCAATAATTGATATTGATTTATTATACTTACAGTTAGGTGATAATATTCGCTACCAAATTTCTTTGGAAAATAAAACGTGTGATCAAATTTTAGCTTGAAGCCATTTGGCCATTTGTATTGAGGAATAACATAAAATACCCGTTGCACCAGCACGTTTACAACCTAGCAAACTTTCGTGTACTAACTCCATCCAGGATACATTAGTTTTTTCAGCTAAACTATGTAGCATAAAATGCTCTCCACTGACTTGATAAGCAAATACCGGATAATCTATATTTTTGGCCATATGTGCCACAACATCTAAATAAGGCATGCCAGGTTTCACAATAAACCAATCAGCACCCTCATCGATATCAAAATTAACCTCTAAACTGGCTTCATGCTTATTTGCTGGATCCATCTGATAGGTTGTTTTATCTTGCTTGCCAAGTTGCCCTTTAGAGCCAACAGCCTCCCTAAATGGCCCATAAAAATGAGAGGCATACTTTGCGGTATAAGACATAATGATCGTATCTTTAAAATCATGTGCTTCTAACGCTTGCCTTATCGCACCCACGCGACCATCCATCATGTCTGAAGGTGCTAAAACGTCTGCACCAGCCTCTGCTAGCACCAATGCCTGCTTAACTAGCTGAGTGACAGTTAAATCATTATCAATGCACCCTAACTTGACTATGCCATCTTGACCATGAGTTGTGTAAGGGTCTAGTGCAACATCAGCAATAATACCAATTTTTAAACCTTCATTTTTAAGTGTCTGAATACATCGGCATATTAAATTATTTGGATTAAGCGCTTCTTCACCTTCGTTTGTTTTAAGACTAGCATCAATATAAGGGAATAAAGCAATGGCTGGGATTCCAAGTGATTGTGCTTCCAAAGCCACCTTAACCAACTCATCAATACTATAACGATTACACTCTGGCAAAGAGGATATGGGAGTCTTTAATTCCTGACCCTCTTGCACGAACAGTGGCAAAATTAAATCATGTGTTGTTAACACATTTTCACGTACCAAATCACGCGTCCATTTGCTTTGTCGATTTCTTCTTAAACGATGTAAAGGAAAGTAACGCATTATAACAACCTATCAATAAGCGGAATATTTGGGCGATAACCCAGTGCTAATAAAGATAATTCTTTTTTAACAGGCGTCATCCCATCCAAAGCACGCATACCAAGTGATCTAAATTTAACACTTAGAGGGTGCTCATTTTTAAATAATGCTAAAAAGAAATCCATCATCTTTAATGTTAATTCATTATCCAATCGTCGACGTCGAGTATATTCACTTAGTAATGAAGATGAATTCAGGGGATATTGCTCACTTAATTCTGACAATTGAATGATATCTTTAAAACCAATATTCAGACCTTGACCCGCTAATGGATGAATCACGTGTGCTGCATCACCGATGAGTATAACCCCTCTTTGACCATATTCATTTGCATGTAGTGCAACCAACTTTTGTGCATTCAGCTTGCTTTGCAAACTCAATGATCCTAATCGATGATGCCAGTACTTTGCTAATTGTGTTGAGAAATGCTGTTTTGATAGCTCTTGGAGCTCATGAGCTTGTTCAGTTGGTAGGCTCCACACCATCGCACTATGAAAATCATCTTGAAGAGGCAACAAAGCGATTGGCCCCCCTGGTAGGAAACGCTGCCTTGCTGTTTTAAAATGTGGGCTTTGATGCTTTACAAGACCAACTAATGCAGTTTGATTGTATTCATGTTGTTTACAATCAATCCCTATTTGAGAGCGAACCCATGAATTAGCCCCATCAGCAGCAACTAATAATTTTGCTTTTATTTTCATTGTTTGAGTGACAACCTCATGACAAGGATCTCCTACACTCAACATAGTAGTCTCTTGTTTATCAAACACTGGTATTTTTAGTGCTTTCACTTGATCAACCATGGCATTAAATATAGCTTTATTAGCAATTATATGGCCTAAATTAGGCTCAGCACATTCACTGCCTGAAAATAAAATATCTTCTCGATGAAAGCTTTCCCAAATCAATACATGATCATAATCACTTTTTGGCAGCTTATCCCAAATATCCAAGGACTTTAGTAGATTTTCGCTTGGTCGGTTAATAGCACAAACAATTGGGTCCTTATCACTGGACACTTGTTTCTTCAAAGTTTGATTTGAGATCACAGCAACTGCATGACCCTTTTGATGTAACGACAAAGCGGTAGTAAGGCCAACTATACCAGCACCAATGACGACGACGTCATATTCAAGTTGTTTCTTTTTGTCCATCTTTCTCAACCCTAGGGAAAATATCAGGTACTCGACCACGTAATAAACTAGGTACAGGGTAACGGATACCCATACCAAACTCAGCAATCATTTTTTTCACAGGTAATACCTTATCAAATGCAGCTAATCCAAAGCCATGCATAAATTGCAATATTGGATTTTGTAATTGAAATAACTGCACAAGCTGAGTAACACGTGTTAATAATGTTTGATGATGTGGCATGACAACCGCATTAAACCGATTAGCAAAGTCTAAAGAGGATATCTTTTTATTTGCATGTTTTGCCTCACAAATTGTATCAATTAAGACAGCAATATCATAGAATGCCAAATTTAAACCCTGTGCTCCAACAGGTGGTATCATAAAGCCAGAATCCCCAATTAAAATACAACCTGGAATCGCGACTTTAGGGGCAACACCCTCGGATAGTGGAAATATAGCAGGCTTAGTTGACATTTCTTCAACATCAACAACGCCCTCTAAATAAGTTTTAATTTGAGCATGTACAAACTCTATATCGTGATCAAAAATTGGATGATCTGCATCTGCTGTTAATATAATCTGATACTGATTATCTTTAGTAGGAATACATGCAATAGTTCCAAAGGATAAAAAACGTAGTACAGCATCAGATTGTCTTTTAGATAACGTTGCAGTAATAATAATCGCTTTTTTATGCCAGTCTTTAAAATCAAACGGCATTTTCAGTTGTTGACGACACCATGAGCGGCCTCCATCTGCCGCTATGATTAAATCAGCAGAATATTTTTTTTTGTTAACCACAACACGTGGTTTTGGCTCCAATGTTATTTCAGTAGGCTTATGTCCTAAAACACAATTAATATTTTTATTTTTTAAGACCATTTCCGCTAAATGATTTTGCAACAAAGCACCTAAGACAACAAACCCTAAATAATCAAATCGGGATCCATCTGCAGAAAACACAAATTGAGCCCAGCTTTGTCTGATAACGCGCATCTTTGGTAAACCATACGCATTTTCAGCCAATTGTTGTGTAACACCAAGTGTTTCAAGCATACGCCAACTTGATGCATTGAGTACAATGGGTTTAAACGAGTGGTTTTGACTATCCATTAAACTCTTTTTGGCATCAAAAAGAGTTACTTTAAGGTTTTGATTAGCTGCAGCTAGCGCAGTTACTAAACCAGGAAAGCCACCTCCTACGACTATTAAATCACTCATATTGCCATAATCCCTTCAATTTCGTCTAACTCCTTAGGGCATGCTTTTGAAAGCACCGTGCTCCCTTTATCAGTAATTAATACATCATCCTCAATCCGAATTCCAATATTATGATAGTCGTGAGGAATTGTTTCTAACTGCCGACCAAAATATAGGCCTGGTTCAACCGTTATGACCATACCTGGTGCTAACTTAATAGGCTTTTTATGCTCATCAAGATATGGGCATTGATCGTGTACATCCAACCCTAGCCAATGACTGACACCATGAAAATAGTAGTTTGTAATTTGTTTAAAATCATTTCGTTTAAGAATTTGCAAATCAACTAAACCATCAAATAATTTTTTTTGAGCTAATGCCTGTAATTCATGTATTAACACCCCTGGCTTTATGGCATCAATTACTGCTTTCTGTGTATTCAAAACACACGTGTAAATATCACTTTGCGCACCATTAAATTTTCCTGAAACAGGGAATGTTCGAGTAATATCACTGGCATAACCTTTATAAGCACCCCCAGCATCAATTAACACTAGATCATCTGAATGGATTTGATCCTGACAGGTCACATAATGCAATACACATGCATTCTTTCCAGAAGCGACGATCGAATCGTATGCTAAGTGTTGGCAACCATTGAACTCACAATAATGCTTAAATTGTGCTGCTAACTGGTATTCGTAAAGGCCCTGTTTTGCCATTTGCATCACGCTAATATGCGCTTTAGAACTAATATCTGCTGCTTGTTGCATCAATGCAATTTCATGCTCTGATTTATATAAACGCATTAAACCCAAAAGTATATTAGCATCAATATGATCTGGGTTATTTTTTCTCACACGACCAGCAGCTAATAGACGTGTTGTGGCATTGATTAAGTCAACGGTTTGATTCAAATCAACAAATGGATAATACACATGGTGTGCATCTGATATTGCTTGCTTTAACTTTTCATTGAATGTTGTGTTTGGAAATGCTGAATCAAAAACACCCATAGCGAGTATTTCTTGAGGTGAAAGTCGTTTTCCCTGCCAAGACTCCGCTTCAGGATTATTAGGCTCAACAAATAGTTGGGAGCATGCACAACCTTTAGAATCAATTTGCACGATGAGATAAGCGTCGGGAGCATCCCAACCTGTCAAATAATAAAAATGACTATTCTGATAAAAAGGGTATTCTACATCATGATTTCTCATCACACGCTTAGCACCTTGTAAAACTAATACTGAGTTAGGTAAGGCTTTTTGGGCAAAGGCATCTATACGCTTTTTAAAAATATTCTCCATTACTATATATTTTAACCCTTTTAGGTGAAATCGTCCACTTTACTTCCATTTTGACATTACAAGAGATATAATAATAATGCTTGTGAGGGTTCATTTAATGCACACTCTGAATCAACACTCATCAGTATGGGGCGTCTACTTTGTAGAGCTGTTGACATACTTAATTTAACCGTTAAGGAGCCTGATGCAAACTTGTTGCACCCCACTTGAAAAAACTCAAATTCATGAGTCGATTTAAATGCACCCTACGAGCTCTTTAAAAGCAACATATCGAAAAAAAAATACTTCAACAGTCCAAAGACACTGTTATTTTGTCAGTTGAAGATGCTACCAATATAATAACTACTGGTATTTTTGATAATTCCCAATCCATTAGTGCGTATTGGCCATTAAAACCAGAAGTAGATATTACCAATCTTCTCCACATACTTCATAATGATCATCGCAAGTCTATTTTCATCCCAAAACCATTGACTACAAAAGTACTTAGCTTTATTAAATGGACACCTGATACAAAAATGATTTTCGAAAATGGATGCTTTGTGCCTGAATGCAAAACAATATTCTCAATTAATGATATTGATACTGTCATCGTACCTTGTATAGGTGTAGATGCCAATTACCAACGTTTAGGACGTGGCGGTGGCTTTTATGATCGAAGCATACCGGCAGATAAACCCACATTAAGCTTTATTAATCAAAACCAGTTTATCAGTGAAGCAATTTGTGACCCACATGATTTATTTATTAAAACGCTTTTCGTATTTAATAATACCTGGAAAAAACTAACTATTTAGCTTTGATTTTCTCTATCTGACCATTACTTGCAACCAGTAGCAAGTTTGGACGATCAAGTGCAAATAGGCCATGACCAACCACACCAGGAATTTGATTCAATGTCTCTTCAAGCTTTATTGGCTGGCTTAAATCAAAATCATACACATCAATGATATCATTGCCATGATCTGTTTTAAAATTTGACCGATATACGGGTCGACCATTCAGCTTTCTACATTCACGCGCAACAAAGCTTCTACTTGAATTAATCACCTCAATTGATACGGGGATATTTTTCCCCATTAATTTCACTAACTTTGTTTGGTCTACAATGCAAATAAACTCTTTAGACATACGTGCCATTACCTTTTCCAGTGTTTGTGCCCCACCGCCACCTTTAAGGCATAATAGCGAACGATTAACCTCATCAGCACCATCAATATACACATTAAGGTCACTCACCTCATTAATGCTCATTACATTAAAACGCAGGCGATCTGCTTGCTCTGCAATTGCACTACAGGCTGTAACAACTCCTTTCAGTTCAATTCCTGCTTTTTCAATCTCATTTAATAAGCAAGTGACTGTAGAGCCAGCACCTAATCCTAATATTGTATTAGGATCAATATAGTGTAATGCCGCCTTTGCGACTTGAATTTTTTCATGATCTTGTGACATAACCTTAAGATACCATGATGCAGTCTTAATATAAATTGATTACAATGAAAAAATGATTAGAGCACACTTAAACCATACACCACAAATTGCAATAGACGCTTACATTGATGAGGCAGCAACCATTATTGGACAGTGCATTATTGAATCCGAATGCTCAATCTGGCCAAATGCAGTACTTAGAGGGGATGTACAACAGATAACGATTGGCGCAAAAACAAATATCCAAGATGGCACCATCATTCATTGTGCATCTACCGCATTATCACCACCAACCGGTATTGCAACAACCATTGGTCAACAAGTCACTATCGGCCATGGTGTTATTTTACATGCATGTACTATTTCAGATTTAGTGTTAGTTGGCATGGGGAGCATTATAATGGATGGAGCTTTCGTGGAAAGCCAAGTGATTATTGGTGCAAATACATTAGTACCACCCGGAAAACGACTTGAGTCTGGTTATTTATACACAGGTAGCCCATTCAAAAAAGTTCGCGAACTTACAACTGCAGAAAAAAAGTACTTAAATACTAGTGCTATCCATTACGTAGAGCTAGCCCAATCTTATTAAGTATCAATATTACCTGCTAAATGTGCATTTTCCTCAATGAAGTTTTTACGTGGCTCAACGTGATCACCCATCAAAGTGGTGAAAATACGATCTGCTTCCATGGCATCACCAATTCGCACCTGCAACATTTGACGGTTTTCAGGGTTCATAGTTGTTTCCCATAACTGAATTGGCATCATTTCACCAAGACCTTTATAGCGTTGAATTGTGAGTCCTTTTTGCACCATCTTTAACATTTTATCTAGGCTCGCAGGAACTGAACGCATCGGCTCTTCTTTGCCATCTATGTCAAAATAGGCGTCTTTTCCAAATTCACTGTTAACAACTTGTGCAAATTGCTTAACATTAAGATAAGCATCCGATAAGAAAAAACTCTGCCTGAATTAAATGCTCTTCGATAGATTCATGCTGAATAGATTCTACTAAAAATAAAGCAGTTGTCTCAGGATCATCAATTAGCTTAACAACAACTTTTGGCTCACGAGGATCTAGTTTATTGTTTGAGATGATTTCATTTGCAGCCTCAACCCATGACTTTAAGAATGCCACATCGTGCAACTGCTCTTCTTCAACAATAGGCATAAGGTATAAATTGCGCAGGAATGCTTTTGGATAACGCATTTCAAGCTTTGCTTGATCGCCAACCATATTTAAGTACATTTCAAAAAATGACTTAAATGCATCTTCTTCCATTTTTTGGCCACCTTTCTTTGGATAACAATGTGCGACTCTAGCAATTGAGTTTAAAAGGTACGCATTTAATGCATCATCATCTTTCAAATAATTTTCACGCTTGCCCTGTTTCACCTTATACAATGGTGGTTGCGCAATATATAAATGCCCTCTTTCGACAAGCTCAGGCATCTGACGGTAGAAAAACGTGAGTAATAGAGTTCGAATATGCGCCCCATCTACATCCGCATCAGTCATCAATACAATACGATGATACCTTAAATTATCTGGGTTGTAACCATCACGTCCTATTCCACAACCTAATGCTGATATCAATGTACCAATCTCTTGTGAGGATAACATTTTATCAAAACGAGCTTTCTCAACATTTAAAATCTTACCCCTAAGTGGCAATATGGCTTGAAACTTACGGTCACGACCTTGCTTAGCTGTACCTCCCGCAGAGTCTCCCTCAACCAAGTAGATTTCACATTTACTTGGATCATTTTCTTGGCAATCAGATAATTTACCAGGTAGATTAGCAACATCTAAAACTGTCTTTCTGCGAGTCATTTCTCGAGCTTTTCGAGCGGCTTCACGTGCAAGTGCAGCATCCATGACCTTGGCAGCAAGTACTTTCGCTTCGGCAGGATTCTCAAGGAGAAAATCATTCAAATATTGTGTAGTGAGTGACTCAACCACTGGGCGAACATCTGAGGAAACCAATTTATGTTTTGTTTGAGACGAAAACTTAGGATCATGCATGAAGACTGATAATACACAGCTTATTCCCTCTCGGATATCTTCTCCCGTCAGAGCAATCTTATTCTTTTTATTTAACCCAGCTTCTTCCATGTATTTATTCAAAGAGCGTGTTAATGCTGCCTTTAGACCTGCAAGGTGTGTTCCTCCATCTGGTTGTGGAATATTATTAGTAAAGCAATAAATGTTTTCCTGAAAACCATCATGCCACTGCATGCCCACTTCCACGCGTACATTAGTTTTATCTGCCTTAAAGTAGATTGGCTTAGAACCAATCAAGTTCTTATTTTGGTTTAAGTATTCAACAAACTGCCTTACACCTCCATCATAATGGAAATCCCATTTTTTTTCAGTGCGCTCATCCGTCATGGATATTTTGATACCTGCATTCAAAAATGCTAATTCTTTGAGACGCTTGGATAAAATAGCAGCCGACATTTCAACAATTGAAAATATTTCTCGAGAAGGCTTAAAATGTACTTGGGTTCCTGTCTCCTCAGTTTCACCAACCACGTCCAATGGTGCTAGTGGATCACCATTAGCATAGTTTTGTTGATGGATTTTACCATTTTTATAGACTGTTAATGTTAAACTTTCAGATAATGCGTTCACAACAGATACACCAACACCATGTAAACCACCTGGGGTCTTATATGCCTCTGCATCAAATTTACCACCAGCATGTAAAACCGTCATAATCACTTCTGCAGCCGAACGATTCTCTTCTGGATGGACATCAATAGGTATACCTCGCCCATTATCACGCACCGTAATAGAATCATCTGGGTGAATGGTCATACGAATATGAGTACAATGACCAGCTAAGGCTTCATCGATGGAATTATCTATAACCTCAAAGACCATATGATGGAGGCCAGTGCCATCATCCGTATCCCCGATATACATACCAGGTCTTTTGCGAACGGCTTCTAGACCTTTAAGAACTTTAATATTTGACGAATCATATGAATCTTTAGCTGACATAGTTTTTCCTATTTAGTTTGTCCTATGATACGTTTGATTGCACATTGTATTCAAGAAAAAAATGCTAATTAGAAAAAAAGTGTGTAAAATTCATAGATATGGAAGTTCATCAATGTGAATACAATGCATTTTTCTTGAGGGAATCCCAAGATGGGCAAATTAGAGACGTTTTATTAAAGAGCCAATTAGACCCTCGATCACGTCATCATATTGGACTCGTAAGAACCACCAAAAGCTTGGATCAAATAAACCTCTACTCCAAGACTGTTGATGAATTAATTTGGCGTGTTGGCACCTATAAACTTAGAATTTTTGAAAAACCTGAACTTTCCTCAGCAGACAAAGTTGCATTGTTTCATTTATCCACATTACAAGAACGCTTAGAACAATTGGGAGAAAGTGTAGTAGAGATGAACAATGATGCCTCTAAAATACACTTTCAGTCTTCAGTCTCCAAGCTTTTAAGAGAAACCAATGCAAACATTACTTATGATTTGCGCGACTTCCATTATTTAAGAATTGATATAGAAGCACTCTTAAAAGAAAGCATCAAATTTGTTGATGAGGATGTGAGCAAACATCCTAACTATACAATGCCCAAAACATCTACGCTTACTGAGCTACATCAATCAGGGCACATCAAAAGTATCTCAAATCAGACCGCTTTTGCAGTAGAACAAAGTTTTCATTATGAAAAACCTGCCAAAAAACCAATTACGTTGTCACCATGGTATAACTATAAAGTTCCCTTTATTCAAATAAAAATGATCACATTGCTCGTTATCTGCCTGGCGATTGCAGCGCCTTGGGCCATCCCTTTTTTACAAAGCATTCCTGTTAGTGGTTGGTTGATCAACCTTTTTCTTGCAGCACCCTTGACAGCTATCTCAGTCACTACACTTTTAACACTATTAATGATTGCATCATCCATACAATTAGAACCAGAAATGTCAAACTCTCAATTTGGGATGACTATTAGCTACTTAAAACGCTTCTTCACGATGCTGACATGCTTATTCATATTCATCAATCTTATTGCGCCATTTAATCCAGTAAATTATTTCATTATTGGTCTTTTTCCAAGTATCTCGATTCATTTGGCAAGCTCTTTGAGCATTGTCATGGGATTATGTATCTATAACGCTATTTTGTATTCCCTTGAGCTAGTCACACCCTCAGAACAAATTGAAAACCTTGAACAAGAACCTATTCGTATTAAATACTATCGTATCCTTGTGCAACCCTATGCAAATCGTTGTTGGAAATTATTTCAATACCTAAAACAACGTCCAATCCTAAACATTACTTTTTTTGTGGGCTTAGTACTTCTTATTTTGGGAGCCTATCAATTTCAAATCATTGAACTATCAATTGCTGCATTATCCTCAATATTTAATGTATCGAGCACATTCGCAGCCATGTTGATTGTAGCGAGCGGTCTATTTATTCAGCAACTAGTAAACAAGCTAAGGCAAAGTAGTGCCGCACCAACATCGGTTGCGCAGCATGATGATTACACGTGGTATGATCTTATTGTGACATCATTGGTATTTATCGGTAGTATGTTTTTCATTTTATATATGGACTATGGCATATTAAGAGATGCCACGCTTGTAATTACATCATTACTGGGTTTACCTGCATTCTTTGCAAGTTTCTCAGGCGGTCTTTTTACCATATTACTATTGGTGGGTGCGGCTATGTGGATACCGAATAAGTTTGATTTGTCCGAAGCATTTGAAAGAAACCCTTTAGCGCAAGCGGAACAGATATTCATTGAACTGAACAACTTTTATTACGTGACAGGATTGAAGCATCCTATTTTAACGATCTCGCTATTTATTAGTTTTATAATTGGTATGTGCTCTTTTTACTACTCCTACATTCCCGTCATCATTCACGATATTAGTTTCATTGTCGCAAAAGCTATCCTTAGCACGAATACTTCCACCTTCTTACTAGCACTTGCAGCATCACTTATGATCTGCAACCTAGTGATCATAGTTTATAATACCTATGATCGAGGCAATGATAGCTACCTTGCCAGGTCAATGCGCCACTTTGAGAAATACCCTCTCGATATGCTGCTGTATGGCTCTATTCTTCTCCTGATTTTCAACACCATGATTTACTTCCCAGCAATTAATAGTCACCTGGGATCGGTAGCGATCATAGCTGTGATGACTTTTAGTTTTAAGTTTGCATTAATCATTTATGATTTTTATCGAGATAATGAGCACAAAAGCTTTATCTCCTCTCTTCTTATGTGCTTATTATGGCCATTACTCGTTACAAAACGCCTTGTTACGAACCCATCTATTGAAAACTTCATCGATATTGCCGTTAATTTTGAGAAATCACTTGTGAAACTGATTTTAATATTTGCACATGATATCCCTAATCGTATCTTTTTAAGGATCTTTGAAGTATTTGTGATGGCGATTTATAGCGTTTCAAAACTTTTTTGTAAGATCATTGGGAACGATGAGTGGTTAAATCAAGTGTGCCAAAATGAACAGGGTCCATTATGTTTTATCGATAAAATAAAATTTAGTTCACATGCGGCCATATTTAATTATCAAGATCGATGCCGACTGTGGCACCTTATAGGCATTGCTGGGTTAATTTATATGACAGTTCTAATAATTGGTTATTCAATCTCTCAAATTTATAACTTTAGTATTGCTCTTAATTCAATCCTCTGGATTCAATACACACCTATAACATTAACGATTGGTAACTTAATGATGATGGACTATTTTCTATTAGGCTTTGGTATCGGCTTACTAGCATTTATATGTGTAGGTGTTTGCTGCTGGATCAATTACTCCATTACTGCGATAGATTGCAACCAAATGATACAGAAACTTCAAGAAACCATCTGTATCCAAGCCATACTATTGTTTGCAGGAGCTTTTCTATCTTTTGGTATTTATGCACTTGTAAACATTGTTTCTGGCACGACAATTATGAACATCGCAATCATTACTGTATTTACACAGCTTTATGTAGGAATTAATCAGGTCCTAGAACAAATCAGCCTAACTGTAAAGCACTTTGAGGCTGTTCACACAACCAGCGATTGTAAATTGTCTGACACGTTGGCAAACAACGACGACGCATTAAGCCCCTTGGAGTTACCCATGCAACACGATTACCCTCGCGACCCCATGGCCTTCCATAATAATCAGTAATCTTGTAAACAGTAAGGTTAATGGTTACTGTCGCATATTGATGCTGAATCAAACCTAAACGTTTAATTTTTCTAACATCAATACCAACTTCTTCTGCAAGCTCTCTAATAACCGCTTGTTGTTTAGTTTCACCAGACTCTACTTTACCACCAGGAAATTCCCAATATCCTTCAAAGTCAGATCCTTGACCTCGGAGTAAGGAGAGAATTTTATTATCGTCGTTAAAAACTAAACCAACAACAACGTTAAGACTTTTTGCCACTAGATTTTTTAGCTGGCTTGATGTCTATATTGATTTGATCAAATGGTACTGGTGGTTCGTCACTTGAAAAAGTCATATATTCAATGGATTTAGTAATGTATTGTGTGACCACACTTGAAAATGAGCTCAATGATTTACTCTTTCCACCTGTAACCATATAAAATACAAACTGCACTAAGGCTAATATGAACACGACATACGTAAGACCGTAGTAACATACAACTCCAAGAATTAGTATGAATACGCCACGTAGCCACAAATTCCAGTTTTTTAAATTATCTATAAATGGTAGCATAATTTGTTCCTCCTTCTGCTAAGTATAGTGTAAATCATTTAAAATGGTAGTTTCGATAGAAATTATTCAATTTCATGACCTCACTTCTTAACGTTTCATCATCACCGTTATTTATGATTTTATCGTGATATTGCAATTGTGTCCAATCCTGTGAAGAAGATATAACCTGAGAGTACCACCCTTCACCCCAACGTTTAAGGAGTCGCTTTCTGGCTAAATCCGTGTCCGAATCCACATAACAAATCCTATCACACACTAAGGTATCGGGTTTAACAATTGGTAACTCAATGACTTGATAAGGGCTTTGATCTCGATTCATTTCTAGAAGGGACATGATCTTTGTGCGCACAATAGGATGAATCCATGCTTCAACTGCTTGTTGGATGGTTTGATCTGAGAAAAATCGCTTACGATAGCGCACTTGATCCAAAACATCTCCATCAAAACAATCTGGCACCAGTGTTTGTAAATGCTTCAAATGGTGTGGTTGTGATAACAACTGTTTAACGATTTGATCAGCATTAATGGTAAAGGCGCCCATTGACTCAAAGAGTTTTAATACATGCGTCTTACCGGATGCGATGGGGCCTGTCAGTATGATTTTTAGTGTTGTGGCAATAACAGATCCTCTAATCCTATCATTAAACCATCAATTTGAAATACTTTTTCAATGGCAAGCAAAATACCTGGCATAAAACACCCTCGATGGAGACTGCGTTGACTCACACATAATGTTTCGCCATCAAGGCCAAAATAAACCGCTTGTTCAGCTAACAGGCCTGGCTGGCGTCGAGAATGAATGGTGACGTCTTGGTCACATAACTGTGCAGTCATTCGTGCAGTTCCCGATGGCTTATCTTTCTTTTCAGGGTGATGTCCTTCAATGATTTCAATGGAATCAAAATAGTTACTTGCGATTTTGGTAAATTTCATCATTAACAAGGCACTGATTGAGAAATTAGGGACAATCAGCACTTTGCTCGCTTCTTTTAATTGCGACTTTAATGCTTCAATCTGATCCGAACGAAGTCCGCTAGTGCCAATGACAATTGGAATTTGGGACTCAATTGCTAACTGCGCATGCTCAAACACCACTTCTGGATGTGTTAAATCCAGCAATACATCCGGTGTTGTTGATTTAATCAATTGCACTAAATCATCTTCTCGCCCACAACCAATGCAGTCATAACCTTTAGATGATAAATACTCAAATGCCATAACACCCATTTTTCCAAGATGACCAATTATAAGAATCTTCATACTATTCCAAGTATCATGATAATAAAACTTAAAGGCAATAGGTATTTAACCATGAAAAACCAAATATTAATGATCCAATCAGGCGCATGAAAGTTATTTTTAATTAATTGATGTGAGATGCCCCAGCCAATTAATAAAGCATAGCCCATTAGACCTATATTTAAGAAGATATCCGTTGAAATAAAATCGATCAATTGATAAAAATTCAAGTTACTGACTAAATACCATGATTTACCAATATTCAATGAAATCACTGTTCCTATACCCAAGAACCATCCCAGCAGAGTGGCTAATAGCGCAGCAATTGGGCGGCTACAATTTAGCTTTTGACTTAAAAAACACACCCAAGGCTCAAGTAATGATAAGGCAGAAGTCCAAGCCGCAACGACCAGTAAAAGAAAAAAAGCGATTCCGAGTGCTTGACCGTATGCGAGCTGTTTGAAACATAACGGTAAAGTTGTGAACATTAAACCGGGACCACTATCTGCGGCTACATTGTAACTAAAGACAACACTAAAGATTGCATAACCACTCATAAGTGCTACTAACGCATTCAATATGGCTACTGTTCCCGCCACATTAAAGACATTGGTTTTTTTGGGGAGGTATGCACCATACATCAACATTGCACCAGCACCACTGGCTAAAGTAAAGCATGCGTTCCCAAGCGCAATTAACATAACGGTACTATTGAATTCTTCCACTCTAAACTCAAACAAATAGGTTAATGCCTTAGCGCTACCTGGTAGACTATGAGCAACAAAAACTAGTAAAATCACCACTAAAAATAATAACGGCATTAAGTACTTAGAAGCACGCTCTAATCCTCGCTGTAATGGGAACAAGATGACAGAGGCAGTCATCATACAAAAAGCAGTATGCAGATAAACTAAACGCTCTGGTGAGGCCTGCAAGGATTCCCAATGTTTTAAAATGTCTCCTGGACTTAAACTATCAAAAGACACCTGAAATGACCAAAGTAAATAATCAATAGCCCAGCCAGCAACTACACTATAAAAAGAAAAGATACACATTAAAGTAACTAAACTCAGCACACCTAAAAATTGCCACCACCATGCGCAGTGACCTGTATTCTTGATCGCACTAATTGCATGTATTGGGTCATTGCGCCCAATAACACCAACTGTCATCTCTGCGATCATAGCTGGTATACCAATCAGAACAATAAAAATCAGATACAATAAGACAAATAAACCACCGCCATGATAGCCAACCTCGTAAGGGAACTTCCAAATGCTTCCCAAACCAACCGCAGCACCTGTTGCAGCTAACACAAAATAAAAACTTGAAGTCCAGCGTTCCTTTAATTCCATAGCACCTATAATGCCAAGTTATCAATCAAAAGTCTTGTAATTTCTAAATGAGAATGTTAAAAAAACATAGTGAGTTTAATCAATAAAATTCTTAACATCTATTTATTTCATCGAGCGCTATTTCTTCTCTTTGCTGTATTTACACTTATTAATCCAAGCCATGCTGACGATGACCCAAAAAGTATATCGTATGAAGTCATTGTTGATGCTGGCAGTACTGGCAGCCGCTTGCACATTTATTCCATTGAGCCCGGTGATCAGTTCCCTAAAATCACAGAAATTTTCTACAATCCCATAGAGCCAGGTCTTGGCACCCTTGCTAATGCCCCTGGACAAATTCCTGTCTATCTCGGTCGACTTTTTAATCCAGCACAACGTTTTTGCTATACCAAACAACTCCCCTGTTCAGAAATGCCTATCTACTTTTTAGCAACTGCAGGTATGCGACTAATTCCAGATCAAACCCAAAAGAACATGTTCAATAGCATTAGCATGTGGCTTCAAGACAATACCATATTTGGGGATGTGAAAGAACTTAGCACTATGTCTGGAAAAAAAGAGGCCGCATTTGGTTGGTTAACAGCCTATGAAGCTGATTTGATCAATAATAAACCGACTGGTGCTTTTTTTGAGCTTGGAGGTGCATCCATGCAATATGCATTCACGGTACCGAAAGCGAGTGATTCTAACTTTACTTTTGATCTTCCCGATAGAAAGGTTTACCTCAAACTAGGAAGCTGGTTAGGCTTTGGTGGTAATGAGGCTGTTCGTCGTGTAACAGATTATTGGTCTAGAAGCCAAAAAGTATGTTACCCACAAGGTTTGAAAACTCCTAATAGTCCGTTTAAATATAAAGAGTGTTTTGACTTATTTAAGCACTACTTAGATGTTAACGAAAACTATGAAAAACAACAGCAGTTAGTACAAGCGAATGTAGAACTAAAAAGACCCATTATATTAGTTGCCAAATTCAGAAGCTTATTTGAGTTTTTTGGGACCTTAGATCCTGATAAAATACATGCTCAACTGAAATCTACTTGTGCACAAACATGGCAATCCATGCGTAAAGGACACCCTCTTGTGGACCCAGAAGAACTACAGAACTTTTGTGTTGAAGGCACCTACGTCATGAGTTTATTTGATGCATTTGGACTACCAAAGCACTACAAAAATTATTCAATACCTCAAAGTAGCTGGACTCAAGGCATGGTACTATATCATTGGCTACTATCTAAATCTGAGCAAAAAGTCTAATATCGTTTTAGAAAATTTTGTATTCTTTGGCACGCATCTTCTAGCACGGTCTCACTATCAGCACACGACAAACGCACATAGCCAGGCGAACCAAATGCAGCACCCGGTACTAAAGCCACTTTTTCTTGCTCTAAAAGCAATTTACAAAATTCCTGATCATCTTCAGTATATGCTGTTATATTTACAAAAAGATAGAATGCCCCTTCAGGCTTCATGCATTTTAATTGTGTGCTTTCAAGTATAGATAACATCAGGTCAATCCGTTTCTCAAAAGTTGAACGCACATGGCAAAGTTGACTTTCTTCATCTGTTTCCGTAAGCGCCTTAACTGCAGCTGCTTGAGTGATGGATGAAGGGTTGCCAGAAGACTGAGACTGAATACTAGTCATGATTTTAATTAAATCTTTTGGTGCTCCACAATAGCCCATGCGCCAACCTGGCATTGCATGACTTTTAGATAATCCATTAATAGTTACAATGCGATCACGGATGGAAGGGTCAAAGGTAGAGAACGATTTAAATTCATAGCCACTATAAATTAAGTGCTCATAAATTTCATCAGACAATACCCACAAATTTGGATGTGCTTTTACCACAGCTGCAATCTCACGTAAATTATCATGGTCGTAACAAACCCCTGTTGGGTTACCTGGGTAGTTAAGAATTATGCATTTTGTTTTGGGTGTGATTAATGCATTAAGCGCTTTTGGATCAATTCGCATATTGGGTGCATCAACAGTATCCAAAATCACCGGAACACCACCACATAAAGAGACCATTTCAGGATATGATGTCCAATATGGAGCAAAACAAATTACCTCATCACCATCATTAAGTAATGCTAATAATGCATTATATATTATTTGTTTAGCACCATTTGCAGCCATAACTTCTTGCGCAGTAAAATCTAAACCATTATCACGTTTGAATTTGTGGATAATAGCCTGTTTAAGAGCGCTTGTTCCCCCAGTTGCTGTATAATGATGGGCACCTTCTTCAATGGCCTTAATACCTGCCTTTTGGATGTGTGTCGGAGTTAGAAAGTCAGGCTCACCAACTGCCAAACTAATAACAGATTCTCCTTGTGCTTTTAATTCTGCTGCAATAGCACTAATCTCTGTAGTTGCCGATGGCTTCAGCTGGGTTCCTCTTTTTGAAAATCCTCTTTTATTCATTCAAATCTCCTCGTCTAATGGCCTATGTCTAATTTTAGAAACATCTCCAGATAAAAACAATCGATCTTTATCACTATTAGTCTCTTGCATGATTAATTGGCCTTCATTGTTAATTCCTCTAACCCAGCCTTCTATAAATTGGTCATGATAATTAAGCTGACAATACTGATTGTCTAATAGGTCATGTGCTCGCCAATATTCTACCCAATGGCTCATTTGTGATTTTAAGAACATTGGCAAATTATGCTTAAATGTTGATATGTAATCCCGTAACCACTCGTTGCGATCAATCAAACCTGAAACCACATCATCAATACCGATGCTTTGCTCACACATCTTTGGGGCATTTACATTGATCCCCATCCCTAGGATAACTTCAACTTCATTTGATCCTTTTTGTTCCACGTCCACCAATACTCCAGCTAATTTCTTATTATTTAAATATAGATCATTTGGCCATTTTATCTGAGGGCATGCAGCACGATGTGTAAAAACCTGATGCAACATCACCATTGCAAATTGACTTAGGCCCATCAATTGTTGTACCTCAGAATGTATAGAGAATTTCCAAGCAAAATTAATTCCCTGACCATAACCTGATTGCCATTGATTCGCATTTCTCCCACGACCTGCAGTCTGATATTCAGCAATATGAAGACTATTGAGTGGAGCCTCTTTAATAGTATCCATTACAGAGGTTGTGACACGATATAAACTTACCAAAGAGCCAGATAATAGACGATTTAATGCATTAATATCCCAGTTCTTAAAAGCAGGACCAATTCGATATCGACTTGATTGCTCCATAAGGGTCAATCCATATTCGTATAACAAAGCCTGGATTTCTTTTATGGAAACTTTATGCTCCTTACAAAAAGCGACTATTTCAGTAGCTTCAAGGGCCGCACCATGCAGTCTTTTTAAAATTTTCAGAAATTTGATTGATTTGTTTTGGATTAATTGCTGCATCGGCTTCAGTTTTAAATGTTCTACTTTCAGTACTTGTTATAACATCATCCAATATTTCATTCAATTGAAAAGAACGCCATATAAGCCCAATAGAGAACGCATTCATTAAAATAGCGCCAACATAGGGCTGTGGCATTATGAAAAACCAAAATGCACCTGCCATTAACGGAACTGCCATCAGGTTATAAGCTGTTGCCAACATCAGCTGTTCATTAATAAACTGTTGAGTCGCCTTAATAGCATTTTGCAACCACGCATCATAACCGCTTAAGTCTGTAATCAGATAAATTTCTTGCTTAAGTGAGATCCCTTTTTCCAATATCTTTTGATTGGCTAGGTAGTTACAAATAGGGGAAATCACTACCAACACACATGGGCATACTGCCATCAAAACACCCATAAACCCCTGTAGTGCATAAATTGCTGCAGTTGCAGGATTTGCAAAGGCATACCATGCAACTACGGTCAGTGTTGATGCTGTCACCATAAAGCGAGCAACCCATGGTGAGAACATTTTGGCCACACTATCTGTAATTGAACCAGGATCAAAATCAGGGCAATGTGAACCAATGAGCTCATTTTTAAATAACCCACTTAAACCGCTGAGCCCGAGTATGATCAATGAATCCTGGAAATAAAGCTGTGCCCCAAATGCCGTCGTAAAAATTGGAAAGAGAATTTGTATGGAGGAGAAAAACCAAGCCATTAGAACAGTAAAACTGACTAGACTTTCCATATTAATTTCCAACGATGACTGCCAAACCATGGTAAGAATAAATATCAGGTCAGCTGCAAGTAATGCAGCCCACCATAGTCCATTGGGAAGGGTCACTGTGAACGAAAACACAATGGGCGCTGATAGAATCATAAACAGAATGATCATTGCAGGTAGCAGCCATGCCAAAGCCTGGTGTGATTTTTCAAAATAAGGATATCCAAAATAAATAATTACCGCTAAATTCAAGAAAATTACGATCGGCCAGAACGGAGAAGGAATGATATCTAGCAAGACACAACAAAGCTCAAAATATCCTAATAATAATGGTGTTAGTGCAAAAACCCACTCTTGGACTTTACTAAAACTTAATAGTCCTTCATCAGTTACAACGGGTTCTGGTTTTTTCTTACAACAACAACCTTTACTCATAACCAATACACCACTACAAATAAAAGCAGCCAAACAATATCAACCATATGCCAATACCACGCAACAGCTTCAAAGGCAAAGTGATTATGTGCATCAAAATGCTTGAGTAGTATACGTACTAAAATCACACTTAACATGATCGTCCCCAAGGTGACATGAAAGCCATGTAAACCTGTTAAGATAAAAAACATATTACCAAAGATACCCGAATCAAATCTCAAGCCTAATTCTGTATGTGCTTCCCAATACTCAGTTGCCTGTAATACTAAAAATGCCATACCAAGTAAAATAGTTAAAAACTGCCAAAAACCAGCTTTATTATGTTTCTCATCTACTAATGCCCAGTGTGCTAACGTAATGGTCACACCACTCACTAGCAGAATAAGCGTATTAATAGCTGGGAGCCCCCAAGGACTAACAACCTCTTTTGGTCCTAAAAACTTAGATGGATCAGGAGTATGCATAACAGGCCAATGCCCTTTAAATGTTGGCCACAGCATGTAATGTGTTGCTTCATCACCAGGGACACCACCCAATATTGAAAGTGTGACAATACGAATGTAGAACAATGCACCAAATAAGGCTCCAAATAAAGCTACTTCGGAAAATAAGAACCAAGCCATTCCCCATCTGAATGAACGATCCATAAGTGGGTCACCCCGAAACCGCGTCATATTTTCATGTATTACTTCGCGAAACCACCATACAGTCACAATCATTAATAAAGAAAAACCACCCATAATGAGTGTGATGCCAATGGAATTATTGTGTAACCAATTTAAAAATCCAAACAAAACCAAAAACAATGCAATGGAGGCAAGTATCGGCAAGTACGTAGGAGCTATTTCATATTTTGCAGTCATAATTTTCCTTTTTTAGAGGGATAACGTGTCCTCATCTCATACCACAATCTTTGTGTGCCAGGGTTTTTAGCATTGGTTGTATCACTGATACTCACAGAAAAAAACACAGAAGGGATATCATTTGGGAAATCCCCAGCAAATTGAATGGGTAAACTTTGTTGATATACCTGATGAGGCTTTAGCACTAATGGGTCTGGAAGACCTTTTTCAAAGTGTAAACTTAAACTGGCTCGCTCTGGTGATGCGGACAAAATGGGGTGCAAGGTAAGTTCTTTATTAGATGTGTTACCAATGGTAATACCAACATGGTATTTCCCACCAGGATGCCAACTAGCTTGTTTTTTATCGATGTGTACATAACATGGTAAGCCTTGCATCACTAACCCTGTCATATGCATAGGTATTTTTCGAGTCACATCAAGCTTTTGACTTGCATGATGTTGGTGCTCCACACCACCATGAATACCAAACCGATGACATACTAAATGAAACAAAGGCACCTGAAGGTATGAAAAATATAATATAAACACCACAAAGGCCGTCATGGCTATACCATAGCGCAAGTTTCGCTTAGATGATAACCGAACAGGGGCTTTAAAGAGTTGGTACCACCAAATTCCTGTAACCAATGAGAGCATAAAAACAGGTGGAAAAACAACCAACCAGAAGGAATACGATCCATGCAAATAGTTCAATAAACCGAATGCTGTTAAAAACAACGAGCTAACTATACCAAATGGTAGGTAACTGTGCCCTTTATCAAAATCAGCTTTGATCATATATATGTTTTACCCTTCACCTTTGGTGGTGTTGAAAATGTATGGTATGGAAGTGGCGTTGGTAATGTCCATTCCAAACCCTTAGCGCCATCCCAAATAATCTGGCCTATTTTCTTCTGGCCATAGATACATTGTAAAATTGTGATCGCAAACAGTATCTGTGATATCCCGAATGCAAATGCACCAAAAGTTGCGATCTGATTAAAGTCAGTAAATTGTAAGTTATAGTCGGGAATCCTTCTTGGCATACCGGCTAAGCCGACCAATAACATAGGCAGAAAGGTGATATTTGAAGATAATAATGACAACCAAAAATGCCATGTTGCCAGTTTAAAGCTATACATTTTGCCTGTCCATTTAGGCATCCAGTAATAAACGCCTGCCACTAGACCAAAATACAAACCTGCAACAATTACATAGTGAAAGTGTCCTACCACAAAATAAGTATCATGGTATTGATAGTCGGCTGGTACAATTGCAAGCATAACACCTGTTAGACCACCTAACGTAAATAACAGCACAAAACCAACTGCAAACATCATTGGTGGCTCAAGTGTGATACTACCTTTGTACATTGTTGCGACCCAATTAAACACTTTCACACCAGTAGGTACAGCTACGATCATAGTCGTATACATGAAAAATAACTGTGTCCCTAAATAAACCCCTGTTGTGAACATATGGTGAACCCAAACAATAAATGACATAACTGCAATCGCACCAATAGCATAAATCATAGATTCTGCACCAAACAATGGCTTACGACTAAACGCTGGCAAAATTTCTGAAATAATCCCGAACACAGGTAATGCTAATACATAAACCTCAGGATGCCCAAAGAACCAAAATAGATGTTCAAACAACAGTGGGCTTCCACCACCAGCTGCATTAAAGAAGCTCGTACCAAAATGACGATCTGTCAACATCATGGTTACGGTTCCTGCTAAAACAGGCATGATCGCTAAGATCAAAAATGCGGTGATAAGCCAAGACCAAACAAATATCGGCATATCACGTAACGTCATACCTGGTGCGCGAAGGTTTAAAATAGTTGCAATGATGTTGATAGATGCCAATATCGAGGAGATACCTAACATATGGATTGAGAAAATCATCGCATCCGTTCCTGGTGGCCCATAAGTTGTGGATAGTGGTGCATAAAAAGTCCAACCCATATCTGGCGCTGGACCATTGAAAAAATAGGGCGATATCAAAAGAAATGTTGCGAACGGTAGCAACCAAAAGCTCCAGTTATTTAATCGAGGGAATGCCATATCAGCAGCACCGATCATGAGTGGAATTTGCCAATTAGCAAATCCTGCAAGTGCGGGCATGATCGCGCCAAAAATCATAATCAAGCCATGCGAAGTTACTAATTGGTTGTAAAATAAAGGAGAAATAAAAGTAAACCCTGGCCTAAATAACTCCGTTCGTATCATTAGGGCCATTGCACCCGATAAAAAAAACATTGCTAAAGAAAACAATAAGTACAATGTACCGATGTCTTTGTGGTTAGTGGTTGTAACCCAACGCATTAACCCTTTTTGAACGTGCTCTCCCATTCTAACTCCCCTGTTTAATCTGATTCATTAAATACATTTTCAACATCCATAGCCGTATACTGGCCACCTGCACTTGAGCCATACTTTCCTTTATCATCGTTGCCCCACATATTACGGACATACGTTATGACATAGGCGATTTCATCAAATGATAATACATCTTTAAATGCTGGCATTGCATTCTTACCAAATAAGATTTGGTGAATATTCTCATCAACTGGGCCTGTTGCAATCGAGCTACCGACGATGGATGGGAATATACCTTGACCTTTTCCAGTTGTTTGATGGCACACTGCACAATTATTTTCAAAAACCTTCTGTCCTTGTTGCATGACCTCAGCGAGTGTTTGTGGCTTTTGATCTTCCTTATATTGTTTCTCATCTTTTGCAGCTGTATCTTCTGGAGATTGCGAGATTGTCTTTGGTTTTAAACCTTTTTTCTCAAGCAACCAATTCTCGTAATCTGCTTGACTCAATGCAATGACTACGATTGGCATGAACCCATGACCTGAACCACATAATTGGGAACATTGACCTCGATAAATACCTGGCTTCTCAATGTATGCCCATGTTTCGTTAATAAAGCCAGGGTTAGCATCTCGATTAATTCCAAGGTCAGGAACAAACCACGCATGGATAACATCTGTTGAGGTAACAAGGAATCTAATTTTTTTATGGATAGGCACCACTACAGGTTCATCCACTTTTAAAAGGAAATTAGGATCATTGCGCTCTTCTTCTGTTAACTCACCGTTCATCGCTTTTGCAATGGAGGGCACTAAATTACTATTAAAGGCAATGTTCTCATCCAAGTACTCGTAACGCCATTTCCATTGCATCCCAATGACCTTAATATTAACATCTGCATCTCTGGAATCATTCAACCGCATTAACACAATCGTGGTAGGTACCGCCATAATAATCAAAATTACTAAGGGAATTACAGTCCATAAAACCTCAACCCAAAAGTTATCATGAAACTGTTCTGCTTTTGCACCTTGGCTTTTACGATGATAAATTAAGGTATAAAAAATAGCAGCAAACACACCCACACCAATGACTACAGAAATATAAAAAATGATCATATGCAGTCCATAAATCTGGTGTGACATTGGTGTCACGCCTTCAGTCAGATTATATGGTTGATACGCATTTGCGAATGTGAGCAATGATAATAGCAATACTTTACCAAAGTGCATAGTTAGATCCTTTTATACTTTCATTTAATATATATTTGACGGCTGCGATCAAGATCCCATCGTCACACTTCAAACATGCACCTCTTGCGACGCAATCACCCTTTTGACGATCATAGCCTGGTGGATGTATTACACCATTTAAAAGACTAAAGAAGCCTCGCTTATCGAGCAACTCCTCCCATTGTGGGTCCCCAATATTCAGTGTTCCTAGAGAGCCATCCTCATGACATGTCGAGCAAACCTGAGCAAATAACTCTTTACCATCTTCCAGTGTATATTCTTCTGGTGCATTTCCCAACTCACGCTTAACCCCACCTGCATTTGGGTCTACAGCAGAAAGCATATAATCCACTGTGATTTCAATATCCTCGTCAGAACAATCTGCACACAATCCCATAGCTGGCATGCTATTATAACCCTTGATGGCGTGCTCATACGTCATTTCTTTAGGTTGCTTTAACACATCTGTCCAACCCATAGTATCGCCGAATTTAGGTGCACCACCTGCACCCGCAGCATGACAATTAACACAATATTTATTATAAATCGCCATTGCTTTTTCAGAACCTGACCCCGATAAATTTACAGGGTTTGGATCAACCGTTGACTTGAGGTAAACGGAGATTGCTTCTAAATCATCGTCCTTTAGATATACCAAGCTATCGTGATTAACTTCCTTCATAGGTCCTTTAACCATTCCACCACTTGGCAGTTGATCGTATTTAAATATTTTAACCATCTCATCAACAGATACTTTCTTAAGACTGGTTCCTGTTATATTGGGTGCTGCATAACCATCAATGACAGAACCTGTATAAGCCATGTCACGCTGTGGAGAACCAAACATAGTCACTGGCGTATGGCACATCCCACAATGCCCAGGACCCTCAACCAAAAATGCACCTCTGTTCCATTGGTCAGACTGGCTAGGATCTTTTGCAAAAACACCATCAAATGGATAGAAGAATAATAGCTTCCAACCAAACATCAGGAAACGCCATTTAACAATGAACGGGATATCGTGAGGCTTATTCTGTCTTTCTACTGCTGGAATTTTCTGCATGTATGCATACATTGCATGAATTTGGTGATCGGATAGCTTCGTAAACCAAACATAAGGGAAAACTGGATAATACTGGCTACCGTCTGGTGCTGTACCATGACGCATTGCTCGCCCAAACTCTTCTTCAGTCCATGCACCAATACCTGTCTTTTTGTCAGATGTTATGTTAGGCGAATAAAATGTTCCTATAGGAATCTGCATCCCTAAAAAAGGAATGGTGGGGTTGACTGCATTTCCACCTGCGAAAGGATGTTCAGTATCACTGGTATGACATGCAATGCAGTCACCAGCCATTACTAAATATTCTCCCTCTTCAATCAGTTTTTTTATTTCACCTTCACCGTATTCAATCGCGGGGTATTCGGCCCAATGCTCAACTGGGTTACGCGTCTTATCCTCATCGGGTTGTGACTGCTCCATCGCAAATACTGAAGAATACATAAGCAAAGTTAGAAATATATACTTCACTTTTATCATATCTACCAGTTATACTAATATTGTTTAATGAATTCATCAAGATAAATTATTATGCTTATTACTATAGTTGCAGCAATAAACCAAAAATACACCATTGGCAAAGATGGTAAATTACCTTGGAATCTGCCTAAAGACCTTAAACACTTTATGCATTATACACTTAATAAACCAATCATTATGGGAAGATTGACTTTTGAGTCACTTGGAAAGCCGCTGAAGAATCGAGATAATATCATCGTCACTTCAAAAAAAATCAACACCCCTGGTATTTTGTGTTTTTCAAGCCTGGAATTAGCATTGGATGCTTTCAAAGATCGCCCTGAGGTTATTATTGGTGGAGGTCATGGTATTTATAAGGCAGCCTTACCCTATGCGACTAAAATGGTTCTAACTTGGGTGGATTCAGATGATGAGGGTGATGCCTACTTTCCACAATTTGAAATGTCCGATTGGCAAAGACAATCGATAGAGCACTATCCTCAAGACGAGCATCATACTTCAAGCTTTGCTATTGAGACTCTTATCCGTAGTTAGCCACAGGGCTACGTTCCCTTTCACCCTCTTCTAATCTTCTTTCTGGTGAAGATGGTAACTCAATAGTGTGTGTAGGTACTTGAGGCATCCTTAATATTGTTGAAAGGCTGTCAACTCCTGTTGCCCCCATTAACTCGGCGTTAACCAAGGTCACAACCTCAGCTGTAGCTAACGGCGGTGGGTTTTCTGACCCCTCTTCAGGCATTAGTGGTGCGGATGGCTCAACCTTAACTGTAAACATTGTTTCTGACCCCTCTTCAGTCATTGGTGGTGCAGATGGCTCAAGTTGTGGTAGGCCCACATGCGCTAAATCTATTTCTACAATCGGCGCATATCCAAAGAATCGCACGCTAGTCTGACTATTAAACACACTAATTACTCGTGACTGATCATCTGTACAAAGATGAAATTTAAATCGCTCTATGAGCTCTCTATCATTACGCTCTATTAAAATATTAGCGATAGAGCGACTTAATGCTTGTTGTATATTTTCCTGATAATTGGCTTTATTAGAAATTAGATACCCTAATGCATCCCATTTTTCTTCCTCTTGAAAATATTTAACCAAAGAAGCACATTTAAGATTAAGAAGACCTGTTATAAGGCCTGCATTTTTATCATCATCGACCATTTGGGATAGGTCCATTTGCAAGCTCTCAAAAACTGCTTTAATAGAAACCCCGAGACTAAGAATCAATAATATGTGATGAGTCTCAAGCTTGATGTTTGAGATAGAACTGGGGAGAAAATCAATTAAACTTTTACCTTTGGTATTTTTTAACAAGTTGTTTAATAGCTGAGCAGCCTTATCTTCGTTAATCCAATTATTCTGAAAGGCCAATTTAAACCACCAAAATAATGCCCTCCCGATACAATGCCCGTAGTTATGTATGGAAAGCTCTGTAGGTCTATCAATTAAATTTGTACAATCTATTAGCGTATCTAGCACATTTAACATCATTTCTGAATCAATCATTTTGACTGGTATATTTGCCATATTGGATATATTGTATGATTCAATGTCCTTTCTTAAGCCGTTTGTTATGTAGCTTTTCACTAATGCTTTGCTAAAATTAGAATCATCAACTGAGCTAATCGATTCAGGAAAAAAATCTTTCGATTGTCCAAAGTTCATATTCCACGAACATCCTTCGAGTATACTTTCTAATAATTCAGGTTTGGGCTTTAAATTCCTTAATTCAACAAGCTCTTTCTTATATATCGTTTCCTTTTTACTTAATTCATTCCAAATTCGCGCTTGAAGCTTCTCCAATTTCTGATCTTGAGAGAGATTTGAGAAAAGGACTCCATGTAATAATTGAGCGTTATTTAGTCTGGATGCAATCCTATCAACTATTTTTGAGTTCTTGGCAGGATTTTTTAACAACCATGTTTCGTCCTCAAATTTAGGATAATTTAAAAACCTTCTACTGTTTATCCAATTCAATAAACCGTCATCAGTCAAGAAATCAACGTCTAATTCTTTTTTTCTAAAATGAAAAAAGTCAATCAATCTATTGAGTTTCTCTGGGTTAGTAAACCTAAATAACATATGCTTCACAGGGACACTCAAATCGTTAAGGTGATAGTAATCAAACTCTTCATTAAATAAATACAACTTTTGACCTTGAGCTGCTGTTGTTAATTCAGCTAACTTGCTTTCATTAGCGTTTTTTAAAATATACATGACTTGACTGGGTGAGTTGCCAAGTACTCCGTATAAATTCCAGTTGGTATCCTGAGGTCCCTCAGCTTTTAATAAATCAATTAAAATTTGAATTCGCTGGTTAAAAGTGCTCTTGCGGTCTCTTTCAAGGGGCCAATCTACAACTTCAAATGCACCTAATTGTTTTCGAATATTTTTAATATAAGGAAGATTACTTGCTTTAATCTGTCCTTTACTCTTAATGGCACTTATGATATTTCCAGCTCCCAAAAAAGGTTGTGCAACTTTATAAAAATAATCGTCGTTTAATAAGTGAGAAAGATCGCGATTCTCACTATTAAGCGCATTTATGACCATTGATACTAATTCAGGTTTCTGTTTTAATACTTCAACTGCAAAATGATTCAAAGTCTTTCCAAAGAAATGCCTGGATAAGTGCTCTTTAGCATCAACAAAAGGTATTGGTTTAGCAGCTTGGTCTTTTTGGTCTTTTATATAATCAGACCAATTAGTGCTTAACGCAGTGAGTTTTCCTGCGTTTAAAGTGTGATATTTTGCACTCAACAGGTATAAAAGTGCATCTGGATCATAATAAATATAGGATTTAGAGTCTAATACTTGATCTGCAATCATGCACAATTTTGCATAGCTCCCATCTTCAGTGATAGAGTTAATATCGAAAGTTAAATTATCTCCAGCAAAATTTAAACTGGGATGATCGCAAGTTAAATCTATTTCATCGGAGGGCCAATAATACCAATCCGCATCAATTTCATTTATTTCAAGTTTTTCTTGAGCCCAACCTGGCAAAAACTTTAAGCTTGCTAAGAAAGTATCTCTGACATCATGTGTATTCTTATCCTGTAATTGTGCTGATAACGTTTCTTTATTGTCTTTAAAAAACTGAATTGTTTGCAGTAAGTATGAGTCGTCCTTAATATTGACTTGGTTGGCATTTAAATCAAAAAGATTAAACCCTAATCTTAATAATTTATTTAATGTCTCAAAGGAAGTAACCTTTAAAATACCAAAATGTTGATGTACTAATTCTCGATACTTTTCTTTTGGACTTTCATTTAGAGTCTTAAAGTGTTCTGAATCCATAAAATCAAGAAAGCTATTCAATATACCATAATCTTTAGTTGGAAAAACTGGATCAAAATATTTAATGAGTTGCTCTATTTGCGCAGGGTGAGACTTCATTCGTTTAAGTAACTGTAATGCTATAACATCCGTTTTGTTTTCAGTATTTAAATCTGTAAATTCCTCTGGAAACTGTAGCCAATTAAGATCTGGTGACTCTAAAGAGTGATATGCGTTTACAAACGCTTGGTATTCATCCTTATCTTGAACTGATGACATGAAAAGTCTAGCCAAATCATATTGAACAATGGGATCCTGCTGATTTATGATAAATTTTAATAAAGGTTTTATAGCTTTTTCATCCTTGATTTTATGGTCGCTTTTCATTTGTAATATTTGCCTTATAGCAGGTAAATATTCAACTCTAACCTCCTTCTCGTTAAAACTATAATGAAATGAGCTTTCTGCTAAAACGGTTTCACATAAATCTTCAGTGATACTTAAATAACCTAGCCTAAAGTCCTTTGTGTATAATTCATGCTGCAAAGGTGATAATCCTTTATCTTGCGAGTCTGACCCTGAACATGCTCTACTAATTTTCTTGATATGATCGATATTAGAGGTTGTTGCAAGATGCACATAACCAAGCTCGGAAAATAGGGTATACTCTCTCATGTCGGTTAAAAAAAAATATAAATTTTCTAGTGCTTGTCTATAAGGCACTTTGTATTCTATTTCAGAAGTACCTGAATGTATCCCATGATTAAAATAGGAGATTGAAGTAAGTAGTTGGACAAATGCATTTTTATACTGCATCTCTAATTGTTGATTTAGGCCGTTTGATATAGGAAAGCGATTAAATTTTATCAAATCCCCTTGAAAATCTTCTATTTTTTTAATTAATGCTGATGAAAGCGAAGCTTGTATCGCATATTTTATTAGCAGGTTGTTAGCGCGATAAATATATTTTCGTATGTCAGGATATTGCTCTAGAAGTCTTGGCAACAATAAAAAAATTGGCTGACCTGCAAAATCAAAATCTTTCTCAGTTAGTTGTGCTTTTTGTGACAATTCGTTTAGTTTATCATTAATCGCAGGCCAATCATTTAAATTTTTTACGTTATGCTTTAATCGCTCAACAATGGCTCTTTCTTCTAATTCTTTATTAAATTGGTCATTTTCTCTAAACATATCTTCTTCTTTTTTAAAATTATTATACTAAATTGCTATTAAGGTTTTATTAAGGGGCTATCGATTGTGTATGGTGGTTTGCCATCACTTCATCCACACCAAAAAGCTGCAAGCCTTTTATAAGTGTAGCAACTGCTAAAAACACCAACGTTATTATGGTTAATGGCAAACAACTTGACGCTATTAAACTTAGGGCACAACAACCAAAAGCTGCAGCACTTGCACATAACCACGCCATCATATCCATAGTAGTCAAATATTGTTCGTATGCTACATTGGGTGCATCCTCGAGACCATAAAAGCTCTGCAAACCTCTGTACTCTTTTTGATCCATACGGATTGGATATTTAAACATGTAATCATCAGATAGTGCATCATTAAAGTCTTTTTCATAATCACACTTAAAAATTGTATCGTAATCATTAAGCTCAGGCATCAAAACAATCGGTTTGTGATGCTCTGCAATTTGATCAAGATGCTTAAGCTTTGTGTGGCTACTAACGGCCCACCAAAAGAGCGTTACACCAAATACAAACGCACCTACAGGACCCATTATTAAACTGGCAACACCTGCTAAACTTGGCAAGACTGTTAGAGACAAAATATAGAGCAAAATAGCTATTACACTTAAAATCACCAAGAACGTCCAATCAAATACACCATGCATTGCTTCATCGTGCACAAGTCCATCTACAGGGTCATAAGGGTCAATGGTGTTATTAAGATAAAGAGAGACTGCATGCATCCGATTACTAAAGTGTCCATATATTATATTACAGATTGGGCCCACTAATAATGTTGCAACTATACCAGCAACACCCACAAATGGATTAAATGCGGATACAATGATTAATAAGGCAACAAAGATGTAATATACCCTTAAATTATAATCTTCTATTGCTCTTGTTTCTCTATCATGTCTTAACATTTTATCTCACTTTAGAACGTGTTTATTAAAAATAACAAAAAAACATTAAGGAAATATTAAACTAACACCCGACACCCTGTTTAAAGGGTGTCGGGCATGTTAAATTATTTACGCAGTGCAAAAATTTCATTCACTACAGGCTTTTGCCATGTATTAAACATTGAGCTAAACCAGTAATAAGATCGCATCCTTTCTTCTGCAGCATTCTTATTTTCCTGTGTGAAGAACTCATATAGTGGGTCTAAAACAACACTCGAAGGTGATTCTAAAATCTTAGTCTGGAGCGATTGGGGCAATTCGCTTTCAATACTTTTTAGAAAATTGGCCAAGACATCATATCTTTCAAGCTTAAATAATAAGTAGCTCAAACCAACTACTTGGCTTTTAGGTACGTTTGAGGAGTTGTTAATAAGATCCTTGATTATTCTATCAACGACTTTCTCTAATTCTTTATGATAGCCGTTATAAACCTCACTTAATGCTGCTGCCAAAACAGAATCGGACAGTGCATTGTGAACCATCAGTTGAATCAAAGCGTAATACTGAAACTGTGGTGCTCCAATGCCAGTTAGTAGTTTATATTGATGATCAACTGAATACGTTTTAAGTTCAATCAACTTAACAATTTCATTGACTTGACCTTGTGAAAGTATAAAGTTAAAAACTGAACGACCAAATAAACCATTGTCCTTTTTAGATAATAAATAATCCACTGTTTCATTTGGAAAATATTCCATAGTCGTTCTTAATGCCTCAAAAAAAGCTTCTCTTTCCATCAGGTTGATTGGTTTCTCATATACCTTTTGCTTATTATTTAATACAGTAAGTTTAGATTGGATATATTCGTTAGAATTCTCTCCCCACCTATCATAAACTGCACTATAGCTTGGATAGGACATTACTTCAGCTCTCTGCCAAATAATAGATTGCTTTTTGAATAAGTCAGGAAAAGCCCACTGATTCGCCAATCCAAGAATAGATTCCTCGTTAGAGTAATGTTTATAGCCCCAATGTTTTTGTGACATCAGATACGGCTGGTATTTTCCTGAAAAACAAGTAGTATATGAACGATTACCACTTTCCACTTTCTTATCAAAAAGATCGATAGAATCCCATGGATGAATTTGAATATCTGAATACAAGCTACCTATAGAAGGGATCTTTTTAAATAGCAAATAGGATTTAAAAGTAGGCGGATTCACCAATGGGTTTAATCTGGCTTTAAGTGCATCTACCATAAGGCTTTTAGGTTTTGGAGCCTCCTCCCAATCTACCGTATTTATAATAGGCTTAATACTCTCTATCATCCAAAGATTATCCCAAACAACACAAAATTGATCGATGCGATCGAGATCGAATTGATTAACTTGGGGTAATTTTGTTGTGTTGATATCCTTATTTTCATCACTCACTCTACCCACTAAAAATTTATTAATTTGAGTCCAAACATTATCATTTAAATCAGTTTTGATCAATCGTAGTGTTGTTGCTTTTTGTTTCTTTAATGATGCAACGAAACGATTTATCACCTTAAAATTATTAATTCCAAGACTATCTGCAACGTTAAATAATTGGCGTAAGATGTTGTCTTGAAGAAAAGTGGATTCAAAACCCATTAAGATTTCTGGATCTTCACGTAAGGTATTATTTATTAAGATCGACTCCTCTAACGATGGAGAAGATTTTCTAAGCAGTTCACGAAGTTTTACATAAGATAATTTTTGTTTAGTGTTCATAATTTTATTCTCATTTACTATCATCTATCTTTTTATGATAGCAATTTTATATTAAGGAAATATTAAATGCGTTGAAAATGAACTACAAGAACAATTACAAAACACTATCCATCACAATCATAATAACCCATACTTTTTCTTTTTGGGATTCACACTAATTTAATAGAGCTAAGCGATTAGATTTTTCCCCCTAGAGATTGTAGAACAAAAAAATAACTGTTCTTTATAAAACAAATTTCTCTTAAATCACGTTTGTAAAGATGATTTATAAATGCACGCTATTATCATAACCATCAAATGGCATTTTCGAACATCATAATCATAATATCTCCTCTCTCAACCCCTTATTGATTGCTCATTATCATTTGTGCTATATACATAAAACAGGAATTTATTTTCTTAAAAGCTGGAAAATTGATTGCAAATGTGTCATGGTTATGGACCATATGCAATTAATTGATTTTTTTTATGAGGTTTAAATGAGCAAATCATTGCTAATCGTTGAATCACCGTCTAAAGCAAAGACTATTCAACAATATTTAAGCAAACAATATCATGTTTTAGCAAGCTATGGGCATGTTAGAGACCTTATTCCCAAAACTGGCGCTGTTGATCCAGAACATGATTTTGAGATGAAGTATGATACGATTGAACGTAACGCAAAACATGTGGATAAGATTATCCAAGCAGCTAAAAAAGTCGATCAAGTCTTACTTGCAACTGACCCCGATCGCGAAGGTGAAGCCATTGCATGGCATGTTGCTCATTTAATACATGCACAAAAAAAACTAGCAAAAATACCTTGTAAACGAGTTATTTTTCATCAAATTACTAAACGCGCTATATTACAAGCTGTTGAAGCACCGCGTGATATCTCAATGCCACTTGTAAATGCACAACAGGCACGACGTGCGCTGGATTATTTAGTAGGTTTTAATTTATCACCATTATTATGGAAAAAGATTCGTCGTGGTTTGTCTGCTGGCCGAGTTCAAAGCCCTGCATTAAAGATGATTGTAGAACGTGAGCTTGAAATCAGAGCCTTCAAGTCAGAAGAATATTGGACCATTAATTCAAAACATGAAGAAAGCCAAATCGAATTCCAAGGTAAGTTAACACACTACAATGGTGAAAAACTTGAGCCTTTAAGTATCAAAAATGAAGCTCAGGCAACTGAAATGACAACCGCTATCAAAAAGTTCTCATCCTTGAAAGCCTCGTCAGTTGTCAAAAAAGAGCGAAAACGTAATCCACCTCCACCTTACACCACATCAACACTACAACAGGATGCTGTGCGTAAACTGGGTTTCACTGCATCACGCACTATGCGGGTTGCGCAACAGTTATATGAAGGTATTGATATCGATCAAGAGCATGTAGGTCTTATAACCTATATGAGAACAGATTCTGTGAATATTGCCACTGAATTATTTCCAATCATGCGACAATATATTGAAAAGGAATATGGTAAGGATTTTCTACCCGATAGTCCCAGAGTATTTAAAACAAAAACCAAGAATGCGCAAGAAGCACACGAGGCAATTCGTCCTACTGATTTTAACCGTAAACCAAGCCAACTTCAGCACATGCTTTCACCAGAACAATTTAAAATGTACCAAATGATCTGGCAACGAGGACTTGCTAGCCAAATGGCTTCCGCAATCATGGACACCGTGGGTGTTGATTTAGTTGCCGACCAAGTAGCTGTCTTTAGAGCAAATGGTTCCAGTGTTAAGCACCCTGGCTACCTAAAAGTATATCAAGAAGGTCAAGATGATAATAAAGTCTCTGCCCTAGAAGAAAAGAATTTACTCCCTGAGATAAAGGAAGGACAGTCCATAGAGGTAAACGCAATCCTACAAGACCAACACTTTACAGAACCACCCCCTCGATACAATGAGGCAACTTTAGTTAAAAGTCTTGAAGAAAAAGGGATTGGTAGGCCCTCTACCTATGCATCGATTATTTCGACGTTGCAAGATCGTGAATATGTCGAGAAGAATGACAACAAACGTTTTGAACCAACTGATGTGGGCGAAATCGTTAATAAGTTTCTTGATAATCACTTTACCCAATACGTTGAATATGATTTCACAGCAAAACTAGAGGATCAATTGGATGCTATAGCTCGTGGAGAAGGTGAGTGGAAGCCATTAATGGCTGAGTTTTGGCAGCCATTTCATAAACAAATTGACTCTGTGGGTGAGAATGTTCAACGCAGTGACGTCACTGAAGAAAAAATGGATGAAAAGTGTCCTAAATGTGAAGCACAGTTGGTTACCAAACTGGGTAAACGTGGGCGGTTTGTAGGATGTAGCAAATACCCTGATTGTGACTATACCCGTAATTTAGATGGTGAGGAAGAACCTGAAACCCCTGAACTAGTGGGTCGTGAATGTCCTAAATGTGAAGCTGATTTAGTATATAAGTTTGGTCGCTATGGTAAATTTATTGGTTGCAGTCGTTATCCCGACTGTAAACACATTGAGTCACTCAAGGTATCAGAAGACACTGGTGTCACCTGCCCAAAATGTAAAGAAAATCATTTAATGAAAAAGCTCACTCGACGTGGCAAAATTTTCTTTGGTTGTAAAGGGTACCCCAAATGCCAATATGCATTGTGGCATACACCTATTGAATCAGCATGTCCAGAATGTAAATGGCCAATCACTATGGAACAAATTACCAAGAAGGAAGGTAAAAAGATCGTTTGCCCGGAATGTAAACATGTCATCTCCACTGAATCTTGAGAAAATTACTGCCATTTTAAAAGCAGGCGGCATCATCGCTTACCCAACAGAGTCTTGTTATGGCCTCGGCTGTGATCCTGATAATGAACAAGCTGTCATGAAGATTATTACACTCAAAAAAAGAGCTGTTGATCAAGGGGTTATTATCATCGGAGCCAATCTCGATTCCTTAAAACCCTATTGCGATAATCTAAAAGCCCCTGATATCAAAAAAATAGCTAAAACATGGCCTGGTCCTACAACTTGGCTAGTACCTTCCTCAACACATTATTGGTTACGTGGCAAACACCCCAACCTGGCTATGCGTGTACCCGATCATGTAGGAGCTCGTGAAATCTGCACACATTTTGGTAAACCCATTGTATCTACCAGTGCAAATCCGCATCATTTTGAAAGTGCTAAAACTGCAGATGCTGTTTATGACTATTTCAACGCATCAGTAGACCTTATTGTCCCAGGAAAAATTGGAAAACGGCAAACACCAAGTACCATCATCGATCTAAAAACACAAAAAACGATTCGATAAATTTATTGTTGGTACGTTCGCCCAATATCAAGATCAGGCTGAAAACTACTCCGTATCGGATTAATATCTAAACCACCTCGACGGGTGTAGAATGCTTGGACCAATAGCTTTTTAGGCGCTAACCGTGTGGCTAAATCATAAAATATATTTTCAACGCATTGCTCATGAAAGCCTTGATGATGTCGATATGAAACGATGTATTTTAATAACCCTTCATAATCCCACGCATCACCTTGATACTCAATCATAAGCGTTGCCCAATCTGGCTGATTGGTTACTAAACAATTGGATTTTAAAAGATGACTATATAACTTTTCATTCACCACTTTACTGGATCGTTTAACCAGCACCTCGGGCGCAATAGCAGCCATTTTAGGCATCAACACATCCTCATCTATACATCGCCAGGATGCATCAAATTTCGTCTGCTTTACCCCCTTGAATGGAGGAAGCTCTAACTCAACTTTGACATCAGATTGAGCTACACGCGCAAGATCTTGTTCAATCAATTGTTTTAATGCTGTTGTAGAAGAAAAACTCGTATCATTCAATGAGTTTAAATATAGCTTTAATGACTTTGACTCAACCAAATTGGGCGAATGGCCATCTACACTAATTTTAGCGACAGCGACTTGCGGGGTTTTCTTTTCAGATAACCAAGATATTTCATAGGCATTCCAAATATCTACAGCATGCACACGTAATGGGTGCACTAAACATTTTCGAGGCACTGCTTTTAGAATGTGTGGAGCATACTCATTGACGTATACTGCACCTGATTTAAGCCAGTCTAAACCGCGCTCATCTTCTTGTGTTGGTTTGTAGCTCATATGATTTTGCACCAAAAAACTGCTTTGCAAAAGTTGCCGCTAACTCAGGATCATACATCTTACAACTAAAAATATCGATGTATGCATTATTGGTTTGATTAGCAAAATGTCCCGTAATACAAGAGGTTTCGATTAGCTGGACCATAGACAAACCAGCAACTCGCTCATCTTCACCAAAATCAACCACATGACATGGACCGAATGTTTTCATTTGGATGAGGGCTACTAGCTCCTCTACAAATTGTTTAACACTCTCAGGAGAGCGTATTTTGTGTGGATCACATTCATATAAATCAACACATGAGGATAATCCCCATGGCGTTTCTTCAGCGCTTTGTGTATTTACTTTTTTTTCTAAAACGTCAACTGACATCGAAGGCTCCTTATTTAAACGTATCTAAGATATATTGTGGTATACCAAAAGCACTCACATGCACCTTTGGGTTATAATAGCGACAATTCAATCCTTTTAATTTAAAGCGTTGTTGAATTGTCTTAAGATCAACACTCGATAAATCAAAGTCATTCGTAGCCCAAGCATGACTCATATTACCACCCACATACGTTGGCACCATGGAAAAATAGAACCCGTACCATTTTGTCAATGCACTTAAACGGGCCTGAGTTTGGGTTAATTCTTCGAGCTGAATATATGCACTACCATTTTGAGTAACCAGAATACCTTTTGGGTTCAATGCGTTAAGACATAATTGATAAAAATCTTTCTCAAACAATGTGGTTGCAGGGCCAATAGGATCTGTTGAATCCACTAAAATTAAATCCCATTTGGATGTCGTATCTTTTAAAAACTGACGTCCATCCGCAATGTTTACAGTCAAACGTGGATCGTCAAAGGCGTCCTGACACACCATTGGAAAAAATTCTTTGCTTAACGTGATTACATCTTGATCAATTTCCACTAAATCAATCTGATCAATTACCTGATGACGCAAAAGCTCTCTGACAATGCCACCATCACCACCACCTATCACCAAAACACGCTTTACGTCACCATGTGCAAAAACAGGTAAATGGGTAAACATTTCGTGATAAATGAACTCATCTCGTTCCGTAAGTTGTACAATACCATCTAATGTGAGTACACGACCGAATGTTGTGTTCTCAAAAATCATACACTTTTGCAAACCATTTTGGCTTTCGTGTAAGATTTGATCGATTTTCAAACATTGTTGCCAATGTTGGTGTAATGTTTCTTTAAACCAGCTCATCTTGTACTATGCCACGTTTAATGAGATCTATTTTTGTTGTTTCGGGCTGAAAGTATGCTTTTAATTTTTCAAGTGCCAGCAATGGTCTTGCATCACCACACATGAAAATATCAAATGCAGCATAGTTACGCTCAGGCCATGTATGAACACTGATATGAGATTCTGCAAGTACTGCAACACCTGAAATACCATAATTTGGAGTAAAATGATGCAAATGGATATGCAAAAGTGTTGCACCAGCAGCTTTAATGGCTTCTCTAAAAGCCTGCTCCATTTTTTTTAAGTCATCCAGATAGTGCGCTTGATAAAAATCCACGATAAGATGTTGACCAGCAAATACTTGATCACCCTCTTGCATAAAATGATCTTTTGCACCGGTGATTGCAATGTTTGCAGCGTCGCCCATACCCGCGCGAGCAAGCTTTTCCAGCGATTTATTATTCAGCTTATTGGCCAATGAAACCCGTCCTTAAATCTAAAAATGGATTATATCAAAAAAAATCAAAAATACCAATACCCCTTTTATTCTCCCCTTTTTTCGAGTATTTTTGCTAACTCTAAATAACCTGCGATCGAGACCTCTTGTGGTCTTTGATGTGGATCAATACCACATGATTTCAAGACATCAAGTGAAAATAATGCCTCAAATGCGTTACTGTTTTTTTTCCTGCGTTTTGAGAAAGCGGTTTGTGTTACTAAACTTAGATAATGCAGCTGTGATGGTGGACATAAAGGCTGTGGCTTTGGTGTTAACTTTATGACTTGAGATTGAACTTTAGGAGGTGGTTTAAATGCTTCTGGTGGAACATTAACAATGACCTCAAAATCAAGCTGGGTTTGTAATAACACCGATAATCGACCATATGCTTTGGTATTAACCAAAGCCATGGCGCGCTCAGCCACTTCTAGCTGCATCATCAATACTGCAGATTTGAAATTTACAGGAGCGGTAACTAACTGCACCATCAATTCACTGGCAATTTGGTAGGGAAGATTACCCACAATGAACAGTTGATTAGGGACTTGTGACCAATCAAATTTTAATGCATCTTGATAATGAATCTTTAAGGATTCTGCATATTTTTTTTCTAAATACTCACACCATCTTTTATCAGCCTCAATGACATGTAAATGGGGATATTTGAGAATAAGATGACGTGTTAAATTACCACTGCCAGGACCTATTTCTACTACCGTAGCATCCGCTTTAACATCACATGCTGCTAGTATGTTTTCTATGATTTGTTGGTCTTGCAAAAAATGCTGACCGAAAGATTTAAGTAGTTTCATTAACGTTATTCAAAAATATGAATATACGCATTTCCTTTGACAGAATCAAACCACTCACCGAATAAACGCTCTGCATTTGCTTGAAACATTTCTTGCATGGCTTGATTGTCAGTAATGGTTTCAGGTTGCACAACCTCATTTAAGTAAATAACGTGGTAACCATTATCTGCTCTAAATACTGCCGTTGCACCAGGCGCTGTCACATCCTTAAAATGGGACAAAAACAAATCGGGAATAGCGTGCTGCTTCGTCTTGGTATAGGCTGTTGATTCAACAACACTTTTAAGCTTTTTAGGCACAATATCATTCTTAGCCAAGGATTGCTGTAATTGATGGGCAAGACTCTTACTTTGTTTATCAGAATGCAACACCACATAATCTGTAAATGTGTATACTGAATTTTCAGCTTGTTTCTTTTCAACATATTCCTTAACTTTTTGAGGTGTTAATTGTGCTTTTGAACTAGCAACCTTTGAGCGTAAGATACTGATTGATAAATTTTCTGTCATGTAATTTTTTAATGTTGCAGGCTTGATATTTGCCTTCGCTGCAGCCTCATCTAATTGACTCGATGCAACCCCCACAGCTTTTAAATTAATATTTTGATAATCTTCCAGTGTTTTACTATCTGGTTGAATATTGAGACGTTTAACTTGTTCTAATAATAATACCCGATCAGTCATCAGACGGTGGATATCCCTCTCAATCAATTGTGATGCTTGATCTTTTTCTTTTTCAGGAACAAAAAACATGGTCGCTTGTCGAAACTGATCGATATCATATTCAGTCACTGCTGTATCATTTACCACAATGACTATTCGCTCTAAATCCGCTGCAAACGTCATCCCCCAACAAACTAAAAACCAAATTAACTTAACCGTGTTTTTCATTCCAACTCCTAACCACTTTTATACTAGCGATCGATTACAAGACATACAAGATCTAAAATTAATTATTTATGTGCATGCAGTTTATCGATGCGAAAACCCATTTAAATAGATCCAAAAACCCGCATACCATTGGTAATTATCCCCATCTGGCACATCTCCAACAAAGCGTCTTCCCACTTTAAATTCTCCAGTCCAACAACATGATTTAAACTCATTGCTAAGCTCATAGCTGGTTGAACGCTCATTTTCAAAATCATGGAACACGGATGGTTTAATGCGATAATAAGGCGTTATCTTATAATCTGCGTTCAGTCCTAATCGTGATAACAATGGTGTCAATTCATTATTTTGATCTGTAGATTTTCGAGTATCATATTGATAATTTAGGCCAATTTGATCCCCATACCGTGACTTGATATGCAATTCAGAACCCAAGTTACGCAAATGGTGGATATTACTATCGTAATTTATATTTGTTTTTGTCTCAAAACGAGATAAATGTGCATCTATTGCAAAAAATAGTGGCGTATAATTACTAGTCCCGTCCAATTCATCACTGCAGTCATTTAAACACACACGTGTTGGATGAATATTAATCTGCTGACCTCCAGCAATATCCCAATAATGGTTATCATCAAACTGAATACGACTGGACGCGCCCACTAGCACAGCATTCTCGTCACCAACACGATCCGACCCAAGAAAACGATGGGGTGAGAAAAACATAGGTAAATTGTTGGTCGATTGTAAACTTGTATCCAATAATGGCAATGTGGTTTGATCCTTGTATGGTACATATACATAACCGATTTGTGGCGTCAGCACTTGAAGATGATTTGCAGCACGATGCTCAAAATTCAATCCTGAAACCACTTGGAATCGAGGAATTGCGTCTTGATATGTTCTTATACCATCATTGTGATACCAGCGGAACTTACTACCAATCCGAGGTCGAATGAACCCATACGACGTATTTAGGTTCAGGGATAAATCAAGGTCAGCAAATGCCCGATCAACACCGTCTCCAAAATCACCCTGATTGGCTGGGCTGATCTCATTAAAGTAAGCATACTCAAAGCGTTGAGAAAAATTCACGTTACGGCCTATGTTAATATTACTCGGAGTAAAACGTACGTAGTTTACATCTGGAATACTGGCACTACTTTCAACAAAACTGTTATGAAAGTTTACAACACCCGCTTGAAACATCCCCCACTGTGGCATCCATGCAGCATCTGCACGCTCTACAGGGTGTAAAGTGTCATTTAGATTCAGGGCATTACCAAAGTCCTTAAATACATCCTTATCACTGAAGTTTGTATAATTGATATCCACCGTAAAATCTCTCAGAAAGTGCGAATGTTGGCTCCAATCAACCTGGTAGCGCTTGGTCTTCTGATCAAAGTCATATAAGCCTTTAAATTTTAACTCACCACTATGTGCCGTCGTCAAATACCTTAACTTGGAATCGATACCTCCACCACGTTTAGTATAAACGGTTGGTCCTAGTACCAAATCCATGTTACTAGCAATATTAAAATAATATGGAATGGATAATATGGTTCCAGCATAAGGTGTTGCACCCAAAACAGGCTTCAAAAAACCAGACTTTCTACCCTTAGTAGCAAAATCAAGGTACGCTGCAGACACCACTGGGTGATCGTATGCCATGATGGTCGGGTCTTTTAGAATCACAATGGACCGATTTGGATCGTATATCATCATTCCAGCATTAACGGACCATGTGTTGCCATTCGGTGGACAAAAGGAAAGATAGGGGTCAATAAAATAATACCGATGCTGCTCATCACGCCACACACGTTTAGCATGTCCCCATGCATTATTACCCTCCAGCTGAATGCGGTATGTAATTCGATCCAAACGCACTTGATCCTTTTGAATATCGAACTTGCCAGCCTGCGCATACACAATCACATCCGGTGTTTGATAGTGACTGCGACCTTGAAAGTTTAAAGATTTTATTTTATTGTCACTGTCTAAATCTATTCGAGCTGCTTTTGATGTTATGAGCATATTGTTTTGCTCAACTTGCACTTGGTTTAAATCAGCATGATCACCTAACTTGAGTTTACTGTCATTGTTTGTCTCGATCACAGTTTGCCCCTGCGGCAAGCTCGGCAACCCTTGAGCAAGTGATTTAAAGTACCCTTTACAAAAACTGTTATTTCGAATCCACTTAATATCTTCCGTCAATCCTGCCCATGAAAGAGACGGCGTGATGATAGTTAGAATTAATAAAAGATGCTTCATTATTTATAAATCATAATAAATCAGTTTAGAATGAACAAGCAATAAATCTTGACCTAGTTAAGTTTCTTATAGATAATCGTATTCTTATGCTAAGTATTGAAGTTAAAAGTTATTTTCAAGCCGCTGTTGCGTTAACAAATTATGCTGGGCCATGTAGTCAACTGCACGGTCACACCTATCATTTACAAGCAATCATTTGTAATGAAGATGAAACTGCGGACATGGTTGCCGATTACTATCAAGCTAAAGAGTGGGTGGACACAGCGATCAAACCATTAAATTATGCACATCTCAATACGTTAGATGCGTTTAAAACAACCAGCCCAACCTCTGAAAATATCGCAAAATGGATTTATGCACAATTAAAACAATTAATCCCCAATCACCTACGTATCACCCGTATTCGATTGGCTGAAAACGACGTTTTTGCAGTAATTTATGAGCCAACAGAAACTTAGAATTCACGAAATATTTTTCTCATTGCAAGGTGAATCAAATACCAGCGGCTTACCAACCATCTTTATTAGATTAACTGGTTGCCCTCTACGATGCACCTATTGTGATACTGCTTATGCATTTAAAGGAGGCTCATTACAAACAACCTCTGAAATCCTAAAAGCCATCGAACACTACAAAACAAAACATGTATGCGTTACGGGTGGTGAACCACTTGCTCAACAATCGGTACTGCATTTATTAAGCACATTATGTGATCAAGACTATCATGTTTCACTTGAAACCAGTGGGGCCCTAAATATCCAGGATGTTGATGAACGTGTCACTATTGTCATGGATATTAAGACTCCCTCATCCAACGAAACAGATAAAATGCGCTGGGATAATCTCAAGCTTCTAAAACCAACAGATCAAATTAAATTTGTAATAGGTGATTTGGATGACTTTACATGGTCAAAAGAAAAAGTGCGCCAGCTAAAACTAGATGCCATCTGCCAAACTTGGTTTTCACCATGTGAACCCAATATGAAACACCAAGAACTAGCAAATTTGATCCTCGAAGAAGCCCTTCCCGTGCGTTTTCAAATCCAGCTTCACAAGCACCTTTGGGGTGATGTACCTGGAAAATGATTATCGCACTTGGTAAATATCATACCGAATGGTTTTACCACTTATGGAATAGGTTGGTTTTTTGTCGTCTACAAAACCACTTTTAATACTTCGCTTAACAACCACTCGCTCAATCGCAAAATTCAATGCTACCTGTAAAACATTTTGTGGTACAGTTTGATCTCCAATTTGATTCAAAAGCCACGCGTACTGTTTAACTTGTCCTCTAAAATCGACTTTGAACATAGGGTCTAAATAGACCACATCTGGTCGTACACGATGCCGAGGCCAAGTCTTTATGAGATCAAAGACGTTTTGTGGCATCATACACCATTTAGACAAGTAGTTGGAATGAGACCGGTCATAAACTCTGTTATAAGCATCCTTTAAGATGGCAAAAACTGCAGGCTTTGTTTCACAACTTAAAACCTGACACCCACTATAAACCATTAAATAGCCATCAGCTCCCATGCCCGCAAAACCATCTAAAACAAATGGTGGTGTAGCTCTTTTTCCCCAAATACTTCGTAATAACAGGTGCTTTGATTTATAAAGATCGCGTGGATGCATGGCACTGAGTTTTCTAGCCCAATCAATGCGTTGTTTTTTGTTATTAAATTCCCAGTACATGCCTTCATCATCTTCATGCAGCAATGAAGCATGTTGCTCCCCAAAATCAGGATCTACTTGTTTCAACCAATTTAACCAAGACACGTTCTAGACACCATTAAATAGGAATCAGATAAAAATGATCAACCATTAACGCTACAAACAACCACATTAAATAATGAATACTTAAATGAAATGTAGATAATGCATTATGATTGGTTGGTCGATGGTATAGTTGCCATACGGAACTTAAAAAAAGAATATTCAGTAAGGCTGCTACAAGCGCATAAATTAAACCTGACATCATTAACAACACTGGAAACATGGTTACAATGACCATCAAAATTGTATATAAAACAATTTGCTGACAGGTGAACTTCACACCGTGCGTAACTGGTAGCATGGGTACGTCTGCCTTCGCATAATCCTCTCGACGATGAATTGCTAATGCCCAAAAGTGTGGCGGTGTCCAAGTATATATAATGGCAACTAAAACTAATGCTTCTGCTGAATAATGTCCAGTGATTGCTGTCCAACCCAGCAATGGAGGTAGTGCACCGTTTAAGCCACCAATCACGATATTTTGTGGTGTCGAAGCTTTAAGGAAACATGTGTAGATAAGCGCATAACCAATGACACCCGCTAAACTTAAATAAGCGGTCACTGTATTTACGTAGTATAACAATATCGAAGTCCCAACAAATGCACATAGAATCGCCACACGCGTGGCATCTTTCACACTGATGTTTTGACTGAGCAATGGCCTATTTTTAGTGCGACTCATTAAAGCATCAATATGAACTTCAAAAACCTGATTACAAATACCACCTGCTGCACAGATAAATCCAATGCCAAGCAATGCATTGAACATCAGCATAGGCTGTAACTCGTTACTTGCTAAAAGCATCCCCACAAATGCACAAATCAACATTAATCCAACCACTCGAAATTTACATAATACGAGGTATTCTTGAATTAAACGGACATCTAGCATGGCTGATGTTGCTCTGTATGGTACCAGCCTAATGCCAAAAGCAATAATAACAGCGCTAACCCATTATGCAATACCGCAAGAGAAATTGGTAAATACCATACAATATTTAGTACGCCAACCATCACTTGTAAAAATAAAACAAACAAAAAACACCAATTCCATTGGCGTGCACGTTTATTCTTCGGTGGAACTCGTACGCTAATATAAAGGAAGTACATAACCACCACAAACGCCCAATATCGATGCATCATTTGAATGGCAACGCGCGCGGAATGGCTAAATAGTCCACCTTGGTAATTTTTACCAATGCTTAATAACGGATAAAACCCTTCGGTGAAATTCATGTGAGGCCATAGTGTCCCTTCACACAAAGGAAAACCAACACATGCTACTCCAGAATAGGTGGAGCTAGTCCATCCGCCTAATATTAGTTGTATAATTAGTAGAATCAACCCAATACCAACTGCACGAGAGGTATGGTTTACATTTAAAAAAAGGGTTTGTCGCGGACGCATGTTGATCACTATCCAAAAAAGAATACCTGTTAGTGTTAACCCTCCCATTAAATGGCCCATAACAACTAATGGGTGCAATTTCCAAGTAACTGTCCACATCCCTAAAAGCGCTTGAAAAACAACCAATGCAATGAGCGCTGCACCAGGCCACCTTTTATTTGTAAACGTATTACTACACAACATATAAAGGCCTAAAATGATTAAGAATGTACCAAAAATACTTGCTGCATATCGATGCACCATTTCAAGCCACGCCTTGAATGAAGAAACTTCCATTTGATCTGCAGCATAATTTACTTGTAATGCTTCGACTTGTTTGTCGGTGTAGGGTGCTAATAACTGACCAAAACAACCCGGCCAATCAGGGCAGCCAAGACCCGCATCTGATATTCGAGTGTACGCACCCAAGAGTACGGTAATCACACCCCAAATTAGAAAAGATTTTACAATTAGTTGCATACGTGGCGAGTGCATTAGCCAATCCTAGAGAACTTCAGTAATTTTTTCAGATCAGCACTAATATTTCGTGGATCCACATTTTGATTATAACTCATGACCATTTGGTTTTTGGGATCAATAATGACAATCTCATCATCATTGATAGCTTCCTTTAGCTGTTTAAAGTCACTGACCACCATTGATTTCACTTTATCGACAGTAAACTGTGTTGAAGTTAACAACAATACCCTAACTCGATCTTGGTTTTTCCCCATACTCACACGTATACGATCCAATAAATAAATCTTCCCGAGACATTCCAAATCACAACGGTCATCTGCAAAGTAAGCTAAAGTCCACTGTGGATGCTCTGATTGGTCAAGTTGTGCGGTGATGTATGGGTTAATCAAGTGACCTTTTTGACTCGTAGGGTTTGGTTTACCAAACACCATCCACCAACCCACAAACAAAAATGGCGCAAGAGTAAGCATCGCTGTAAATATAAAGAATTTTTTATTAGCTGAGATAGTCATTTACCTAAATAAAAATATATCCAACAACAACCACAAAAGCAAGCAAATAAAACTGCAGTGCGTAAGCATAATGCCGATGGATTGTAAGTCTTGATTTAAAAAGATCTAAATCATTATACTTTTCCAATATGAATTCATAAGGTAACAACTTCACATTAAAATGTTGCTCTAAAAATCCAGTATCTAAGCTTGCCAAAATCAACGCACCCGTGTGCATGTCACTCTCTTTATGTCTGATTAGCGAAATGGGTACTGGACGTAATAACCCTCTTAATTGATGGCTATCATCGTTAATATCCTTGCGCTTTTTATCTTTTGCATACCAGGGGCCTCTAACCAACAAACAACTTGATTGTTCACACAGCAATCGGTAAGTGCGGTACCCCACTTGATGTTCCTGAATTTGATTGTCTAAAACAAAAACACCTGTATGCCATTGGCCATTTTTTACAGTGAGACGATGATACTCTACATTCAGTTGACTCACATCTTTAAAGTCGATCGTTTGACCTTGATGTGCAAGTGCTCGTACCATACGCGTTTTGAACTGTGCTCGTACAATTTGCCAATGGCCCAGCATTGCGAACCCTACAAAAGCAATAACGACTAAAATCTGAAACCAAGAAAAGGACTTCAGTGCACGACTCAATATGTTTAGCTTTGTGATCATCTTCTCATACTGTAACAATTAAACTGCATTAAACAAAACTTCCCAAAGATACTACTTTAAGATACGCTATAGGTATGTTGTTTAATATCATTATATTAGCGTTCTTAGCAATAGCCCTTTTCGGCTTAGGCAAAGCCTACTTTTTACTGATCAACCCTAATGCTGATCGACGCGATATGGTAAAAGCATTATCTCTTCGTATTAGCTTTTCACTAGGTGCATTTATCCTAGTCATGCTGGGTAGTTACTTTTTCAGATAGTATGAAAATTATTCATTTAAAATTAATCCTTAGCTTTTTTTTCATTCCTATTTTATTGTCGGGTTGTATTAGTGAGCATGTTGAAACTGAAGTGATTCCCGCTCATTGTAAAAACCTACCTCTGCCAAAATATTGGACTGCTCGGGGTGTCATCGCTGTTAAAGACAAAGAGTCTCGATATACTGGTCGGATCATTTGGGAACAAAACGATGAAAGACTCAGGCTGATTTTGCTCAACCCTGTTGGATTACCCTATGGAACCATGTTACAGACAGATAAAGGCTACGAGTGGCATCAAGGTGAATCACATTCGGTAAATGTCAATATGAACCCTTTACTTTATGATTCCACAGGTTGGAAATTACCCTTTGATGAAGCCTACTATTGGATCAAAAACACATTAGACAAAGAAGATAAAATCGTTAAAGGCAAAGCAACCATTGAAGTCACACATAAAACATGTGTTGACAGTCGAATTGTACCAAAAAAAATCCGCATTACTCATCCAGAATTCACAGCAAATATCATCATTAATCACTGGCAATTTAATAGTTAAAGTTCAATTTAGCTATACCAAATTAAAAACGAGCATGTTAAAGTACTCAAAGAGGGATGAGTATGATCAAAATTTTAGTATTGTTCATGACAGTTATTGCCAATTTGGCAATGTCACAACGTTTAGAGCATTCTTTACCATTAACAGAAACTGACACACGAGTGCAATTTTTGGTAAATAACACTCTAAAGCAAGACCTACCTTTTGCAACACGCTTTAAAATTAATACAGATACGCTATTTCAACATAATGGCAGATATAGCGTTAACATTGGTCAACTGCTTTCACCTGTCCTCAAAAATGCTAGAAATGCAAGAACCATTCGGATTTATGCATTCACAGACCAAAGTTTAGAAGGCCAGACAGGCACCCAGATATCGCAACAACAAGCAGACCGAATCTTGGAGTATCTTTGGTTTATGGGCGTTCCTTTCAGCATTATGAGCGCAAAGGGTATGGGAGCTGCAGATTTACTATTTGATCAAGACTATATCAATAGCGACCTTCGAGTTGCTTATTTTAATCGTCGTGTGGAAATTGATATCAGTTAGGAGCCTCCATGTTTAGAACCTATTTACTCATTATTTGCTTCATCCTACCACCAGCACTTGCGATGCCAAGAGACATCAACTTAATTAAGCACTTTACCTGCTCTGGTAATGCTGAAGTATTTATTGAAGGTCGAGATTATGATGAGGGCATGCTCACATTTAATACAGATAGCCTCACCAGCAGAAATATGGGAAATGTATCCATTGATGATGATGTGATTAATATCAGTGGTGGCATTTGGAAATTCTCTGCACCTGACTATGCACTTAATAGTTTCGCTGTTTTAGGAAACTGCCAAGTTACCGCCAAGCATTGGAACGGGACAATTCGCAATATGAACATCGAAAGTACAGCAGATACGTTCTTAGAGGGGTTCTACACCATCCATAACATTTCCCACAATGGAGATGGACGCTTAATGGTTTATTGGATTGATAACCCAGGCAAGCTTTTTGTGGATGGAAAAGCAGGTAAAATGTTTTTAGCGGGAGATATTAGACAACTGGTTTTATCGTTAAGTGGCAACTCTGAACTCAATGGGAGTCAACTCAGGGCTCATCGTGTTTTAGCAAGAACGAGTCAAATGTCTAAGGCTGCAGTCCACCCCATTATTAACTTAAGTGTTTTTGCTCAAGGCCAATCTCAGGTCAGTTACACAGCACCTATACGTAATCCTAATTTAAATTCATTTGATAGAGCGAGTATATTCTTTGAGCCCATGGTTCAAAACAATGAATAACTCTCATATTGCGACTGAAAACGATTATGGATTCCCAGTAAAAATACCAGAGTCTTATTTAGCCAGCATCTCTAGTAGCCCTGAAGTGCTATCACAGTTTTTACCCTCTCACTTAGAACATATAGCATCCGGAAAATTGGACCCTTTAGAAGAGGATGCTTGCATGGTTATTCCTGGCGTTTTACATAAGTATCACGGGCGCATATTATTAACGTTAACACAAGCTTGTGCTGTACATTGTAGATATTGCTTTCGACGGCATTTTGACTACCAACATGCAAACCCATTCAAATACTTACCAGAGATTGAGGAATATATTCGACATCAGACATCTATTCATGAAATCATCTTAAGCGGTGGTGATCCGTTGATGTTAAGTAATGACAAGCTTGATAAAGTGCTCTCACGACTTACACAATTCAAGCACATTCAAACAATTCGATTACATACACGTATACCCATTGTAAAATCAAGCCGAATAGATAACTATATTCTTTCATTACCCAAAAAATATGATCAATGGCGTTGGGTGGCAGTATTACATATCAATCATCCACGTGAATGGACCACCGAGAATAAACAAACCATTCAATCAATGCACCAAAATCAGTTCACATTACTGAATCAGTCTGTGCTATTAAAAAACGTCAATGATGAATTACAAACACTCATTAAATTGTCACATTCATTATGGCAAAACAATGTTCTACCATACTATTTGCATCTTTTTGATCCTGTCCAAAATGCTATGCACTTTGCTGTTAAGAAACATGAAGCGCTGACCCTTTATCACGAACTTAAAAATTACTTACCAGGATACCTTGTACCTAAACTTGCTCAAGAAATCCCTAAAGACAAACATAAAAAGTGTTATGAATAAAGACCTAAAAACCCTTCATGACGCCAACATACCTAACTACATGCAAGAGTATCAATGGATGAAACAAGCAACGAGTGATGATGCGACGTTGTCTGCATTCGTTCAACGACGTATCCAAGGAGAGCCTCTGGCATATATCCTCAATAATGCACATTTTTTTGACTTAGAGCTTTTTGTTGACCATCGAGTCCTTATTCCACGCCCAGAAACTGAACATATGATTGAAGCAATCATATCATCCATCACATCAACAGATAAAACCATTATCGACTTAGGCACAGGCTCTGGCTGCATTGCGCTAATGCTGAAAAAAGCATTTCCCCAAAAACAAATTATCGGCATAGATAATAGCTTTGAAGCACTCTCAGTGGCCTTAATTAACCAGTCAAGATATCCTGAGCACCCCGTGGAATGGGTGGCTGGAAATTGGCTAGAAGCCATCGATCTAAACAAAATAGACGTCATTATTACAAATCCACCTTACGTTGAGCAGAGCTGGCAACATGATTCGATATCACATGAACCAGATACAGCACTGTTTGCAGATGACAATGGCCTACAAGATATAAAAACCATCATTGAACAAATAACGCCTTATGCACTTAAAATCTGGATCGAGCATGGGGAAAACCAAGAAATTCCTTCCCTGTTTCCAAAACGATGGCATGTAAAGCAACATCATGATCAATATAATAAAAAAAGGTTTGTGGAGGCCGTCTCACAAAAAAATGAATATTAAACCCTATGCTGTCATTATTTTAGATCGTGATGGTATCATCAATTATGATTCGCCACATTACATTAAATCTGTCGAAGAATGGCATCCAATCCCAGGTGCAATAAAGGCAATCAGTCAGTGGTCAACGTCTGGGTATAAAATTGCAATTGCATCCAATCAATCAGGCATTGGTAGAGGCTTAATGACTCAAAAAACTGTAGACTCTATTCACGCCAAATTAAGCCATGAAATAAACAAAGCAGGGGGTAGCATAGATTACATCACATATTGCCCTCATGCACCCCACGAAAGGTGCGAATGCCGCAAGCCAAATACTAAGATGATCTCAACAATACTGCGTCACTTCCAAATAGAAGGTCATCAAGCATGTTTTATTGGTGATAAATGGTCAGATCGAATGACAGCACATAATAGTGATTTACATTTTTTTTATATTGCATCTAATCAAGCGCATAGCCTGGAATTTATAAACTATTGATCAGATTACACAATTGATTTTGCATTAGTTTCTTTGACAAGGAATGAGAACAATAAACTTATAATAAACGCTAAAGGTACAAGCCAAAAACCATATTGATAATCACTGGCCCGATATACATATTGTGAATGTAAGAAGAAACTGCCACTAGAATGTAAATTCATCATAAAACCATATAGGTTTTGACTAATCGCACCACCACCCATAATCAAAAAGCTTGCCAATGCCTCGCTTACACCAGTGTTCCTAGACAAGTTGCTTTCAGCAATGACTGGGTAAGAAATAACCTGCGTACTGGTTGTTATGCCAAGCCCTAAAAACAAAATCATTAAAGATAAAAAACTATGTTGTGGTACATATATTATGGCTATCGCAATGATCAATGAGGTAATAGCTCCTGCTTGCATAACGATTTTGCGCTTTTTGATTCGATCAGATAAAACACCTGCAAGAGGTGAACCAATCATTGTCCCGATAAAAATTAAAAATGTGACTTCATTCGCCTGATGATGTGTCAAGCCATGAACATTCTCTAAGTATGCAGCCCCCCAAACAGCTCCCATGACCATAATCATAATGTTCATCAAACTAGTATATAAACCACAGAACCAGTTTTGTGGATTGGAGGTTGCTGCAACAAAACTTTTCGATAGATCGTCTACTGTCATTTGGGCTTCCGGTTGAAAAACGCGTGCTTTTGGGGTATCACTCAGACCTAAAAACATCAAAAACCAAAGAGCTATCCCAAATAAGCCCGTAAGGAAAATAGCTTGCTGCCATCCAAATTGACCAATGAGAATCACCATTGGCTCTTGCGCAAGGGCGCCTCCAAGCATCGCCATGGTGACAACAACGCCAATAATCTGTCCCATTTTCTCCGGCGGGAACCAACGTGATGCAACCACAACACAGCCTAAAAAACAAAACCCTGAGGACATTCCCGATAAAAAGCGAGCTAGAATTGCAATAGAAAAATAACTCGTTGTTGCAAACACAAAAACCATCAAAACACAAATCATCATTGCAGTTAACAGAATTTGACGCGCAGAGAAACGGTCCAAGACTAACCCTGCAAATGGAATCATGAGTACATTTCCCCAAACACCCATTGCAGATAATGCACTTAAACCAACAGCATCCACCTTAAAAAAAGACATTAAATCAGCACCTAAGGCATTAAACATATTTTGCTGTACAAATGTATATAGGAAAAATAAAGCCGCTGTACAACAAACCAGCCAAGGAGTTAGAAAATGATGTTTAGAGAGGGCATTGAGATCAAAAGAAGTATTAGACATAAAATAACTATATCAAGAATTTAATACTTTATATAGGTTATATAATTAGATAATATTCTATATATGAATCAGTTTCCAAAAGAGTTTGTTTTTGCTAGTCAAAATCGTGGCAAATTTAAAGAGATGCAAGCACTTTTTGCAAGTATAGATACCACAGTCCGATTTCTGGGGGATATTACCACAGAAGATGTCGAGGAGACCGGGCTTAGCTTTTATGAGAATGCAATACTTAAAGCAAGATTTGCATCTAAACTCACACAATTACCTGCACTAGGTGATGACTCAGGGCTTTGTATTAATGCACTTAATTTACAACCAGGAATTTATTCCGCGCGATATGCAGGCATGGAAAAAGATTTCAATAAAAACATTCAAAAAGTCCTGTTAAACATGCAAGACATTAAAGATCGAGGTGCATTTTTTGTTTGTGTATTAGCATTCTGCAATCATGCAAATGATCCACTTCCCAAATTGTATGGTGGCTTCTGGCATGGTCAAATCACTCTTGAGCCTAAAGGCACCCATGGTTTTGGCTATGATCCTATTTTCTTTGACTCAGAGCATCAATGCACAGCCGCAGAGATGGATCAATTAATTAAAAACAGATTAAGTCATCGATCCAAAGCATTAGAGAAACTATTGAAAGATTATACTTTCTAAATTACCACCTCTGTGTTTGGTATAGCTGGGATAAATGATCCAGCTTAAACATCTTAATAGCAGCCTTAATATCGTGCTTATTCTTGGTTGCTACCTCGTCAAATTTCAGTTGTGATAAACAGCTAATAATCGAATTAAGTCTTTCAACAGCATCATGCTCTTTAAGAGCAACTAGAATGTTAAGCATCACATTCAAAGCATCTGGCCGCCTCAAGCCATCTGCAATGTCCATTAGCTCTAAAGCACCATGGGGTGTCTTAAGTAATTCTTTATAGACAGGTTGTAAATGTGTAATTACAAACAATAGACGCTGACAACGGTTTGGTATGGCATAATTTTTGGCAAATAACTCCGATGATTCTTTATCTTGAAGCCAAAAAACCAGTCCTAATCGTGTCTCAAGATCTGGAGCAAATTGAATGGTATCCATATTTAACTGACTTTTAGTGGATAACTCTAACTCAGGCCATAACAGTTGATTTGCAGCCACTGTGTCCAACACCTCAAAAAACCGCCATGGCGCATTACACATTATGCTTTTTGAAAACTCTTTCCACACTCTTTCCACAGAGACATGTAACAGTTCTCGTGTTTTAATCATATTTTGCATAAGTAACGTCGTATTACGATGTACTGTAAAACCTGGTAACTGAGATGCAAAACGTGCCACCCTTAATATACGTAATGGGTCCTCAATGAATGCTGCTGATACATGACGTAAGACCTGACTTTCTAGATCATTGCACCCTTTATATGGATCAATAATCGCACCCTTCAGAGATTTAGCAATTGCATTTATTGTTAAATCACGACGCAATAAATCATCTTCTAAAGAGATATTTGCAGATGTGTCACATTCAAAGCCATAGTAGCCATCACCTGTTTTTCGCTCCGTTCGCGCAAGCGCATATTCTTCCTTTGTTTCAGGATGTAAAAAAACCGGGAAATCCTTACCGACCTGCTGATACCCCAATTTAAGCATTTCTTTTGCTGAGCTACCAACAACTACCCAGTCATATTCTTTTGGTTTTATCCCAAGCAATTCATCACGAACTGCACCACCAACACAATAAATCTCCACAATTGCCTCTTTAACTTATATATATGCAATATAACCTAAATTTGGATGTTTGCAAAAATATGTTATGGTATGACCTATGACTAACAAGCGTTACTTAACCACTTTTTCAATCGCAATGATCAATATCATTGCCATTGATAACTTACGCTCCCTTACATTCGGGGCAAAATTTGGGACGAGCTTAGTTGGCTATTATTTTCTTGCAACCATTCTATTTTTTGCACCCATCAGTCTAGTATGTGCTGAATTAGCTTCCAGATATCCTAAACAAGGTGGTATGTATGTATGGGCAAAGGAAGCCTTTGGACACAATGTAGGCTTTATTATTATTTGGATACAGTGGATTTATAATGTCATTTGGTTTCCATCCATCGTCATCTTTATATGGGTGAGCATCGCACAACTAACAGGCATCAATACCATGTTAGGCCCCCTTACAACCTTATTAGGCATTAATATTATTTTTATTCTATGTACTGCTGCAAATATGTTTGGCATGCATTTTTCAAGCCGTATTTCAACTTATGGTGCAATATTTGGCACACTCATTCCTATGTTAATAATTTGTTCATTAGGTATATCCGAATTATCACAATTATCATTGACACACCTAAACTTTCAACAATTTTTACCAAACCTAAGCGAGCAACACGAAAGTCTTCCCTACCTTGTAGAGCTTATTTTTGGATTAGTTGGTATTGAAATGTCTGCGGTACACGCTGACAAAGTTATTAATCCTGCTTCAGCTTACCCTCGCGCTATATTGATAACAGCTATGGTGATATTATCATCACTCATCTTTTCTTCTTTATCAGTGTACTTACTAGTTCCAAAAGACGAACTGAATATCATTGCTGGCATCATGCAATGTGCTGAATTTTTGTTAGAAAAACAACATTTATCTTGGCTATTTCCAATCTTTGGTCTACTGATAATTGTTGGTTCGCTCACCACAACAATCACTTGGATCATTGGTGTTACACGAGGACTTTTTGTTGCAACAAAAGATGGGTTTTTACCCTCCTTTTTAGCAAAAACAAATAGCCAAGGAGTACCCGCTAAGATTTTACTAGTTCAGATGATCATTTTTATAATACTGAGCCTTGCCGTTGTACTCTTTCCATTGGAGGTTGCATTCGTAATGATTAGTGCTATCACAACACAACTGAGCTTGGTGATTTATATTATCTTGTTTCTTGCGGCGATTAAACTTCGAGCACAACGACCAGACACTAAGTTTTTTAAAGCTCCTTTCCTAAGAAGTGCTTGTGTTGTAGGAATTTTAACATCTGTATCGATTTTCATCCTTGGCTTTTTCATACCCCTTGAACTCAATTATGATCGACCATACTTATACAGTACGATTATTGGGGCTGTAGTTATTATGATGCTCCTACCACCAGTTTGGGGGATCCGTCGAGTTCGTCGTGTACAAAACGTGGTATAATCTCCTCAATTGATTTTGATTTTGATATAATCATTAAAATTCGATCTAGTCCCAATGAAACGCCTGCACATTTTGGAGCAGATTGATCCAACATTTTTATAAACGTTGCATCAGGTTGCATTGGATTTAAACCATTTTGCTGACGATGTGCGTTATGCACTTTAAAACGTGCTAAATAATCTGATTTATCCTCTAATTCACTATAACCATTTCCACATTCAATACCATTTAAGTACAACTCAAACCGCTGGGCAATACGCTTATTTTCTGGATCAGCTTTTGCAAGTGAAGAAATACCAATTGGAAAGTCATACACGATCAAACAAGGGATATCTACTAACATTGGCTCAATACATAAGCTAAACAAGCAATTTTGCCAATCACTTAATGAGAATGTTGCCGAGCTCTTTCCAAGGTTAAGGTTATGTTTACAGGCAATAGACGCCATATCACTGATCGTCGCCTCAAATGGACATATACCTAACTTGGATTTAAATAATGCAGCATATGAAACGTATTCTACTTTCATAGGCCCCATAATGGTCACTAAAAGACTTACCACTTCTCGCATTAATTGCAAATAATCTTGTTCCAACCGATACCATTCAAGCATCGTAAACTCAGGCTGATGATACTGACCAAAATCATCTGCCCTAAATGCTTTACATATTTGAAAAACATCACCCATTCCAGATAAGATCATTTTCTTCATTTCCATTTCAGGCGAACTTTGAAGGAAATAGTCTGCTCCATTAATGTTGACTTTCACACTGTCAATAAACGGGTCTGTTACTGTATTTTCACACATGAGGGGAGTTTCTACTTCCATTACTTTATTAAACTCAAAAAACGAACGAATTTTTTTGTAGATGGATGATCTCAGTTGGATATTGTCTAATATTTTGCTATTCATCATTAACTTTTTACCCGTGAAACGTAGTCGCCTGTGCGCGTATCAATTTTTAAAATTTCTTCCTCATTAATAAAGAGAGGTACTCGTATTGTTTTTCCTGTTTCCAGTTTCGCAGTCTTAGAACCACCGCTCACTGTATCACCCTTAATAGCAGGCTCTGTTTCAATGACTTTTAATTCCACAAAGTTCGGAGGCTCCACAACCAAGATAGCGCCATTAAAAAAGGTCACATTACATAGATCACCTTCTTTAATCCATTCAACAGCAAGTTTAGATGCTACTTTCGTTGCTGGTTGTTGGTCATAGGTTTCAGGATTCATGAAATAAAGAAAGTCATCATCACTATAGAGATAACTCATTTCAATTTCTAAAACATCTGCTGCAGGTAATTTCTCACCTGACTTTAGTGTCTTTTCTATAACCCGTCCTGTTTTTAAGTTTCTAAACTTCACTCGATTAAATGCCTGACCCTTACCAGGCTTTACATAATCGTTTTGAATTATCGAACACGGATCTCCATCGACTAACACTTTTAAGCCGCCTTTAAACTGATTGGTTGCAAATTCCACTATATCCTCCCATCACTCGGCTTAATACTAGCAACTATTTTTTTAAGTCGCAATCCAAAAGCGCTATCATAAAATATTTGAATAAAACAATACGGATTATTTTATTTAATTCATTTTTTTCAAGAAAAAATCACAGACTGTATTGACTTACATGATAGAAATTGCCAATATTCAATAATCGGCTATGTAGCTCAGCTGGTTAGAGCGCGGCACTCATAATGCTGAGGTCGGTGGTTCAAGTCCACCCATAGCCACATTAAAAATCATCTAACATCAACCCCATCAAATAAATTTGACCTAGCATTTTTCAAGGATTAATATGAATATATTAATATCTGGAGACTATATGGGAAAAGATAGAAAGCCTACTAAACAAGCAATCAATCCAATTTTCATGACAAGCTACCAACTGCCATCGCTTGCTCTCACAGCTACAGCATTCACCACTTTTGCCTCATTAACACCTTTATCTGTTACTACTTACTGTATAGGAATGGCTCCTAAACTATTGCTTTATAATGATTACATGATTTTTTTGAACAATGAAATTTTTCCCAATCAACTCAAACTTGATTCTTTTTTATTTTTATTGTCCTTTGAGCTGTTAGTACCGGCATTAGCAATCCTATTTTACGTTTTCCAATTATATACTATATCGCTAACTTTAATTTTAATGTCCCAAACTCTTGATTTGGCATATTCCATGAGAAATATGACTAATGACGATTATAATGAAAGCCTTACTTTACAAGTGATAAACTCCTTTGGCTGAAATATTCGAAGCAACAGATGACAATGCTTTTGCACTCAGTTGTTAGAAACGTGTATACAGCAAATTAATTACTCGAAAATGTCCTTCACCGAGTTAAGATTTTATTTCACCGCATAATATTCGAGCACCAGCATTTCCTGAAGGTTGTGATACATAATCATCTGGGTCTTCATGGATAATCAGTGTCCGGTTGTTAATACTGTTTTTTCCAGGCTCCAAAGTTGCACCAACCGCTAATGTTGAGAAAGCAACGTCACCTGTTGAGTTCACAATGATATTAGGTAAATCCCCAAGATGGTATTCTTTATTTTCTAAAAATCCATGTTTGTGATTGAAGGGATTGAAGTGGCCACCAGCTGATTCGAAATCGGGAGGGGTACATTTAGAACCCTCATGAATATGAAACCCATGGGCGCCTGGTGGTAAGCCTTTAAGCTCTCCTGTCAATAAAACACCTTGAGCAGTGTCAATTATTTTTATTTCCCCAAATTCTTTACCGTTTTTATCATACATATCCACAGTAACTTCATCTGCATACGTGGCACCTAATAAAGCAAACATCGCTATTTTTGAAATCATTTTTATTTTTTTTATCATAAAACCCCCAAGGTTCTATTTAAAATTATAGATTATATAATCTTTTTTGGCTTAATTAATACTAACAAGGTATTAGGCTGTCGATTTTATGTTGGATTTATAATAATATAGCATCATGAACTTCAAGCGCTATGAAAGGACGCCTGCATCTGAGCATTCCACAATTAATTGTTGGGATATCATTGTATTTGCTTTCGTTGTTGTAATTTTCTTTTCTGTTGCGTTAAGCTTTTCTCAATTTTCACCGTTACTTCCAGAAGAAACAACTACAATCCATCTTGATATCATCTACCTTCCACAGTATGCATTAAGAAGTATTAGCCGAATGTTAATTGGACTAGCCATATCAATTATTTTCACTTTTATATTTGGAACATTAGCTGCTAAAAACAAATATGCTGAACGCATCATCATACCACTGATTGATATCTTACAGTCAGTTCCTATTTTAGGTTTTTTATCACTATTTTCATGGGGTTTTTTAATGTTCTTTCCTGGCACACTATTTGGAGCTGAGTGTGCTGCCATTTTTGCAATCTTCACATCACAAGCATGGAACATGGCTTTATCATTATATCAAAGCCTTAAAAGCCTTCCCGATAGTTATCATGAAATATCGACGAGTTACGGGTTAACATCATGGCAGAAATTCATAAAAATCGAGCTACCATATGCAACACCTTCCTTAGTTATTAATATGATGCTCTCCTTATCAGCTAGCTGGTTTTTTGTGGTCGCCTCAGAAGTCATTAATTTTAAATTTTTCACAATCAAACTACCAGGTATTGGATCCTACATTCAACAAGCGGATGATTTAGGTCGGTTAGATGCCATCGGTTATGCGCTCATCACAATGCTCATATCAATCATTATTACTAATGAATTTATTTTTGCTCCCATATTCCATTGGCTTGGCAAATTCGAGGAAGATAAAGAAAGCGCATACCGGTCTTGGCTCGTCGTATTATGCTCAAAGGCCGTTTTACTCCAAAAAGTAGGCAAGTATATGGGTAAATTTTTCTCGCACTTTTATTATCCATCCATTGATATTCCACCAATAAAAAAAGAGCCCCCGAGCATCGCTACAAGACAGTATAAAGACTTTGCTTGGACAATTTTTGAGGTTGTAACACTCATAGCATTTTGTGCATTATTATCTAATCAATTGCTTAGTTTTGTTACCTTACAGGAATTTTTAACAGTCGTTGAACTTGGGTTTTACACTTTCTTAAGAATTTTCAGTATGCTGACATTAAGCATCATCGTTTGGGTACCCATTGGGGTGTGGATTGGATTGAATCCACGTGCTGCACGCTTTAGTTTACCGATAATTCAGATCATTGCAGCATTTCCAGTGAATCTAATCTATCCCATAGTTACACTTTACATCATAAAATATAACTTAAACCCTGAAATATGGGTATCTCCATTGATTATTATGGGAACACAGTGGTATATCTTATTCAACGTTATTGCTGGCACGAAGAACATCTCATCTGATTTAAAAGTGGCTGTAAAATCACTAAATCTATCTGCTTTTGCAAACTGGCGATCACTTATTATACCTGCAATTATGCCAGATCTAATGACAGGTATTGTGACTGCAGCAGGTGGTGCATGGAATGCTAGCATCGTTGCTGAGTATATTACATGGCATGGTCAAAAAATCATCGCATCAGGCATTGGATCCTTTATTACCGATGCAAGTAATACGAATGAATATACATTGCAAGCGCTTGGTATTTTGGTATTATGTTGTTACGTGTTACTAATTAATCGCCTAATATGGGCACCACTTTATCACTTTACGATTGAACGATTTAAAATGCTATGAAAAATCAACCGCCAATATTAAGAGCATCTGGGTTAAAAAAATCCTTCAAAACAAAGGATAACAATCCATTTTTAGTTCTTGATGATATTGATATTTCATTATACGATGGCGAGATTATTGCGATACTAGGAAAATCTGGCTCTGGTAAATCCACCTTATTGAGAATCCTTTCTGGACTCTCTGAGCCCAATGAGGGTGATGTGTACTGGGAAGATCAACGCATATCTGGACCAATCAAAGGCCTTAGTATGGTCTTTCAGAATTTTGCATTGTTGCCATGGTTGACAGTTTTACAAAACGTTATGTTAGGGCTTGATGCGTATGCACTTTCTGAAAAGGAACGTATGGAACGATCCTTAAAAGTCATTGATATCGTAGGTATGGACGGATTTGAATCCGCATACCCAAAAGAGTTATCAGGAGGCATGTGTCAACGTGTGGGTTTTGCTCGCGCACTGGTTGTTGACCCTAAGGTTATTCTTATGGACGAACCATTTTCATCCTTAGATATTTTGACCGCAGAAAATTTAAGAGCAGACCTTTTAGATATGTGGCACAACCGTAGCAAAAACTCCCAACTACAAGCCATTCTTTTAGTCACGCATAATATTGAAGAAGCTGCTTTTCTTGCTGATCGAATATTAATTTTTTCCAGTAACCCTGGGCAAGTTGCAAGTGAAATTAAAATTGATTTACCTCACGAGCGTAATGAAGAAGATCCAGAATTCCGCAAAGTAGTGGACCAAATTTATCAACATATGAGTCAAACGCAGTTAGTTGCAAAAGGCAAGGGCGCTTTAAGAAAATCAACACCCATTAGCCACAAGCTACCCAATACCTCCATCTCTGAATTACTGGGTGTAATTGAAGCATTAGAGTCAGCAGTTGAGGGTAATGAGCCCATTGATCTAGCAGGATTTGGAGAAGAAAACGGGCTTGATGTTGATGAACTCTTTGATACCTTAGAAACGATGGATATTTTAGACTTTGCACATACTAAAAAAGGGAAAATTAAACTTTCCAGTGAAGGGGTTGATTTCATCAATGCCGATATTCTGGGCCGAAAGGAAATCTTTGCCCGCCAATTATTAACCCATGTAGAGCTTGCATTACATATTCGTAAAAAAATTGAACAATCGCCTAATCACTTCATAGAATTAAAAGATATTGCTGAGGGCCTTCATCAGTTTTACTCAGATGAAGTCATTACTGAACTTTTAGACACCATTATCGAATGGGGGCGTTATGCAGAAATTTTTGAATACGATGCAGATTCTCAACAATTTAAAATTCAATAACTTCCAAACTTAATAACTAAAGCCTTGTAAAGACTACAGGTATTGATTATATTGAAATTTATGTCAAACGTCACCATTGTAACCACAGCCTTATGTTATTCTAATGGCCCTCTACACCTTGGTCATATTTTAGAACAAACTCAGGCGGATATTTGGGTTCGGTATCTTAGAATGATAGGGACACCTTGTATTTTTTTAAGTGGTGATGACGCGCACGGTACACAGATAATGCTTGCAGCGAAAAAAAATGATACAAAACCCAAAGATTATATCGAGAAAATTGCAAAGCTTCATAAAGCAGACATCACCGGATTTAATATCAGTTTTGATTGTTATCACACCACTGATAGCGAAGAGAATAAAGAATTATGTGAATCCATTTATAGTCGCATTCAAGATAATATTGTTAAAAAGACCATTTCACAACTTTATGATCCTAAAGTAGAAATGTTTTTACCAGATCGATTCATTAAAGGGACATGTCCGAAGTGTGGCGCCCCTGATCAATATGGAGACTCTTGTGAGGTATGTGGTGCATGTTACGAACCTACTGATTTAATTAATCCGTATTCTGTGCTTTCTAACGCAAAACCGATCACAAAGGAAACCGAGCATGTCTTTTTTCAACTTTCATCTCAACAAGATTTTATAAAACAATGGTTAAATAGCGCACCGATTTCACCTCAAGCTAAGAACAAATTGTCTGAATGGATCGATCAACCACTTCGAGACTGGGATATCACGCGAGATGCACCATATTTTGGCTTCAAAATACCCGGGATGGAGAGCAAGTACTTCTATGTTTGGATGGATGCCCCAATTGGCTATATCGCAGCATTAAAGCATTTTTGCAACTCAAACCCTGAGTATGAATTTGAATCTTTATGGTGGGAAAATACATCCTCATCAATATATCACTTTATTGGAAAAGATATTATGTATTTTCATGGCATTTTTTGGCCAAGCGTACTAAATGCAGCCAATATTCAAGTACCGACCTCTATATTTCCTCATGGATTTATTACCATTAATAAACAAAAGATGTCTAAATCAAAAGGCACTTATATTACAGCTGAGCAATACTTAAAACATCTGCCAGCTGATGCATTGCGTTACTACTTTGCATCTAAACTAACTGATCAAATTCAAGACATTGATTTTAGTTGGGATGACTTTATACAAAAAATCAACACAGATATTGTTGGTAAAATAATTAATATTGGTAGTCGTAATGCGAGTATTTTAGTCAAATACTGTGATGGCAAGCTCTCAGAAAACATTATGGATCATACGCTGTTAACTCGCCTTCATGAAAACCATTCAAAAATATTAAAAGACTTTCAAGCACGGCAATTTCATCATGTAATCCGCACCATTACTAGTTTTGCTGATCATGTAAATCAATTTATTGCAGAAAGTGCACCGTGGAAGCTGGCAAAAGCAAATGATATTGAAAATGCTCAATTAATTTGTTCTCTTGGCTTTTATCTATTTATTCGTCTCATTGCCTATTTAGCACCTGTTATGCCTGAACTTGCTGCAAAGACATTTGAGTACTTAAATATTGATATTAGCTTTGATATTGCTTATCCAAATGATTTAACCATATCACCATTTCCAAGGCTTTTTGAACGCATTGATACTGACTTAATAAATGAGCACTTCAAAACAAATTGATCAAATCGAATCCTTACTACCTCAAACACAGTGTAAGCAGTGTGAATATGATGGTTGTAGGCCATACGCTGACGCAATTATAAATAAGAATGAGAATATAAATAAATGTCTTCCTGGTGGTGTAAAAACTTACCATGCAATTTCAGATATATTAGAACGTCCACGTTTTGATGTACTTACACATGAACTTATGAATAAGGAACAGTCGATTTCTAAAGTGGAGATTGATGCCAAAAACTGCGTGGGGTGTACAAAATGCATCCAAGCATGCCCCGTAGATGCTATTATTGGGGCATCTCGCACAATGCATCATATTATTTCAGATATTTGCACTGGCTGTAACTTATGTATTCCCGCATGTCCAGTCGATTGTATTGAGACAATTGATGCATCTACATTACCTGCACCAGCCTTTTTAAAAGAACGTTATCAGCAACGTAATGATCGACTCAGTTATCAGCATCATAAAAAGACAACCAGCACACATCAATTAAAACATTCATCAAAAATTGATGCATCAAACTTCATTCAAATGGCAATTGCGCATGCTGCCTCTATCAAGGGTCATACTGTTGAAGAAAGTTGATATTTTAGAACTTTATAAAGCACTTGCTAAGAAAAGTCCAGCACCACAAACTGAGCTTGTACATCATAATCACTTTGAACTGCTTGTGTCTGTTATTCTGTCGGCGCAAGCTACTGATATTAGTGTTAACAAAGCCACTAAACCCTTATTTAAAATTGCAAACGATCCTGAATCTATCTTTAATCTTGGAGTAGATGGTTTAATACCATTCATTAAAACAATTGGTCTGTACAATGCCAAAGCAAACAATATTATCAAGACATGTAAAATATTAATTGAGGAATATGATGGCATTGTACCATCTACAAGAGAATCATTAGAAAAACTGCCTGGCGTTGGTAGAAAAACTGCTAATGTTGTCTTAAACGAAGCATTTGGTATCCCAACTATTGCTGTTGATACACATGTTTATCGTGTGAGCAGACGTACAGGTCTAGCTGACTTCAAATCATTGACTGCAGTGGAAGAAAAACTTCTTAAAGTAACACCTAAACAATATTTAAAATACGCACATCACTTTTTAATTTTACATGGGCGCTATATCTGTAAAGCTCGAGCACCTCTTTGTGAAATGTGCCCAATTACTTCTATATGTAAATTTTACAAAAAATCAACGAATGTAATAAAAACCAAAAATGCTTAATATTATAATGAATGTTAATAACATATTATTATTTTATTACTATTATATTTTTTTACTAATTTAAAATATCTATCATTCTAGATGAATTGTTTTATAACTTTTCTCTATTACCTTTGATATTTCATCTTTAACTGTTGTAATGATTACCTGATTTTCAATATTTTCAAGCAATCTAATAAGTTTTGTTTGGTTATTAATATCAAGCTCTGCACTCAAATCATCTACCAGGAATAATACCTTCTTATTGAGTTTCTCTTTTAAATATTCACTTTGAGCAACTTTAATTGCGTAATGTACTATTTTTTGTTGTCCTTCTGAAAAATGATATTTTATATTGTCTGAATTTATCACAGTATCTATTTTAGCTCTTTGTGGACCGTATTGTGTATAACCGAGTTTAATATCATTATATAGATTTTCTGTCAGTACCGTTGCAAGTGACTTATCTTTCTCCCATCCACAATAATATTGTAGTTTAATATCTCTTCTTGGCAATTCAAATGATTCAATTGTTTTTTGAAATTGTCTATCCAACTCTTCTGCATAGTTTCTACGCATGCTATTTATTTTTTCACCCAGCATTACTAATTGGCTATCCCATACTTTTATCTCTTCTGTTGGTGCTCTTTGTTTCAACAAGCTATTACGCTGCTTTAATATTTGTTGATACTTGTTCCACGTGGAACCAAATAATGGATCCACGTAGTAAACGCCCCAATCCAACAGTTGACGACGATAAACACTTTGGTTTGTAAACAAACGATGAGATGAAGAATCAATGAATAAGATAGGCAAGAATTGACTTACAAACTCATTGGCCTTAACAGAAGCGCCATCTACTATTCGACGAACATCCCCACTTGACCCTTTTTCGACACCAAAACTGGATCCTGTAGACAATTTAGAAAAAAGCGTAAATGCACCTTGATCATATCCAATTAAATGCCCTAGCTTATGCGTACGGAATGACCGCATATAACCTAAGAGATAAATTGCTTCAAGAATAGACGTCTTCCCTGAACCATTAGCGCCCGCAATGATTGTGGCATTAGAATCTAATTGCAAATTAAACTGATTAAAACAACGAAAGGAGGTAAGTACTATTTTATCTAAAATCATTAAAGAGTAAGTGGCATGATAATAAATAATGCTGGTGAGCTGGAATCAGAACGAATTAAGACAGCCTGCTTTGATTCTCCAAAATTTATTTCAACATTTTCAGCATCAATGACATTTAGAACATCCAGCAAATAATTTAAATTAAATGCAATTTGCCCCTCATGATTTAAATCAAAAACTGGAACGCTCTCTTGAACCTGCTCATTATGTGAGTTATCTGCGAAAAGTGTTAGTTCCTTATTAGCAAATTTTAACCGAACTGACTTGAAGCGGTCTTGTGAAAGAATTGCTGCTCGGTTCAATGCAGATTTAAGGGCGTCTGTTGACAATGCACACTTTGCAAGCTCCCCCTTGGGAATCAATCGATTGTAATCCGGATAAGCACCAGCAATTAAACTACTCGACAAAATAAAGGATCCCGACTCAAAACTAACCATTTTATCTGTACATATGAAATTAACATCTTCAGAGCCATAACGCATTAGCTTTTGCAGCTCAAGAGTTGCTTTACGTGGCAGTATCAATCGAATCGACTCATGAGCAGTAGAAGCAATCTGATACATTCCAAGACGATGACTATCGGTTGCAACAAAGCGAATTGTATCAGTAGTCACATCAATCAAAAGACCATTTAAAAATTGACGAACATCGTGAATAGCCATTGCAAACACTGTTTGAGATAAAGCAGGAATCAAATCCTTTGCAGGTATAGAAAAACGCTGGCCAGAGTCAACTACGTACTCTGGAAAATCTTGATAATTCATGGTCGCCAACTTAAACTGTGTGCGCCGTGCCTTCACCTCAAGCCAATGGCCGTACTGAGCAAATTGAATGCGCTCATCTGCTGGTAATGAGCGACAAATTTCTAACAATTTCTTTCCAGGGACAGCAACACTCATCGCACCATCCACTGACAATTGCTCATCCTCAACGACTGCTGAAATCTGAATATCTGAATCAGATGCAAGCAACACCAATTTACCAGGATAAAGCGTGATCTTCACACACGACAAAATCTGCATAACTTGTGCATTTTCAATAACACCCGCAACTTGCTTTAATCCCTCCAATAGCCGACCACTTGTAATCTCAAATGCTAATACTGTTTTTTCTTTTTCAGACATATCTTCACCTATTGAACTAACAACCTTTTAATAATATTGTAATCTTCATAAAAATCAGGGTTTTCACGAATAATTTTATCAACCTGTTTACACGCATGAATCACAGTAGTATGATCACGACCACCATGATACTCACCGATCTCCATCAAACTTTTATTAGACAACTCTTTGGACAAACACATCGATAATTGACGTGGACGAGCAATATTACGAGCTCGTTTCGTGGACTTCAAGTCTGCTACCTTAATATTAAAGTGACTAGCAACAGTCCTTTGAATCCGGTCAATCGTAATCAGCCTTTGCTGCATTGAAATCAACTCCTTTAAGGACTCTTTTGCAAAAGCAACATCGATTGGGGCCTGCAAAAAGTGTGCCGTAGCCATCACCTTACGAAGAGCACCCTCTAACTCCCTGACATTTGTCTGGATATTACTCGCAATAAAAAATGCGACATCCTCAGGAAGATCCAAATGTGAAAATTCTGCTTTTGCCTTTAAAATAGCCACCCTCGTCTCTAAATCAGGTGGATCCATACTTACAGTCAACCCATAACTAAATCGGGTCTTTAAGCGGCCTTCTAGCCCCTCTAATTCTTGAGGGTATTTATCACTCGTTAAAATGACCTGCTTCCCTGATTCAGTTAAGGCATTAAACGCATGAAAGAACTCTTCTTGTGTTCTAAGCTTCTTTGAAAAAAACTGAACATCATCAATGAGCAATGCATCAGCATTACGATAACGTGATTTAAAGGCATCTATTTCACCTGCCTGCAACGCTCTTACCATCTCAGTAACAAATCGCTCGGAGGGCACATAAATCACATTCGGCAATTTAGTGCTGATTGCATGCCCTGCTGCCTGCATCAAGTGCGTCTTCCCCAAACCTGAGTCACCAATAATAAACAATGGATTATAAGACACACCTGGGCGCGCAACGATTTGCTTAACCGCAGCCAACGCTAGTTCATTTGATTTACCAGGAACGAATTGATCAATAGTGAAATTAGGTGAAAGCGATGCATCGGTCGATTCCTTTGTAGCCTCAGCGCTTTTTTGAACTGAAGAAGAGCCATTCGTTTGAGCAGTAGAGTGAACAGGGGGCGCACCCTCTGTAATCTGTAATTGATAAGTATCAGCAATTCTTGCTAATACACTTTTTATTGTTTCAACAAAATGCTCAACCACATGATCTTTAACATGCACATTAGGAGCATACAGCTTTAAAGTGTTTGTCTCCTCCACAGCTTGAAGCGGCATCAGCCATAACATGAAATTTCTTTCATCAACTTCACTTCTTAATTCATCTAGGCAATCTTGCCATACCGGGGATACTTCACTCATCAGAAACCCTATATTACATTAATCAAATCAACGATTCAAATTATCTAACCACTGCTGCAGTATTATTTGCGCTGACATCGCGTCAATTTTGTTTTTTTTAAGCGACTTGGTGCCTTTTTCAGAAAATAACGTCGCTTTCGCCTCAACTGTCGTCCAACGCTCGTCGCATAACTCAAAAGGAATATTATAACGAGCCTTACACTGTTCAGCAAAATTTATAGCTTCTCGAGTCATATGTTGATACGTGCCATCTGCATTTAAAGGCAAACCAACAATTAACTTTACAGGTTGCCAATGGCGCACAATGTCATCAAGCTTGGGCCAATAAACGCCCTTTTTAGTCACTTTAAGCCCATCTAACGACTTTGCTTGACATGACAAGGTATCTCCGACACTTAACCCCAAATGAATGGGGCCATAATCAATCCCTAGTACAATCAAGCTTCAAGCCTTTGAAAATTAAAATAATAGTTTAAATCAACACCTATATGCTTCAAAAGATACTCTCTACGAGCACATGGAGCAATTCGCATCACATCTGATATTACACCGGGAATAACCATCCAATTATCTTGATATAAGTCATTCATCAAACTAGATAATGACCATTCACAACAACCCATAAATAAAAAGCTTTTTAATGGACCATGTCCTTCGGCAATGTCACGTAATAAAGTCTTGCTCGCAGACACCCTAAAATGAACATAGTCATCAGAAAAACATGCAAATGTCTTATGCGTATGATAAGGCCCACCATCATACACAACCATATCGTCGATCACCGATAGCGTAGAACCATATTGCTTGTTCATTAATTGCTGTAAAGAGACATTAAGAGGCTTATTAATAATCAATGCCCGAACATAACTTTGGGTTTGTTCGTAAACATAGAGTAACGTATCACCATAAATCTCATGAATATCCAATCTTGGGTTTGCGAGAAGAAATTGGGACTCTAGATTCAGCTGACTATCCATAGCAGCGATTATAACCTTAGAAATTAGATTGATGCAATGATTTCAAAAAATCTTAAAAAGTAGTAAAATAATAGTATATGATTAACTATATTATTGAAACAATTGACTCGAATCTTAAAACCATCTATCCAAGCACAACCGATAGAGACTTTACGCAACATCAAAAATATTTCATGTCCGACTATGACCGTAAAAAAGCAGGGAGAATGATGCGAGTGAATCATGTTGGTGAAGTATGTGCTCAAGCATTATATATTGCACAAATTTATACAGCTCACACAGAAAAACTTTCAACGACACTAGAGCATGCAAAACATGAAGAAATCGACCATTTAATTTGGTGTAAAAAAGCAATGGATCGACTTGATACACACCCCAGCCACATCTTAGAAATCTGGTTCTTGGGAGCACTTTTATTAAGTTATACAATCAGTTTCCTAAGTGATGAGCAAAATGCGGCATTCCTAGATGAAACTGAACAACAGGTGGGGCGACATTTAGAAGGTCACCTTGCAATCTTGCCTTGGATCGATACCCAATCACAGTTTATATTAGACAAGATGTGGGGAGAAGAACTTGGACACTCCGAAACAGCCCAACAATTTACAAACTCCAAGTTGCATCCACTGTTAATCAAAGTAATGAAAGCTCAATCAAAACTGATGACAACTGTAGCTTTATACGTTTAACCAGACAACTAACTGAAACTTAGTCGCAACATATCCCAATTTGCTTGATTTTGTTTATGATCTTTCAAATCCTTACCGCTTAACTGGGATAAGCGCTTCACCTGAGACTTCATTGGATCAATAGGAATATTGTGATGCCTAATCTCATAATGAACATGCGGCCCTGTTGAGATACCCGTTGAACCAACGTAACCAATGAGATCCCCTGCTTTGACATTCTGACCAACCTTCAACCCTTTTGGGAACTTGTTCATATGTGCATATAATGTGATATAACTGTTTTTATGCTGCAGCATGACAGAATTACCATAGCCACCTTTAGGGCCCACAAAAATAACCTTTCCAGGGGCAGTTGCAACGATCTTACTATTTTTCTTTGCAGCTAAATCCACACCATGATGTGGCTTAGTCACACCATACACTGGATGCTTTCGTCCTTTAGAAAAAGGGGAGCTAATGTAAGCATTTTTAACAGGGTACTTTAAAAACCCTTTTGTAGCAGAGGTACCATTGTCATCAAAGAAGTTATTTCCCTTTGTCTTATAACGAGATAAATGAATATTTTGTTTTTTACCTTTGTAAACCATATCCACCACATGACCAACAACCTCAAATCCTTGATCATAGTGCTTACGCTCATATAAAAACTCAACGAAATCATCCGGTTGAACTGCATTACCGCGCTTCAAGAAACCAACAAGGGCTAAATTGAGCTCATTCAAGAGCATTTTATCGTAAATCTCACCATCTCTAAAGATAGAGCTTTTAATATGAATTCGTCCATAATCAATGGATTTTTGAGGCTCGCTATATTGATCAGTGATCAGAATCTCATCACCATGTTTTGCAATACGAATCACGCGCTTGGGCGCAATTAAAATATGACAATAATGCCATACACCGTTAGATTTATCGCAAATAATGGGGTTTTCAGTTGTTATACCCGATAGCAATGTTTGTTTTGATTTTGGGTTTTTCCAGATCGTTTTTGCCAACGAATGTGAAACACCCTGAGACTCGAGAAAATTTAAAACAGTTTGCTTTGGCTTGAGGTACAATATATCTGAGCTGATACTTGTAGCATCAGACTCTGACTCTAAGATGAACTCCTGATTATCAGCAGACACCTCATCTAAAAAGAAGGATAGTCCCAATATTGAGAGGACTGCTGAAAATACCACCACCAAATACGATTTCATACACAAAGCATATTATTCATAGGCTACAGCATATCATTTTCTTATCATAAGTCCAGCCATAAATCATGCGCCACTGAAACTAGATTTCGCATCTAAAGCGTGCTATTATACGAGCATGGATGACTATAATATAAGCAACAATAAGTTAGCAATTATTAATAATGCCCCCATAGGATCTCTCGAAGCCTATCTGGCTTTCGTCAATCGGATCCCTGTCTTATCTAAAGAACAGGAAATCGAACTGTTAGATGAGATGCGTAATGGATCAATCAACGCTGCAAGACAATTAATCATGTCGCACCTTCGATTTGTCGTACATGTAGCCCGTGGTTACAAAGGATACGGACTTGGATTGGCAGACCTTATTCAGGAAGGCAATGTTGGGTTAATGGAAGCCGTTAAACGATTTAACCCTCAAGCAGGCGTCAGACTAGTAACATTCGCTGTTTACTGGATCAAATCAAAAATCAATGATTTCGTCCTAAAAAACTGGAGAATTGTTAAGGTTGCGACGACTAAAGCGCATAAGAAGTTGTTTTTCAACTTACGGAGCATGAAAAAAAATTGGTTTGATAAAAATGATGTTGATTATATTTGCTCTTCATTAAATGTTACCAAGAAAGATGTAGAAACTATGATTTCTAGACTTTATGCATCTGACACACAACTGATTCATGATTTTGAAGAACAAAATGAAGGCGAAGTCCAACAAAACAATTATTCCCTTGTTGCAGATACAACATATGCACCAGATCAAGATACTAGCTATGACCCTAAAATGACACAATCTGTTGCTAAATGTGTTGCTCAACTTGATGAGCGTAGCAAGACCATCATACAAGCAAGGTGGTTAAATGAAGACAAGAAAGTCACACTAACCGATTTAGCAAAAGATCTAAACATATCTCATGAGAGAGTCAGACAACTTGAAAAGGAAGCGCTGGCAAAGTTAAAACGTTTTTTAAACACACATTAAGAAGTTAATTATGAAAAGATATCCATCCACCCAAAAAGGTTTTGAACAATTGAAAAATGAGATCGTTGAACTTAAAGATAAAAGACAGCGTGTATCCAAAGCAATTGGTGAAGCTCGTGAGCTTGGAGATTTAAAAGAAAATGCTGAATATCATGCAGCTAAAGAAGAACAGCGCTTAAACGAAGAACGAATTGCAACTCTCGAACAGTATTTATCTCTAGGTGAGGTCATTGATTTATCGAAAATCAAGAGTGACGAATTTGTAGTATTTGGTGCTTACGTAAAGATCATTGATATTGAATCAGAGCATATGTTTATATTCCAGATAGTGGGGGAATATGAAGCTAATGTTTCAAAGGGTCTTCTGTCTATTGCATCACCCATTGCCCGTGCACTTTTACGAAAACAGGTTGGAGATACTGCGTTGGTAGAGACTCCTAACGGTCAAAAAGAATACGAGGTATTGGAGATATCTCTAAGCCCAATTAAAGCTGAAGAAGCTTAAAGCTACGCTTAACTTTCCTTGAATTTAATGCTACATCCTAGTGCAGGTGACATTTTACCAATAGCTTTGTTATTGATAAGTGCTGTTATTGCATCATCTAACAATACTCCAGTGGCAGAATCATCAAATTTAGAATCATCACATGCGCCACGAAAACACAATTTATTTTCACGATCAAAAAGTAAAAACTCTGGTGTACACTGACAATCTAAAAGCTTAGCCACAAGACCATATTCATCATATAAATAGGGAAATGAATAGTGCTGGGACTTTAATTTCATTGCATCAATATTATCCTCTGGATAGGCAACAGGGTCACTTGCACTAATCGCAATAAACGCAACTTCATTACCCCATTTGCTTTCTAAATCAAGCACTGTTGACTCTAAACGCTGCACATAAGGACAATGATTACACCAAATCATTAGCAAAGTGAAATTTCGCTTTAAAAACTCGGACAGAGCAACGGATTGACAATCTACGTCAAGTAATGAAACATCGGGTATTTTATTGCCAAGATTTAATGAAGATTCTACTAAAGCCATAGTTATCAAATTGATTAAATGAACAATTAATGTCAAGTTTATATTGACATTTTTAAAAAAATATACAATTTTAAAATTAAATTTGTTAATATAGGGTAAATTTAGCGGGAAGGGGGATTAATATGTCTAATCTTGAAAAAACTATGGATGCGCTTACGCGTACAGGCACAGGTATTTTAGCTGCAGATGAAAGCAATAAGACAATTACAAAACGTCTTAATAACATTCGTGTAGACTCAACCCCAGAAAATCGATACCGCTATCGAAGTTTACTCCTTCAATCACCAAATATAGAGGACTATATCAGTGGTGTTATCCTGTTTGATGAAACAATCAGACAAACTGGTGATGCAGGCTCTATCAAAGAAATGGCTAAAAATATTGAGATTGGCATTAAGGTTGATGAAGGCCTTGAAAATCTACCTTTTTGTGATAATGAAAAGATCACACGTGGACTGGACACATTGGGTCCTCGCCTAATTGAATATAAAGAGTTGGGTGCAACATTCACGAAATGGCGTAATGTATTTAGAATCAGTCAAAATACACCTTCGGAAACTGCGATTATTTCAAATTGTGAAGTACTAGCCCGTTATGCTGCAATAGCTCAAGCATACGATTTTGTTCCGATTGTAGAACCTGAAGTATTATTAGACGGCAATCATTCAATTGAAGATTGTGCCAATGCCACTGCAACAGTATTAGAACATTTATTTAAGGCCCTAAAGATCCATGGTGTGGACTTATCACTCATTATTTTAAAGCCAAACATGATTACACCTGGTCTTAAATCACAATATCGGATTGATCCTAAGCTTGTTGCCCAATGGACACTCAGTACATTCATGAACCATGTACCTGCCTCAGTGAGATCAATAAACTTTTTATCTGGTGGATTGAGTGCAGAAAATGCTTATGAATGTTTAAAAACCATTAATGAACTAGGTAGCTGGTTACCTTGGAGAATGAGTTTTTCATTTGCAAGAGCACTTCAAGAGCCATGTATGGATGCCTGGAAAGGAAACGACAAAAACATCAAGGCAGCCCAAAAGAAGTTTATTGAGTATGCACGCAAAAATTGTGAAAGCTTAGCAGAAGTTGAAGCAGAAAAGTCAGCTGCTTGAATTAGCCTGCTTCATCATCAATCAGTGTCGGTGTTTTCTTGATATTGCTAGTCTTTCTCTGATTAGTCTGACGTGCTCTGCCAATGGCTAATTGGTTTTCAGGAATATCCATTGTTACACAAGTACCAGCTGCAACAAATGCATAATCTTTTAGATTAACTGGTGCAATCAACTGGCAATCAGAACCCACAAAAACGTGATTACCAATAATTGTTTTATGTTTTGAATGACCATCATAGTTACATACGATGGTCCCAGCACCAATATTTACAAACTGACCAATATCAATATCACCAAGGTAGCTTAAGTGCTTTGCCTTTGAATTATGTCCAATATAAGCTTGTTTTGTTTCTACAAATGCACCTACTTCAGCTTTATCTGCTAAAACAGTGCCTTGTCTGCAATATGCATAAGGTCCAACGATTGTTTCGGCTGCTAGATATGTTTCCTTGAGGTAACTATAGGGTTTTATTTGAACGTTATCACCAATCTGAACCTGCTCTAAAATAACTCCCTGACTAATGCTACATTCAGAACCAATCTCACATGGTCCTACAATAGTAACATCTGGATCAATAATTGTATCCACACCAATTTTAACTTCACCTTTACACACGAATCTGTCAGGATCTGAAATACGCACACCTGAAGCCAAAAATGAATCAGCCCTAGATCTATAGTAACTTTTCTCTAAAGCGGTCATTTGTGCGGCTGTATTTACGCCACATGCTGCAAACTGACTAGACGATTGCATAGCATTCACTTGGAAATTATTTTTACGCGCTTGACCTATAATATCAGTCAGCAAAAACTCTGATTGAATTTTATTCTTTGCAACACCTGCAAGCCACTGTTTCAATTGTTCAGCGGATGCACTTAAGATCCCTGTGAAAACCTCTTGAATGGCTTGTTGTGCTTCGTTTGCATTCGACTCTTCCACAATTGCTTCAACAGAACCCGCATCATCCCTTACAACACGGCCATAACCACGAGGATTATCAATATGCGCTGATAGTAGCTTCAAATCACCGGGTTGTTGATTCAACACTTTTAAATCATCAAGGTTTGATAATGGCATATCTGCATATAGCACCAATACATCACCTTCATAAATATTAGCTAATGCAGATTGTAATGCATTTGCAGTACCACACACAGATTCTTGTAGAGTCCATAAAATTTCTGGATCTGGAACCAATCGGACTAACTCAATCTGATTTTTGTCATTGTGCACAATATGAATGAATTTAGGATTACACGCTTTTGCTAAACGATATACCCATTGTATTAATGGTTGCCCTGCAAATACTTGTGCAGCTTTTGATTTTTGGCTCTTCATGCGCGAACCTTTGCCCGCAGCCAAAATAACAATATGATCCATACTACTTCCTTACTTTACGTAAATCTTTCAATAAATTAATTTTATATATTGATTGATTTAAATCTGCAAGTACAGTAGCATAATCTAATTTTTCATGTTTCTTAAGTTGTTCTCGAGCATTATCAATGCGTTTTTGTTCTTCTTGTTCGTTAATTTCTGATGCCAGTATTGCTTGATTAATTAGCGCTATAACGCCTGTTGGTGTTGCCTCTAGAACACCACCCTCAATATATAGACCTTGCCTCGCGTTTGTACCCGATGCATCATAATAAATATGTCCTGCAACTAATTGTGTTAGGAAATGGGCATGTCCTGGACGTATCTCGAACGCACCCTGTACTCCTGTTGCAAAAACAGCTGTTACTGAACCCTTAAAAATAGGACGATCAACAGCAACTACTGTTAAATCAATTAATTTACTCATTCAATCTTCTCAGCCTTTGCAATTGCTTCTTCAATGCTACCAACCATATAAAATGCTTGCTCAGGGATGTGATCACACTCCCCAGAGATGATTGCCTTAAACCCTTTAATTGTATCTTGGAGTGATACATATTTACCTGGTGAACCAGTAAACACTTCAGCAACATAAAAAGGCTGTGAGAAAAATCTCTGTATTTTTCTTGAACGAAACACTGTTTGACGGTCTTCTTCTGAAAGTTCATCCATTCCAAGAATTGCAATAATATCTTTAAGCTCTTTTTCACGCTGTAAAATTCTTTGTACTTCACGTGCAACATCATAATGTTCTTGTCCCACAACTAACGGATCAAGCTGTCGACTAGTTGAATCTAATGGATCAATAGCAGGATAGATACCTTTTGCTGCAATCTGTCTAGATAAAACTACCGTTGCATCTAAGTGCGCAAATGTCGTAGCAGGTGATGGATCCGTCAAATCATCTGCTGGCACATAAATTGCCTGAACAGATGTAATAGAACCAGACTTAGTGGACGTAATACGTTCTTGTAGCTCACCCATTTCTTCCGCTAATGTTGGCTGATATCCCACTGCTGATGGCATACGGCCTAATAATGCGGACACCTCCACACCAGCTAAGGTATAACGATAAATATTATCTACAAAAAACAATACGTCTTTACCTTGATCTCTGAAACTCTCAGCAATGGTAAGACCCGTATTAGCAACACGCAATCTACACCCTGGTGGCTCATTCATTTGACCATAGACTAATGCAACCTTATCCAATACATTAGAGTCTTTCATTTCATGGTAAAAATCGTTACCTTCTCGAGTACGTTCACCCACACCCGCAAAAACGGAATAACCACTGTGCTCAATAGCGATATTACGAATTAATTCAAGCATGTTGACAGTTTTTCCAACACCAGCACCACCGAATAGACCAACTTTACCACCTTTTGCAAAAGGACAAAGTAAGTCAATTACTTTGATACCTGTTTCCAACAGCTCTTGGCTTACTGCTAACTCTGTAAAATCAGGTGCTTTCCGATGAATTGGTAGATACTCTTTTGCCTCAATCGGGCCAGCTTCGTCTTGAGGTCGACCACAGACATCCACAATTCGACCTAACATGGGCTCTCCTGTTGGTACTTTAATAGGCTCTCCTGTATCGATGACTTCTAAGCCACGTTTTAAGCCCTCTGTCGTATCCATTGGAATCGTTCTAACGACATTATCACCTAACTGTTGTTGTACTTCTAATTCCAGTCCACTGCCTTTAACAGTCAGTTTGTTTCGTACCTTTGGTGTATGACCAATGGAAAAACGAACGTCTACTGTAGGACCTCTTACTGTTTCAATTTTACCTTTTGACATAGTGTCTCTCCGCGTATTCATTCAATGGCATCCGCTCCAGCAATAATTTCTGATAATTCAGTGGTAATTACTGCCTGTCGGGCCTTATTGTAAGCTAAATTTAATTCCTCTATTACCGATTGCGCATTTTCAGTTGCGCTTTTCATAGCAACCATCCGTGCTGACTGCTCACAGGCAATATTTTCTAACAATGCTGCGTATACAACAGCGTTTAAGTACTGTTGTGACACGAGCTCCAGTAATGTGCCTGCGTCAGGCTCATAAATATAATCCCAATTATTATGCTGTTCATCTTCTTTGACTTTGATGGGTAAAATTTGTTCCACTTTAGGATCTTGGGTCATGATATTAACAAAGCTATTGTAAACCAAAAACACTTTACCAATTGTACCAGCCATATACAGCTTAACAATCTCCTGAATCATTTCTTCAACGATGCGTCCATCAGGCCTTTCACCCATTTGCTTTGCAGTAAATACCGCATTCACATCTAATCGATTAAACAACTGTATGGCCTTATTTCCAATTAAACAAACATGTTTAGATTTATCTTTTTGCATACGCTCTAAAGCAGCTTTAAAGAGCAAAGTATTTAATGAGCCACACAAACCACGATCAGATGAAATCACTATGTATAACGCATCTTTCGACTGCTGTTTTTCAAAGAATGCATGCTTTTCATCAGATGTACTAGTTGCAATATGTGTCATTAAACGACGCACATCTTCGGCGTAAGGAACGGCTTGCTTCATGATTTTTTGTGTTTTAGCCATTTTACTTGCAGCCACAAGCTCCATCGCAGAAGTAATCTTTTTTGTCTGCTGAGTGCTTCTGATAACTGTTTTAATAGATGCTAAATTTGACATGATCTAGATTGTATATCCTTTCAAAAATGCCTTAATTGCTTGATCGAACTTTCCTTTAAAGTCATCCGTGAGTTTTGGATTTTTTTCAATAGAACGCATCCACATTTTTTGCTCAGTATTCAAATAATCGAGGAAGTCACCTTCAAATTGCTCTACTTTATCGGAAGGCACTTTATCTAGATGACCTTCTGAAACCAAATGAAGACTACAGGCAATTTCTGCTACCGCATAAGGATGATATTGTTTTTGTTTAAGCATTTGGGTAATCCGTTCACCACGATCTAATTGCTTCTTAGTGGCATCATCGAGATCAGAGGCAAACTGTGCAAAAGCTTCAAGTTCATGGAACTGTGCAAGCGATAACCGTACATTTCCACCTAATTTTTTAATGATTTGTGTTTGTGCAGCACCACCAACCCGAGACACAGAAAGTCCCGCATTAATGGCTGGACGTTTATTAGCATTAAACATATCCGTATCCAGATAAATTTGCCCATCTGTAATTGAGATCACGTTAGTTGGAACAAAAGCAGATACATCACCGGCTTGAGTCTCAATGATCGGTAATGCAGTTAATGATCCTGTTTTTCCTTTCACCTTACCCTTCGTTGTTTTTTCAACATACTCAGCACTAACTCGAGCAGCACGCTCCAATAAACGCGAATGTAAATAGAAAATATCTCCAGGAAACGCCTCACGACCAGGAGGTCGTCTTAACAATAAACTTATCTGACGATAAGCTACTGCATGCTTGGATAAATCATCATAAATAATTAATGCGTCTTCACCTTGATCCATGAAAAATTCGCCCATCGCACAACCAACATAAGGTGCGATGTATTGCATTGCAGCAGGGGTTGAAGCACTTGCAGAAATAATAATCGTATTTTTAAGGGCATCGTGCTCTTCTAATTTTTTAGCAATATTGATAATAGAACTTTGTTTCTGACCAATTGCTACATAAATACATTTAACGCCTGTAGACTTTTGATTAATGATCGTATCAATCGCAATAGCGGTCTTACCCGTCTGACGATCTCCAATGATCAATTCACGCTGCCCTCGACCAATTGGCACCATAATATCAATTGGCTTGATACCTGTTTGTAATGGCTGACTTACTGACTGACGCGCAATAACCCCAGGCGCTACGCGCTCAACAGGCATTGATTTATTTGTTTTTATATCGCCTTTACCATCAATCGGTGTACCTAATGCATCAACCACACGGCCTAAAAGAGCCTCTCCAACAGGGGTCTCAAGCACCTTGCCAGTACAGCGCACTTCATCACCCTCACGAATGGTTGAATAGTCCCCAAGCACTACAGCAGCAACAGAATCTTTATCCAAATTCAACGCAATTGCCTTAACATCCCCAGGTAAAACAAGCATCTCACCATACAGGGCCTCAGTTAAGCCATAAATTACAACCACACCATCTTTTACACTTAAAACATGGCCAATAACTTTTGTTTCTTCAGCAAGATCAACACCATCGATTTTATTTTTGATTAATGAACTAATTTCTGTTGCATTGATTGTTGTCATACGGACACCCCTAATAAATTTTTAAATTGATTGACTCGCCCTAATAAGGAACGATCTATTTGTTGAGAATTAATCTCTATCACTGAACCACCAATGATTTTTGGGTCAATAACCCAATCAACCTTAACCTCTTTGCAGCCATGTTGTTTTTTTATATTACTAATAATACTCTTTTGAGTTGCAGGTGCAGGCAGTCGTGCCACATGAACCTTAGCTAAAACAATATCATGCTGGAGGTTGTAGATTTCACCTAAAATATCCTTAATCTCGCTTACTAGATTTAAACGACCATATTGAATCAACACTTCAATCAACCGCCAAAACTCTGTAAATCCTTGCTTTTGTGTGGCTGCTTTTAAGACAGCAAAACGCTCTTTTTTAGATACTCTAGGATCATGTAAAAGGTTGGATATTTGCTTGTTTTGAAGCAATGTATCAAGCATTTGCAAAGCCTCATCCCAGCTTGCCTTTTTTTTAGGCGTTGTAACTGTTTGTGAGACCGCAACAGCGTATGGCCTTGCAATGCTTTTTAACATTCTTTTTCCTCAGTCATTGCTTTTAAAATCATCGCTTCATTGACTTTAGTATCCACTTTGTTGTCTAAAACCTTGCCGACAATACGCAGGGCATAATCTGAAACTTCTTGCATTAACTCTTTTTTAACTGAAGCTTTTTGCAATTCAATTTCATTTTTCACAGTATCTAGCATCTGTTGCGCTTTTAATTGCGCCTCCTCTTTTGCTTTTTCAACAATACGGACAGACTCATCATGTGCCCTAGCAATGATTTCTTTACGCTCTTCTTTAGCGAGTTTAAGGTGCTTTTGAGCCGATGCCTCAACCTCTTTCAGACGATGCTCTGCACGCTCTGCATCTGCAAGACTTTTGGAGATTTTAGCAGCTCGATCATCGAGTGCATTCTCAAACTGAGGCCATGCATAGCGCATAATACCCCATACCAACGAGAGGAATACAGCTACTTGGATAAATAACGTTAGATTTATGTTCATTGGGTACTAATGTTCTGTAACAACTCCATAATGGCTTGCATGAATGGGTTACTAAAGGTAAATAACAACGCAATGGCAACAGCAATCATAGGAATCGCATCGACAAGACCTGCAACAATAAACATTTTAAATTGTAACATTGGTGCTAACTCTGGTTGTCTAGCAACTGAATCTAAAAATCGGCCACCTAGTAACGCGAAACCAATTGCAGTACCTAATGCAGCAAGGCCGATTAAGACACAAACAGCAATTGCAGTCACACCATAGATCTGTGCAGCAACTTGTATATGTGTATTGTCTATCATTTATATATCTCCTGTTTAAATAACTAATGACTCTCTTTTGCCATGCTCATGTAAACAATTGTTAAAATCATGAACACAAAAGCCTGTAAGGTAATAACTAAAATATGAAAAGTTAACCAAATAAATTGAGGTAATGGCATCGCATACCAGGGTAATGTTGCAATCAAAATAAATACCAGTTCACCAGCATACATATTACCAAACAGTCGTAATGAAAGGGAAATAGGCTTGGCTAACTCCTCGATAATTACCAAAAACAAATTAAAAGGGATGGTGATAATAAATTCAGGCGGAAAGGGATGTGATGCCATGTGCTTGATGTAACCCCATAGACCTTTAGAATGTATATGCGTGAAAAGCACAATGAAAAATACAGATATAGATAGTGAGAACGTTAAGTTCATGTCTGTTGTTGGGACGATGCGTGCGTGCTCGACACCAACGAATGATAGCAACATTGGGAAAAGATCAACAGGGATTAAGTCCATAAAATTCATCATAAAGACCCACGTAAAAATAACGAGACCAAGGGCACCAACAAAGCGATCCTGCTCACCCAATATGTCTTTGATCTGACCATCGACGAATTCAAATAGTATTTCTGCAAAACTTTGCACTCTACCGGGCACACCTGAGGTAATGCAACGTGCAGTTGCGATAAAAAGACCACCCACTAAGAGTGCACATATCAAAGAAAATAGTACAGTATCCAGGTTAATAACCCAGAAGTCGCCCTGACCGACAGAAACTTGCCAGTTTTGTAAATGATGCGATATGTAATCTGTGGATGTTAGTGTTTTAGCCATAAAAAATTGTTAATCGTAACAAAAGCTTGGCCGATAACAACACCAAGCAGTAACGAAAAATTATTTACATAGTTTATCGATATGTACAGCATATAACTAAACAATACCCATTTGCAAGTCTTGGCAACGCATAACCGCAAAAAAAACGCACCTCCTATGTCTGAATTTTGTTTAGAGGCATTAAACAAACGCCAAATCGTAAAAGCATTCAGCCCAACGACCAATATAAAGCCATATACAAAACCCAAACCACTTTCAAACAATAACCCTGCACAAAGAATAAACGCTATACTGCCAAATGAAAATGGTGCGATGTTAAAGGAGGCAGTGCGTGGCGCAAACATCAAAGCGCCTCACCCAAAAAATTATTGACTAAGTATCTTTCTAAATCCGTTAATAGATTAATATCTTCTTGGTTTGTTTTTTCCCCTAACAGTACCCGTGTCCTCTGCAGTACATCGTTAGGCGTTTGTCTTGCTCGACCTCTAAAGTCATTTACAACTGGTCTATATAGTTGGTGCTGATGAAATAACATATCCGATGATTTTAAATTTTCACTACCCGGATAATGCCGCCATAAGTACCGCATAATCATTTGCTTTAAGCGAGGTGGCTGATCATCAATATGCTTTAAAGGCTGTTGTGGGTCCTGTTTGAATTTGCTTGCATAAGCCATTTCATTTGGGCTCAGCGTTCCAAGCGCATACAAAGATGCATCAACATCCAAATGCATCACTCGAGAATACAGCTTTGATGTCAGCTCGTTCAACCAAGCACTTAACGTTGCCCCATGCGATTCCAACCACATCAAATTATCATCCACTAACTGATTATCAGGCTGTAATGATTCATCTTGGATAATCAAACGTGTATCAGCACTTTTCTTTCTAAATAGTACGCTTTTAACGTCTTCCAAGTTCTGAAATTTAACTTTATCAAGACGGATCCAAAAACTTGTGTTTTTATATACGTGATGTTCTGCAAGCTTTATAACCCATGCAGCATATCGACACTCCGCTCCAAGCCTTGCATCCAGTAACAAAGAAACTGATTTATTAAAATGACGTTGCGTTAAAGCTGATAAGCCTTGTACCCACAATGCCTCATCATGAGAAAGCCGTTTTGCTAATTCCACGCACACACTTACATCAACTAACGCATCATGCGCCATTCCTTGAACAAGATCGTTACATTCATTGAATTTCTCCAATTTAAATGTTGGCCGATCTGAGATGGTAGGCCACTTTACACACTCTGATTGAAAGTAGTAGTACAACAACATTAGGGGATATAAATCAAATCGCTGACATCCATTTTTAAAACCATGTGTGTAAGGCTCAAGAAAATTGCGAAAAAACGTAAAGCGTAACACTTCATCATCGAATCCAAGAGTATTATAACCACCATTTACAGTATCAGTTGCATTCACATCATCAAATATGCGTTGCGCTGCCTCATGCTCACAGAGCGATTCACCGACTCCAAGAACAGGGATACGATGCACTAGCATGGCTTCAGGGCTAAGTAGACGATCATGTGTTAATGAGACATAAAACATCGTACGATCCACTTCTTGCCAGCTTTCATCCACACGAATGGATGCATATTGCATGATCTGACCAAATGCTGGATTTAGATCTGTCGACTCAACATCATAGAATAACCAGGTTTTTCCCATTTAATATAAACCGATATTTGATTTTAATTTTCTCAGTGTTTTATCTGCTATTTCAGCGGCTTGTCCCCGCATTCCTTGAATCACCGCATCCAACGCACTGGTGTCTTTTAAATACTGTGCCATCTCTGTTTGAATGGGTCTTAAATACTCAACTGTTGCTTCAGCTAAGTCTGATTTGAATTGACCATAACCTTGACCTAGATAATGCGACTCAATCTGCTCTATGGTCTTACCACTCACTTGCGCAAAAATTTCAATCAAGTTTGTAATTCCGGGACGCTCCTTATCATATGCCACTTGCCCAACAGAGTCTGTTACCGCCTTCTTGATCTTTTTAACAATTTGCTCAGGACTGTCATCAAGAGAAATAATGTTATTGGGATTAGCATCCGATTTAGACATTTTGCGCGTTGGATCTTGAAGTGACATTATACGACTACCAATTTTAGGGATAATGGGCTCTGGCACAGTTAGTACTTCACCAAACTGGTGGTTAATTCGCTTAGCTAGTAATCTAGCCAACTCAAGATGTTGCTTTTGATCTGCACCAACTGGGACTAGATCGGTTTGGTACAACAAAATATCTGCAGCCATTAACACAGGGTACGCATATAAACCAAAATAAGGATGCTGATTGCTCTCAGACTTGTCTTTATATTGAGTCATGCGAGACAGTTCACCTGTTGCAGTCACGCAACTTAAGATCCAAGCTAGCTCACAATGTTGGGGCAATTGAGACTGAACAATAATTATACTTTTCTTTGGATCAATTCCACTTGCTAGAAAAAAGGCAAGGAGATCATAAATGCGCTTATTCAAGGTAATGGGATCTTGAGTCACCGTGATAGCATGTAAATCTGCCACAAAGAATATACTGTGATATTGGGATTGCAGTTGTCGCCAGCTATCTACAGTTCCAATCAGGTGGGCTAATGTAGGTGGCCCACTTGGCTGCATTCCACTTAAAACTCTTTTCATGAGTCTTATTATGCTTTGATATATAACGATACTCAAGCAGATTCATGAATTTTATTCATCTAAAGCTTGAAAATTTGATAAAAACCTTGCTTTAATGAATGGATGATTGGTATAGCATGTTCTCTTAAAAAAACTCTCCTTGTTGGCGTCTCCACATTACTTTCTATGAGTGCCCTAGCTCAAGGGCTTACAGAGCCGTATGGGACACTTGTTTTGAAGAGCCCATCAAAAGTAGCAACACTTGAAACAACAGGGATCGTGAAAACCGCAACAAATATCCCAGTACAAACACCTTTTAGAGGACGCGTTAGAGAGATTTACGTCACAGCAGGACAAGGCGTTAAGCGAGGCGATGCCTTGTGGAAAATGGATACAAGACCATTAGAGCAAGAGCTATCAAGACTAAATTCAGATATCAAAAAAACACGTAGCAAAAAAACACAAGTGCAAATTGAATATAAGAAAGCTATTTTTGCACTGGAAACGTTACAAAATGACTTCCAAAGCCTAGATGGCAGCATTAATCGACTTAAAGTGGCATATCCTAAATCGCCTGAGATCCAGAAACTATCCAAAAGAACTTTGATTTTACGTGGCAAGATGGCGGATAAGACAAATAAAATAAATGAAGGTCAAGCGTTTGAACAAAAGCTTCAAGCACAATTGGATCGCCTGTTACTCAGTCATATCCAAATCGAAGAGCAACTCGAACAAGCAACTGTTCGTGCTCCTGTTGATGGCAAGATTTATATGACTAAAATCAATACTCAGTCTTCATATATCAAAAACAAACCAGTCATTTACATGCGTCCGATTCACCCACTCGAGCTTAAAGTAAGCCTGCCAAAAAGACTGCACGACACGTTTTTAAATCGGCCTCAAGACTTTTTTGCAACAGACGGCACACATGAATTTCTATTAAATAGCTATGATCAAACCCAAAAAGATAACAAAGGACTCCTATACTTAACATTTGGTATCAAAGAGCTGAATATCTTCTCTAATGGAGAGCAAGTAAAAGTGCAGCTGATGGATCGTTCCAAGACGACTGTTTTCAACTTGCCAGAGACTGCCTTTACTGAAAGCCAATCCATTTATCGCTTTTATGATAACGAATGGGAACAAATACCCGTCGAAGTTCTTGGTGAAACTAACATCAACAATAAAAACTTTATTGTATTTAGAAGTGACGTTTTACAAGACGGCGACAAAATCGCTTTACTCCGCAAATAATACTGGTTTTGCTTTAAAGCATGCTCAAACCATTTAAATGACTTGACTCAATAATACATTCTGTGCTTTAATACATAAAAATTATTATTATGATTATTTATTTATTATTTTGCATATTTTTTGCCACAGATTCATTCGCATCTCCCCAAGAAGACTTCTTTGAGTCTATTCTCCCATCCATTAAAATTAGCCAAGAGAAGATCAAGCAAGATAGGGAGTACATAAAAAAAATTGATTTAAACACGAATAACCAAGCTGAGATTGACTATATCAATTACATCGCTGATCAATATAAAGTTAAATCGTGCTCAACGTTCTCTACGCAATGCAAATCTGATTTACTGACTAAGGTTAATTACGTACCAACCAGCGTTACCATGGCACAAGCGGCACTAGAAAGTGGGTTTGGATCGTCCCGTTTTGCCAGAGAGGGCAATGCTTATTTTGGACAATGGTGCTTTACCAGAGGATGTGGTCTACGACCAGTCAATCCAAACGATAATAAGCCATTCTTTGCGGTAAAATCATATGAAACTAAAGAAGGGTCAATTGATGACTATATGCTTAATGTCAATCGACACGCTTCCTACAAACAATTTAGAGAACAACGAAAGAAATTTTTCAAACACGAAATATCTGCCTCTAAATTGGTAGAAACGCTGACTTCTTATTCCAGGCAGGGAAAAGCCTATCCAAAGAAGTTACAATACTTAATTAAACATTATCATTTAGAGCAGTACGATTAAGCGTTTCAAAACCTATGCATTCATGCCATAATATTTGCGTGCAAACTCTTTATTTACTAACAAAATTAATACGCCTCGATAAACCTATCGGCATTTGGCTACTTTGGTGGCCTACTGCGTGGGCATTATGGCTAACAACTCACGGACATCATTTAGCACTTTGGGGTATATTTTTTACTGGGACTGTTATCATGCGATCAGCAGGGTGCATCATCAACGATCTGGCGGACCGCAAAATTGATATTCATGTTGAGAGAACCAAAACAAGGCCACTTGCTTCAAATAGGCTATCTACCAAAAGCGCATATATTTTTCTTGCCGTACTTTTATTTTCAGCCCTGTTACTTGCCATTCAACTACCATCACAAACAATGCCACTCTGTATATTAGGACTGGCAATTGCAACCTTGTATCCATTTTGCAAACGGTTTTTTTTCTTTCCCCAAGCAATTCTTGGCATAGCATTTGCCATGTCTATCCCCATTGTTTACTCTGCAACAAATATGTTACACACACGTATTGAATGGTGTTTATTATTTGTGTGCGCCTTACTTTGGCCAATGGCTTATGACACATTGTATGCACTAACAGATCATCATGATGATGCGAAAATAGGTATTCATTCGAGTGCACTATGGTTAAACGACAATGCGCTTACGTTTATAATATCTATTGAAATAACTGTTTGTGTATTGTTAGCAAGCCTAGGGTTTTTTATAAATTTACGGGGGGTTTTCTGGATTATATTACTTTCAACCTTTATGGCATTGGTAATCAGTGTGATTCGATGCCATAATAAAAAGCAGTATATGCAAGGATTTCATTATCACCATTGGGCAGGCGCAATGCTTTTATTTGGATTTATTTCTGCTAGCTTATGAATACGTCTTTAAAAAACATTTACAATGAGCCATTAGAGTCATGTGGGCCACATTGTGGCATAATTCGTGATGGATTTTGTTATCACGTGAAAGAAGATCTGGGTCAACATATGGTCTGTGCTAAAGTGACTGAAGAATTTCTGACCTTCACAAAAAACAAAGGGAATGATTTAACTACACCTCAGCCGTATCTACAATTTCCTGGCCTTAAAGCTGGGGATTTATGGTGTTTATGTATATCGAGGTGGCTTGAGGCTTATCATGCAGGCTGCGCACCAAAAATAAAGTTAGCTGCTTGTCCAGTTGAGCTCTTAGATTATGTATCCATGGACATACTGGAAGAATATGCCTTTACAGGCTAATTTTCAGTTTTTATAATGTTTCCATGATTGATGATATAAGAATGGCGACCCGCGATAGCGCTCTCGCATTAAAACAAGTTGACATTGTTTCAAACCAAATCAATGCAATGTTTCCCAATGCCTATTGCCAACCCGTCCCAATAAAGACACCATATCCACAAAAACTGGATGTAAAGCTTGGCTTAAAAGGCACATTTACAAAACTTATTGATGAAGCTGTTATCGCTGAAAAAGCAGATGTTGCTGTACACTCTGGCAAAGACCTACCATCAAAACTAGACCCTCGAATACGGATTTTAGCCATCCTGCCACGCGAAAACCCTCAAGATGTCTTTATTTCTAAAAACTTTAAACACATTAATGAACTGCCAGATGGTGCATTAATTGGTACGTCAAGTGAACGCCGCAAACTATTCATAAAAAAACACTGGCCTCATATCTTTGTAGATCCTCTGCGTGGCAATATTGATACTCGCATTCAAAAAGCATCCGACTTTGATGGAATCGTGTTAGCAGCAGCAGGGTTAAAGCGTTTACAATACGATAGCGCCATCACGCATTTTTTTAGTACCGATGAAATGATCCCTGCACCTGGTCAAGGTGCAATTATCATTACATGTGCCAAATTACATTACCAGCGATTATCACCACTCGTTAAACTGAATGACTTAGCAACCAGTCAATGTGTCCATTTAGAACGCTTAATTGCACAAGAGTTGGATTGTGATTGTCATGATGCTGTTGGTATTCATGCTCGCATCAAACAACATAATACTATTGCGCTATCCGTTGGCATTGAAGTCCAAAACGAACTGAAACAGTTTTCAACAACCATTGACACCGCCATTGACCCAAACCCTCAGATCAAAGTATTTTTGAACGAAATTCGGGATGCCCGCTCAAAATGAAGGCATTAGTCATCGCACCTTCTTGGTTAGGTGATGCTGTTGTCAGTCATAGTCTTATTCAAAAAATTTTCAATAAACACGGCAATAAAATTGATATAGTGTGTCGTGCATATCTTGTACCTGTTTTCAAAATGATGGTGGAAGTAGGGCAAGTATATAGCACCCAGGATAAGAGCGGCAAACTAAATTTACGTGAAAAGCTCAAACTAGCTCAACAATTAAAAAACACTTATGATACTGCTTTCATATTGCCAAACGCATTTAAAGCGGCACTGATCCCTTGGCTTGCGGGTATTCCAAAACGTATTGGATGGCTAGGAGAATATCGCTGGGGGCTATTAAATCAGATTCCTAATAAATCATCAACGATGGATCCACAAACCATCATTGAATATTGTAATTTAATGCAGCCCTATGAACGATTTACTTCATGTCTCCAACCACAGCTCACCATTAATTCAACCTTAAAACGAGAAAACAACCTCGTTGCAATTGCACCAGGAGCATCTTTTGGGCCGTCTAAATGTTGGCCACCCAACTATTACAGTAAAATCATACGTAAGCTGACTGACCATGGTTATCGATGTATGTTATTAGGCAGCACAAACGATCAGAGCATAAGCCAACAGATTAAATTCGAGCAAAAATCAACTCAAGATTTTGTGGGTAAAATTAGTTTACAGGAAACCTTAGAACACCTTTCCCGTGCTCGTCTTTTACTCTGTAATGATGCGGGGCTTATGCATGTTGCTGCTGCATTACAAGTACCCATTGTCGCACTGTTTGGAGCAACCTCGATCCATAAATCACCACCTAAATCTAGTGCAGCATCCATTGTGTCTCTCAACTTATCTTGCCAGCCCTGTCAAAAAAAGGTGTGTCCTCTTAAGCACCATCAGTGTCTTAATGACTTATCTCCAGAGATTGTTTGGCCTCATATTATAAGGCGGCTGTCATCATGAAAATACTCATTATTAAAACAAGCTCTCTAGGTGATATTGTCCATTGTTTTGAGGGGTTTTTAGAAGCATATAACCAACAACCGCACATTAAATTTGATTGGCTCGTTGAAGATGTATTTTCAGAATTACCAACCTTTCTGCCAAATACCCGTAAAATATATCAGAGCCACTTTCGGAAATGGCGTAAGAACTTATTTAAAAAAGAAACTTGGCGAGCACTCAAAGCCCTAGTCCAATCTATAAATTTAGAAAACTATGATTTAATTATTGATCTACAGGGACTCATGCGCACTGCACTCTTTGCAAAATGGCTTCGGTTTAACATTGCCCATATCGGATACGACACGCCTTACGAACAGTTGGCGCGTCTTTTTTATTCAAAGCGTGTTGGTGTCAACACGCAGCATCGCCCAACACAAACCAGATATTTATTAGCAAACGTATTAAACTACAAATCAAATCCCGATTCTAGGCACTTTTTAATTAACGAGAATACAGCCACCACACCTCATAAAATTCTTTTCTTTCCCAATACCTCTCTTAGAAAAAAAACCTGGCATAAATGGGACGTATTAGCTAAAACGCTTACCTCTTTTGGTATTGATGTTTCTGTTTTAAATGGATCTATAAAAGAGTATGAAACTAACTCCCGACTCATCACAAATGCATCCATCCTAAAACCATACTCCTTGAAAAAGACGAAAGACATCATCAGCAAAGCAACACTTGTTATCGGTGTGGATACAGGACTCACACACCTTGCATGCATGATGCACATACCTTGCATTAGTATTTATGGGAAATCAGTCACATCGCCTAACCATTTTGCGATACGGCATAAAACACATAGAATTATTGAAGAAAAATTAGAAACGCTAAGTGAAACTCAGGTATTGGATGTAGTATGGGAGTTACTGGACTCTAAATAGAGTGGGCCTTGACGCCCACATCCAAATAAACTCATCGCAATAAAACTAGCTATGATCAAGTTGTTTAATAATGCCTTGAATTGATTCATTGCTTACAGCTCCTGGAACAAAGACGGTTGCATCAGGTGTCCCTTTCGAGAAAATCATCGTTGGCGTTCCCTGAATCTTTAATTGCGCTGCTAAGCGGAAATTTTGGTCAATTTCAGATTTTGTTGATGCAACATCTTTTTTAGCTTTTGGCAAATCAAGTCCTGCTGAGATTAACACTGCATCGATTTTTGCAGGCGTAGAAATATCTTTGGCGTTGAGTAGTGCCTCATGTACCTGAGCAAATTTTCCTTGTTTCATCGAAGCGATAGCGAGCTCAGAAGAGTACAAGGAATTCTTACCTCGAATCGGCAAATGCTTGATGATTACTTTAGTTTGACCTTTTTGAGCCAACTCTTGTAAACGTGGACCCATGGTCTTACAGTGCCCACACTCGTAATCCATGAATTCCACCACTTGGTATTTAGCATTGGGATTACCAATATATGGTGTTGCACTATCTTTGAAAAGAAGGTCGTAATTTTTAATGATAGAGCTTTTTGCTTCCTGTTCCTGTTTGGCCATTTCATTTTTGTGATGCGTCATCAACGCGTCATAAATTATTTGTGGATTATTGTTAATATATTGCTTAATTAGAGTATTCACATCATCTTTTGTTAAGGGTTCTTGAGCAACCGCTGTTGTGATTAACATAATAAAGGCCAGTATTATTCGAATCATTCAATTTTCTCCGTGACAATAGTTCTAATTTTAATCTAAATTGTACAGAAAGCACAACCCTTAAGTTTAATCGTCCAACCGAAACTCTTTGTATAAGAAAAAAGCGAATAGGGCGAACAAGCCTAAAAATAACATTACATATGGGGCCATGTGCGCGCGATCCACGGCCGAAGGGTCAGAAGCATAAACTAAGTAATACATCAAGTCCTCGACCTTTTCGTTGAACTCATGAGCAGGAATACTCCCTTTTTGTTCCAAACGCAACGCAAGGTACAAGCGTGGATGATAGGCTTGGATCTTTTCCATAGACATATTCAAAATTTGCTTACCTTGTAAATGAGGGTAGGGATTGGGCATTTGTGTTTCAGGCATAACAATATTTCGAAATTGACCATCCTCAAAATAGTAGCCTTTCAGGTAAGCATAAACCCAATCAGCACCTCGTGTAATTGTGATCAGTGATAAATCAGGAGGGTGGTGTCCACCCCAGGCTGACTCAGGCCATGTGGGCACTTTTGCCATTGAAACCCCGGCATCAACAGAAATCGGATCGAATTTTAAGTATTTCATGGTATGGCAGGCTTGACAATTTTGTACAAAAAATTGAGCACCACGTTCCACACGTTTTTGGTTCGTCACATCCACCAATACATGAGGAAGCTTCACGTTAAGTGTTTCAGCATAAATACTAGATAATAATAGAATTAAGAGCGTGGTGGCGTAGCGCATTTTTCAATCTGTGTATATATAGGCATGAGTATAAAATATGCGAAATAAGCTATCGTAAACACTCTTGCCATAACAACGGCAGTTGGAGACGCTGGAATTAAACCAAGGTACCCTAAAGCTAATACGCTGATAATGAATAAGACTAAGAAAAATTTTGATAACCCTCCCTTGTATCGAATCGACTTCACAGGACTTCGATCTAACCATGGTAACAAAAAGAAGATTAAAATGGCAGCAAACATCAAAATAACACCTATCAATTTATCAGGAATTGCTCTTAAAATCGCATAATAAGGCGATAAATACCACACAGGATGGATATGTGGTGGTGTTACTAATGGATCAGCAGGAACCTGGTTAATGTGCTCTAAAAATAGCCCCTTAAGAGTAGGCATATAAAAAACAACAGCAAAATAGGCTAATAAAAACACCCCCACAGCATAAACGTCCTTAAGCACATAGTAGGGGTAAAACGCTTTAATGGATTTCTTTTGAGTTGGCTTTGGTTTTTGATGAGCATTTACTTTTATGCCCTCTGGATTATTAGACCCAACCGAATGGAGACAAATGATATGCATCAACACTAGAAACAATAATACTAGTGGAAATGCCACGACGTGAAATGCAAAGAACCGTCCTAAAACAACACCAGAAACAACAAAATCTCCCTGTAGCCAGACTGCCAAATTATCTCCAACATATGGAATAACTGTTAAAAAAGAAATAAACACTTTAGTTGCCCAGTAGGACATTTGCCCCCATGGCAATACATAGCCAGTATATGCAACAGCCATCAACACGATATAGGTTATTACACCCGTTAACCATAAAAGCTCCCTTGGCTCCTTATAAGACCCATACATAAGAGCACGCAACATATGCCCATAAATAATAATGAAAAAAAATGACGCTCCCGCCACATGCATGTAGCGTATCAACCATCCATATGGGACATCACGCATTAAAAACTGAATAGATGAAAATGCTTCTTCAGCAGTTGGCACATAATACATAATTAAAAATATTCCGGTTACAATCTGCAACATGAAAATAAAAAGCGCAATAGCGCCTAAGGTATACCAAAAGTTTAAGGAAATATGCACATAATATTTCTTAATGTGCTCTGAAAAAAAATGATTAATCGGTAATCGTTTATTTATCCAAGCAGAAAGCCTACCCATTTTCACCCTCAGATAGTTCACCAATCACCAGTGTGTTCTCATCTTGAAAGAAATAGGGTGGCACTAATAAGTTTGTGGGTGCAGGAACCCCCTTAAATACTCGTCCAGACATGTCAAATTTAGAGCCATGGCATGCGCAAAAAAATCCGCCTTCCCACTTAGCACCAACACTTGCTTTCTTGGGCTTAAAAGTAGGGGAGCAACCTAAATGTGTACAAACCCCGACCACAACAAAAATATCTTTTCTTAATGAACGATATATATTATCTGCCCCCATCGGCTGTTCTGAAATTTCAGAATTTGGATCTCTCAGTTGTTGTGTGTCATGTGTCAACTCTTCAAGCTGATTATCTGATCTACGAACAATAAAAATAGGTAGCCCTCGCCACATGACTGTTTTTAATTGATTGAATTCTAATCCTGCAAGGTTTACTGTAACCGGTTTTGAAGCATCTATCGCTTTTCTTGATGGTCGCATATAAGAAACAAAGGGCAATATTCCTACTGCGATGCCCAACGACCCAAGGAGAGCAACAAGCCACTTTAAAAACGTTCTACGTGCGGGATTTTTGACTACCATGTCTAAGATTCCTTAAAATATTTGATTATTATAGTCTAGATTTTAAAGACGGTCGAAAGCAGGCACTCTTTTTAATACCTACTTTACAATAGAAGTATTTTAAATAACTGGGGTTTTCAATAATCCGACAATATATTGCTAAACACCAGGGGCGGATGGCTCAGATGCTATACATTCCTTATCAACTTTAATAGACTCCTCTAACTTAGATACAAACGTATTTATTTTTTTCGTATTTTCGTCCAATATATCTTGATCAAAGTCCTGACCATAACCACCAAAAATCTTCAGGAAGCGTATATATCCATAGACTGCCATAGCATTTCCAGGAAAACTCGCTATCTTGCTCTGCAAAATATTAGTGTTTATCTCATTCATTTCCAATAGCTCCAAGATGGCCTGTGACTCAACTGGATAGTAGCTTGTGAAGTAATCAGATTTATACCAGTCAACTGGACAATAGCTCTTTAAACATGTATTGAACAAGAGCACACAGCATGCCAGGACAACAGGCCCCAATGTCAAATTGAGTATTATTGCTTGAGCTAAGACTAACTGTTGACTCATGCTTACCATGAACCAAATAAAAGCAACTGTAATAGCTATAAATGTAATAAGGAATGCCACTACCAACCAAGCTTCATCCTCTTGAGGTCTCAAAGCTTCTAACCAATTTTGCTTTTCTGCTAGGTCAAGATGTTCCAAATCAATATTTTCCAGGGCAGCAAAAAAATCGTTTAATACAGACTCCCTATCTTGTTTAAAAACTTCGTATCTTTTTAAAAGGCCCTCTCTAATATCTTCTATTTTATTTAGATATTCCTCTGTTAAATCAATTCTTTTCTCTAGATTAAGAGAGTTCTCAATCGATTTAAAATATCTATCCTCATTTTCAACCTCCCTCCCTAAATATGCCAGTAATAGATTGGCGTGATAACTAGTCGCATTTTCTCTGAGCTCTTTTGAGTTTAAAAAGCTTAAGAGGCTCACTATTATTGTGTGATCAGAGGGTTGATTATATGTTGGCATGATTATCTCCCTTTTAATTTAAACTCCAAAGCCACAGGAACCAAAGCAGCCAAACCAACTATCATCTACATTCTCTATGTCGTCTTCTACAATTGAACTTTTGAGTTTTGATATAGTATCGTTAAACAATTCTAAATTCTCCTCTAACCCATTGCCATAGAATCTTTTAAATAATGCCGCTCTCTCTAATGTTTTAATTAAATCTTTAAAGTCACAACTTCGTACATCCCCCATATAAATACTAAAAAAAAGGTATTTCGCATTATTTTCAAAATGATCTGGTGCTTGTGTTATTGTTATATCCTTAAAAGCTAATATACAATTAAGTATTAAATCAAGTCTATCAAACCAACCTTTAAAGTTCTCATTAAGATAACTCACAGAACAAAATAAAAACAAAGCAGCAAACAAAAGCTTATACAATATGAAAAGTGAAGATAAAATAAGTATCCATATGTCAAAATAGACACAACCGCTCATCATCGCAAAAATCACAGTAAACGCCAAACATATGGGCCACCATGTATCAACAACACTTAAACTACTTAAAGCCCACATAAGGTTCGCTTTTTCCTCAAAATTTTTATATGCAAGTAAAGCCTCTAGCCAACCTTTTCTGATTTCTAAATCAACCTCATTTAAGTTAATGGCTTGTATTAGCACAAGGGGAGTACTCAGTTTAAGACTAGCACCCTCATTTATATCCGAATCGGATGTCTTTGCCTTTGATGATGAAGCTATAACCAGTGCTTTATATGCTTCGTTTATCTTTTGCATTTGCTCATTACTTGCATCAGGCCCATTCTTATCTGGGTGATATTTTAGACTTAATTGGTGATAACGTTTTCTAAGCACTGTAGGCTCTGGTACACCTTCAGCTGGATCAAATTCCATCACTTTTAAATATGATGATTGCGAATTGCCCTCATTAATCTCCTCGTTAATAGTATTAGATTGTTCTATGTCGTCTTTTAATCTTAGGTCTTTAGGTATAATGTCTAAGAACTGTGAAATATAAATCTGAGCAACATGTTGAAATGATATTATGAGGGGACCTCAACAAAACGTGGTTTACTTGTCGCATCTTTTAAGATTTTTAAAGTCGTTTCAACCTCATCGGCATCAAAACCATGCACAAAAACATCATTAAACAGCTCCATCCTTTTCCAATCCGCTTTAAGTTCTGAATCAGATTTACTTAACTTATGTACGAAAAAATTACTGTTATTATATATATCTTTATATTCAGAAGGTAAAACATTAATGTTCACTTCATCTTGGTTCGACATAAAGTAATCGTAAACCATCACAAATGGGAACACAATGCACTTTAATACGAACATAACAGAAAATAATATTAACATTAAGAGCTCAGTCCATAATACGCCGGCTAAGGATATAAATGGAATAAGCACTAGTTCTGCAACATTTACGCCTACATAAAGCTCTAATTGAAAAGTAATTGATAGGAAAATTACAATAACACTTAAAAGACTTAAAAAATTGAGTAACAAAAGTCGCTGCATAGCTTCTCTTTCGCCATCTGAAACTTGAAAATACTCCCATATTACAAAACTTAATTCGCATTTTTCCTGTAAAGCTTTATAAGGCTGTAAAATCTTTTTCTGTTCTTCTGAAAGCATGGTTCCGGGGGTTCTATTGATGGACTCAAGACTTTCTCTGAATTGTCTTATCTCACTTTTTTTAGATTTAATAAGATCTTTACGCTGCTGGGCTTTCAATTCACTTTTATAGTTGTCGTCATTTCTAATAGCATCGATAATGATATCTCTAGCGCCGTTTAATTGCTGCACAGCATCTTGATCCGTCGCTTGGCTTTTTTTACTATCTGGGTGGCGCTTTCTACTAAGCTCTCTAACTTTTTTATGAACTTCTTTAATTGAAATCTCTTCTTCGTTACACAACTCTAAAATATTCAGTTTGTCTTCATTATCGTAAATATTAGATAAAGCTATCTTAAAGTCTAGCAATTGTTGTGTAATATTGATATCTTTTGGATCTATATAAGCATCCATGCCGTTAGGAGTGAAAAATTCTATAAAAAACTTTCCATGGTAAGTATTCTCCAAATTCCGCTCATTGAAGAGACTTTTATTTTCTGGCCCATGATACATACTTTGAAATTACATAATCCTTTATGCAAAGTCAAATTCATAATATCTATTGATTAATAAAGAAATATAGGATATTTAACCCCTACAATTTAACACCAGGATAAACTGCTGATAACGTCTTTTGAATCTCGTGCTGCACCTCATCATAAACAGCCTTATTTTCTGCGCTAATTCTTATCGTCAATGCACTTGTCGTATTTGATGCTCTAAGCAGAAACCACGCATCTGCAGTACATACTCTCACACCATCAATCTCGTTAATTAATGCATTGTCAAAAGACAGCGCATTTTTAAACGACTCAACAATCTCGAACTTATCTTTTTCTGGCACGTCAACAATCATCTCAGCACTACTGTAGCGATGGGGAATAAAGTTCAGTTGGTTATCAAGTGGCTCTATTGACTCTGAAAGAACTTTTAACAACACCGCGCTTGCAGCAAAAGCATCATCAAAGTCATACCAAAAGTAGGGCAAAAATAGGTGGCCACTCATCTCACCACCAATATGCGCACAGGCGCCTTTAATTTTTTGCCGAATCAAAGAGTGGCCTGTTTTCCATAAAATAGGGGTTCCTGACCACTTAGCAATGTAATCGACAACATACTGCTCGCACTTTACATCAAAGACAACTGTTGGGTTTAGCCCCTGACTAACCAAATAGTGCGTCATCCATAACAAAAGCTGGTCTGGCCAAACAATTCGACCAGAAGCTGTTATCACGCCTAATCGATCACCATCACCATCAAAAGCTAACCCTACATCTGCTTTTGTTGTTTTCACTTTAGCGATAAGATCTTCTAAATTCTTAGGGTCACCAGGATTTGGGTGATGATTTGGAAACTCGCCATCAGGCTCACAATACATTAGCTCAACATCCATACCAAGCTTTTCATATAGCTGACTTGCAACTACACCGCCAACACCATTACCTGCGTCAACAACAACTTTTAACTTTTTCTTAGCTGGCAAGCGTCGACACATCTCATCTAAATAACGAGGCATGATATCAAAGTGGGTATTTTCAGGCTTTGAAGCAACAGTGGGTAATACTGGGTCGCTCAATAACTGATTCCGTAAGTCTTGTATCTCCTCAGATGTTAAAACCTCACCATCTAATATCATTTTTAAGCCATTATATGGTTTAGGATTATGGCTGCCAGTTACCATTAATCCTGCCGAACTCAAACACTTTGTAGCATAATTTAAAACGGGTGTTGGCACTTCGCCAAGATCAACTACAGCAAGCCCAACCCGGTTTAATCCCGCAGTGAGCGCCTCAACAAACCGTTTAGAGGAGGGCCTTACATCCCGAGCAACAATTACGCGAGTGTATTTTTTCTGCAGAGCCTTAAGCCCATAAACAACACCAATGCTATAGTAGTCCTCTTCAAATAAATTCTTATCAACTAATCCACGCACATCATACGCCCTGAATATTTCCTGAGAAGGGTCTGTTTTAAGTGTGTACATTAAAATTGTCCTGTGCTACCAAAGCCGCCGTCAGCTCGCTCGGTTACAGCATTAAAATCTTCAACTTCATTTAGTTGCGGTTGCACTACCGGGATAAACATAAGCTGTGCAATACGCTCACCAGGCTGAATCGTATAATCCGCATCCTGTTTTCGATTCCAACAAGAAACCATGAGCTCACCTTGATAATCTGAATCAATCAACCCAATGCCATTACCCATTACAATACCTTTTTTGTGACCAAGACCTGAGCGCGGTAAAATTACAGCCGCATATCCGGGGTTTTTCACATGAATTGCAATGCCTGTCTTCACCAACGTTGATTGGCCAGGCTGTAACTCTAAAGGGACATCGATACACGCAACAAGATCCAGCGCACCTGAACCGGGCGTTGCATAATGAGGTAATGAAAACTCTTTCCCGATACGAGGGTCTAAAATCTTATAACTAACTTCTTTTAACACGTTTTTTTCTCTCTTTAACTTCCCGAGGTATACCTGCTTGCTCTTTGATGACTTGCATCAAAGCAGCATCAGTTTGATGATACCGTTTTTTCCATGCAATATAAATACCGTGTAATCGATCTTCTACTGCAGTGGATGGGTCGCTAAAGAAAGGGTGCTTCCAGTTCTCGGGAGTATTATGAGACTCGACAACTAAAACCCCGTTGATCATCACCATTTTTACTGGTTGATTGATGATGCGTACCTGCTCTTTAAGTGGCACTAAATTAAATAATACTTTAATATCTTCAGGATAAAGACTGATACACCCAGCAGTTTGTCTTCGCCCAATTCGCTCGGGTGCATTTGTACCATGAATTAAATAAGATGGTGATGATAAGCGCATCATATACTTTCCAAGTGGGTTATCCTCTCCGGGTAAAACATACTTAGGCATATCGATGCCTTTGGCAATACCCTCGTCGTATAATGACTTAGGAACGTACCAGACAGGATTACGTTTCTTTTGAATAATTTTATAAACACCCAAAGGTGTCTCTTTGTCATCTCGACCAACACTAACAGGGAATGTGTGAAAGTATTTGCCATTTGGCTCAAAATAATAAATGCGTCGTTCAGCAACATTAATGACAATGCCTTTACGAGGCACATTAGGCAAAATAAATTTTCGGGGTAAAATTAAAACTGTATTTGCAGGCACTTTTTCTTGATTAAGCACGGGATTTGCTTGTACTAAAACATCATAAGCAACATCGTATTTTCTGGCAAATTCAAGTAAATCTTCACCTTTTTGATAGGTCGCATACTTCATATCACCATAAATCTCTTGGCCTTTCTTTAATTCGTACCGCATGCACCAAGCGGCATCCATACAAAAGACGAATAAAAGAAAACTCAAAAAACGTATCGATAAACTTCTGATCATTTTATTTCGCATCATCCTATTAGCGACTCGACCTTATATAACAACTGTTTTACTTCAATCATTATGTTATAAAACCCTGTACTGTCGCTCACGTATACTCCATTTATACTAACTTGCATCATAATATAAACTCATCCCAACTATCAATCCTAAAAAAAGAGGCGAAAACGCTTCAATTAAAGTATGATAATTCCATGGACCTATTAACACCAATTTCCGTATCAGAACTCAATAAACAAGCGCGAACACTACTTGAAGATAATATCGGTCACGCATTGATTATAGGCGAAATTTCAAATTTGATCACAGCAAGCTCTGGTCATCGCTATTTTTCTTTAAAAGACGACTACGCACAAATTAGCTGTGTACAGTTTAAGCACAACCAAAATAGTGCCATTCCAATTCAAAATGGCGATCAAATCCAAGCCTTTGTAAAGATTTCACTTTATGAGCCAAGAGGGACTTTTCAATGTTTGGTACTCGACGTTAACCCTGAAGGCTTTGGCAACAAACAAGCTGAGCTTGAAGCTCTCAAACGGAAGCTCCTTAAAGAGGGGCTTTTTGACTCTACACACAAAATCAACCTACCACGTTTTCCTCAATCAGTCGGTGTCATCACATCCCCGCATGGCGCGGCCATTCATGATTTCATAAAAACACTGAGTTTACGGATGCCGATGATTGAAATCATTATCTTCCCTGTCTTAGTACAAGGAGATAAGGCAGCTGAGTCTATTAGACAAGGATTAGCAGCAGCTAACCAATCACATTGCGATGTGTTAGTCATTACTCGAGGCGGTGGTAGCGTTGAAGATCTATGGCCCTTTAACGATGAGCAACTTGCTCGTGATATTTTCAGCACCACGAAACCAATTGTCTCTGCAGTAGGTCATGAAGTTGATACCACGTTAGCTGATTTAGTGGCCGATGTTCGCGCAGCCACTCCAACTGCAGCTGCGCAAGTTATAAGTCAAGACCAACATACCTTAATGGAACAAATTGATCATATCAATTTACAGCTAAAACAATTAATGGACATTAAGATTAATCGCCTTAATGATACGGTTTTTCAGATGAGCAAACGGCTTTTAACACCCGAGCAAATGTTGCTGCGTTTGCGCGCTCAAGTAAAGCAAACAGAGATGCAGTTGCGTGCTGCATTAAATATGCGAATCAAGCAGGGCCAAGATCAACTACACACATTACAAATCAAACTAACAAAACTTAAGCCTCATTTTGAGCGCCAACAAAACGATGTCATCCGTAAAGCTATTCAGCTAAAATGGCTTATGGAGAAGAAAATCGTAACATGCCAACAAAATATGGGATCAAGCATTAAACAACTTGAGATTCTAAGCCCACTCAAGACACTGCACAGAGGTTATGCAATTGTAACTAGTGAAAACCAAACCTCATTAAAGAGCATTGCAAATGTTACGATTAATGACCAGATAAACTTACGTTTAAAAGATGGCGCCATTACAGCAAAAGTATTGAGCAAAAAGAAAAGAAGCGCTACTTAGCCTTCGTAAAATTTGACTTTTTACAGTATTTTCAGCATAATAATACAATAATAATATTTAACAAAGGTGATACAAATGCAAAATCTAATATCTGAAGAGAATATATCTTACAATGGACTAGACGCTGGAAACGGATATGCAGCCATGCCTCTTGCAGCATTTTCTATAATACCAATTGAGGCATTAGAAGTCTTTCGATATGTACTAGATAAGATAAATAAAGGTTTGTACCATGTGGCCAACATGTTCGGTTTAGGTATCTTTTACTCGATTCCATGTAGAGTCTTAGACTTCTGCGATCAAGAACTATACAATATCCAGAACTTAATTATAAACATAAACATTGGTTTTTCTAATTTAGAAGAAGCTATTTATGGGCACTATACGAAAAATGATTTGGAAGTATTTGCTCTGTGTCTCAACGGACACTCTTACCAAAACGCATTTAACATGCTGAAGAGTAATCCTTATTATAATAATCAACGTTCTTCGCTAATCCAACCATTATTATATGCTGCCTTTTTCATTCCTCACAAAGCGCTAGACTTAGTACTTGCAATCATAGAAGTCGTTGCAACAGCAACTAAAGATTCGTTTTTGTATCTGAATTTATCTCCATTGTCCCAAATACCTTTAGCAATTCTGGGTTTTTGTGATGACACATTAAAAGCACTAAAAAGCTTAATGGAAAATATCACTTTAAGTATGGTGGATGATGAATACAGCTGTGTTAAGTTCTGTACTGGTCTGGTTAATTGAGAAAACGGAACCCAATTAACCCAGCCAACCCTTCAATAAGCATCCTAACTGGATGCCCTGATCGTATTTATTGATCTCAAAAGCCTGTATCGACAATCAGCATACTCTTTAATAGTCTAGCGATATGTTTATTGTACTTATTTTATTGGCGGCATTTACTCTCATATCCCAACAGCCTCACCATTTACCCATCGACACAACATTACAATCTTTAGATATGTCCTTTACAGAAGGCCTTCATATAAACTTCGTCCATTACCACGATGGTTGTTATGAACTACTCGGAGAAAGCACCACCATAGATGCTGTTTACGCACTGATGCCTAAAATAAATAGTTGCCACCCTTTAGTTATTAATCAGGATAAAAACCATGTTGTTTTCTTCACCCAAGACACTGATTAGTATAGTAATGGTGCTTTCCTTGGGGTGGATTTATAACGCCACCTCATCAAAAACACTGCCATTAAAACAAACGTGCCCACCAATGAGTTTAGCGTTACATGCATCTCTTAACATTCAAAAGCACACCATCTACAACGACAAAATCACGATCGAGGGCATCACAACATGGAAACAATGGGTTGCTTTTTTACAGCAATCAGAGCACCTTTGCGCCTTCAAACTAGAGGAATATCTCACAAAACTAAAGTATCAAGCCACTTTATGCTGCCACTAATCCTCCTTTGTTTATTTTCATTATCCAATGCATATGAAGATCCATTTAGTGGAGTTGACGTAACGTATAGCGAAAACAAAATCAACCTTAAAGCATCACATACCTCATTATCTACAATGATTAATCGAGTTTGTTGGGCTATTAAAAGGCCCTGTCATATCCAAAACATCAACAACATAACATCTGCCCAACTTGAGAATACCTCATGGGAGGAGTGGGTCACATGGCTTGAAACAGAACATGACGTCCAATATGACCCAACTAAACATCTTTTTTTTAAGGAAAAAAACCAAACCTTAAAGTTTCATCATTTTTTTCAACCGCAATTTCAACCATCTACCAAGTTAACCGCATTATTGCAAAAGCAACATTTTGACTATCGATACAAAGTTATTTGGGACCAGGATAATTTAATTGCGATTAAAAGTAATTCCGAAGATATCGAAGATTTATTGTTGTTTTTAGAAAAAGCCGATTGCGCACCCAAACAGATCATTATCAACATGGATATTGTGTCCATAAATGCAGACCAGGTCAAAGAGCTTGGCATTGATCCCTCATCACCACTTTACTTTGAAAAAAAAAGCAGCCTATATCAAAACATCATGACTAAAATTAAAAACCTAGAATCCATTGGTCAAGCACAATATCTCTCAAAGCCTCAGCTAAGTGTGATTGAAGGCGGCCAAGCATCTTTGCTTACAGAGGAACACGCGTCATCTAATGGAGCATTATCTCCAAGAACCTTTAAAATTGATCTATCGTCCGAGAACTTCGGACCCCAAAGTGCAGTTATAAAATTGCGTCTCAAGCACCTTTACAACCACTCCCCACATATTAATATCAATAATGAAATATCTACGGAAGTATATATAAGAAACCAAGAAATGGTCCTGCTAGGAGGCCTCAAAGAAGACCGTGTAGATCAAAAGAAACGCTGCTTAATCGGAATACACCAAATACCCCTGTTAAACAAAGTTTTTTGCCTTAATCACCAATATGAGCATCAACAAATTCTATTACTCCTGCTACACCCCACCATTAAACAAGTATGCCACCATACCCCCATTACCAAATAGCAAGGCAATATTAAAATCAAGGTTTTGACAGTGCATATAAAAAAATAACTTAATTATTGACCAAAATTGTGTTGTATCTAGCCGTTTTATTCATTTTACTATTGACTATAAAGCCATATGAAGACAAAATGGTATTTTTATTGGGGTGTCGCCAAGCGGTAAGGCACGGGGTTTTGATCCCCGCATGCGTAGGTTCGAATCCTACCACCCCAGCCAGTTAAATGGATAGCAAAAGGTTTTATGTACAAATCGCCCAATAAACCACTTCTTGTAAGTGGAAGTACCTCAACCGACTTAGCAAATAGTGTTGCTAAACATCTAGAAATGGAAGTGGGCAATGCATTCATCGACCGATTCAAAGACGGTGAAATCATGGTTGAAGTTAAAGACCATGTCCGCGGTAAAGATGCATTTATCATTCAATCTACGTGTAACCCTGTCAATGACTCAATTCTTGAAATTTTGCTAATTGCTGACGCATTAAAACGTGCATCTGTTTCAACCATAACAGCTGTTATTCCATATTATGGCTATGGCCGACAAGACCGTCGCCCTAGGAACTCACGTGTGCCCATTAGTGCAAAAGTCATTGCCAACTTAATTGTCACAACAGGCATACAACGGATTATCACTGTTGACTTACATGCTGACCAAATTCAAGGCTTCTTTGATATACCTGCTGACAACCTCTATTTCTCAAGAGTCATCATCGAAGACCTAATATCACAAGAACTTACCGGTTGTGCAGTGGTTTCACCTGATGTTGGCGGTGTTGTAAGAGCCCGTGCCGTAGTTAAAAAGGTGCCAGATAGTCACCTTGTAATTGTTGATAAAAGAAGACAAGCACCAAATAAAGCAGAAGTCATGAATATCATTGGTGATGTGAACGGTTTAGATTGTGTCATTATTGATGACATTGTTGATACAGCAGGGACTTTAACCCAAGCAGCAAAGGCATTGAAGGATGCTGGAGCCAAAAACATTTATGCCTATTGTACGCATGCCGTACTATCAAAACCAGCCTTAGAACTGATTGAAGAATCTGAAATAACACAGTTAACAGTCTCTGATTCAATACCATTGAACACAAAATCCAAAAAATCTACTAAAATTAGAGTATTACCCCTTGGCGGGTTGCTCGCTGAAACAATCAAGCGAGTGATAGCCCACCAATCGGTAAGCGAATTATTTTAGTGAGATTGATATGTCAAAACACCTTAAACTAAGTGCCTCTGTAAGAGACATGGAACAAAAACTTGAAAACACTTTAGTGCCAGGAATTATTTATGGCCAAAAGAAAGCAAACATCCCCATTGTTTTAGACCATAAAACACTTTCTAAAGTATTTTTCACCAACCAATTTCACACAAATATTATTGATATAAAGATTGATGGAGAAACCGTGACTGCTTTATTAAAAGATTGGCATTTACATCCTATAAAAAGAGATGTGTTACATCTAGACTTTTTAAGAGTTAGTAATACATCCGAAGTACAAGTTAAAGTACCTGTTGAAGTACTTGGTAAAGAGGAGTGTCCAGGTATTAAGAACGACAATGGTGTTCTAGACCAAGGGTTCACTGAAATTGAAATCATCTGCCAAGCAAACCAAATTCCCGATAACATCACCATTGATATCAGCGAACTTGAACTACATGGTAGCTTACACTTTTCAGATCTTGTATTTCCTAAAGGTGTGAAAACCACCATCGAAATTGATGACGAACATAACCCAATGGTTGTTGCCATTCATCCTCCAACTAAAGAAGAGGAACCAGAACCAGTAGTTGAGGAAATACTCGATGAAGACGGTGAAGTATCTGAAGGTGATGAAGTAACTGAAGAACAAGTTGATAAGCCAAACACTGAAGAGACCAATGACGAAAACAACGATAAGCAATAATCAACCGATACGCCTTATTGTTGGTCTTGGAAACCCAGGGTCAATCTACCAAGAAACACGCCACAACATTGGACAACGATTTACGCGTTTACTGGCTGACAAATTAAATGCGCCTGGATTTAAAACTGCATCTTCGGGTGCATACCAAAAACTGACGCTTCCCTCACAACAACAACTGTTTTTCTTCGAGTCTACAAAATATATGAATGAATGTGGTGCAGGTATTGCTCGTTTTGCAAAATACTACAAAATTGCACCAAACCAAATACTCATCGCATATGATGAAATGGACCTAACACCCGGCTCAATGCGATTAAAACTTGGTGGAGGTAGTGCAGGGCATAACGGTATAAAAGACTGTCTTTTACATCTTCCATCTGAAGACTTTGTACGTCTTAGAGTTGGCATTGGCCGCAACGCACATGGCGAATCATCCAATTATGTGTTATCATCTCCCAATCGTGATCAATTGGAGAAGATTGACAGCATTATAGATGAAGCATGTAATTATGCTGAACTTATTCTCCAGGGACACTGGGACACTTTTATGAATAAGTTACATTGCATCAACTATGGCCGTTAAAATTGGAATTGTTGGTTTACCAAACGTCGGTAAATCTTCTTTATATAATGCATTAACATGCAATCAAGCCGAGGCAGCAAATTATCCCTTTTGCACCATTGACCCGAATGTTGGTGTCGTCGAAGTGCCTGACCAACGTTTAAATAAATTAAATGAGATTGTTACTACTGAAAAAGTAATTCCATCATTCGTTCATTTTGTCGATATTGCCGGATTGGTTAAAAACGCTTCACAAGGTGAGGGGTTAGGAAATAAGTTCTTAGGTCATATTCGAGAAACACAAGCAATTGCACATGTTGTAAGATGTTTTTCTGATCCTGATGTCATTCGTGTTGACGAAAGCACAGACCCTATTAGTGATATCGAAATCATTGAAACAGAGTTATTAATTGCAGATATGCAGACAATCGAAAAACATATTGAAAAAACTAAGAAAGTTGCAAAATCAGGAAATAAAGAATCCATTAAATACTTAAATCAGCTGCAAGCACTATTGGATTTATTTAATGCCAATGACGTGCATCGGTTAGATGAAACCCTTGCATCCATCGCTAGTGATATTGGTCTTATCAGCACTAAGCCTATCATCTATATTGCCAATATTGATGAAGATGATAGTGATCCTAAGCTTTTTGAAGCGGTCCAGCGCTATGCTCAGTCCAAAAACACCATCGCCATCAAAATATGTGCAAAAATTGAGTCAGAGATCGCTAAGCTCGACCCAGAAGATCAAGCGCTCTTTTTACAGGATCTTAACATGAGTGAGCCAGGCCTAAATCGAGTAATTCAAGAGGGTTATAAACTCCTTGGTTTGCACAACTACTTTACAGTAGGACCAAAAGAAATTCGATCCTGGACCATTCCGGTTGCAACAAATGCACAATCAGCAGCAGGTGTTATTCATACAGATTTTTTTAAAAAGTTCATACGCGCTGAGGTTATTAGCTATGCTAACTTCATTAAATATGCAGGTGAAACAGAAGCAAAAAAGCAAGGTGTCTGGTGTGTAGAAGGAAAAGATTATGTCGTACAAGATGGTGATGTTATCTTTTTTCGCATTGGAAAATAGTATTTATTATGTTTTTACCTAAAATAATCAGAGTCAATGACCTACACGCCCTAAAGCAAAAGCGCCGTTGAAAAACCTCCCATAAAAGCGCATCCTCTTATTTATATTGGGATGGTTTATTAATTTTATGACCGGCTACATATCAGTTCTAGATGATTTTATCGATAAATGTCGTTCAAATCATGCGGTGAAGGGCAAAAATTATGGCGCTCTTAGCCGAGTGCTCGAAAAATCTCCCCAAGTTGTTATTGCATATGGACAAAAGGGGATTGGAAAAACATATTTAGCCAACCAAATAAACCATGATCTAACTAATACTCATTTTTTATGCGGATCACCGGGTACTACCCTATATAATTTTTCAAAATTCATCAGCACTCAGTTAGGCATTGATTTAACATACCAAAGAGACGAATCCCTTGATCGTGTTTCTCACCTAATATCCGCGCTCTCTACAGTACACTCAAATCATACATTTATTATTGATGATGTTGAAAAACTACCTGCAAACACATTGTCTGCAATCATTCAGATTGCTGATAGCCGCCCATGCTTGCAGTTTGTATTATTTTGCTCATCAAATATGATCGGTGAGATTGATAAGCAATTTGCAACACACCATGATACCACCACCATTGAGCTTCAACCGCTCAATGATACAGAAATAAAACAAATGGCGCAAAGACACATAGATACTACCTTGAGTAAACGTCAATTGGTAGCCATTCGCTCGAAAACTCAGGGGATCCCTAAACTGATTGAACAATTTATCTTCAGTGATGGCCACTACCAAACACACCAGACAAAAACATTCTCATGGACTTTCTTATATAAAGTAACTAAGGTGATTTTTTACTGTGCGATTCTCTTTGGATCCATGTTCTTTACATGGAAACATTTAGACGTCATCAAAAACACACATATTATCCAATCTATAAAAACTTATTTTTATAAACCAAAGACATCTAAAATTATACCAACTGTAGCCACAGCACCGAAACTGTCTTTACCAGCTAAAGCAGAAGAATTACCCAACACTCAGCAGATAAAACAAACATTTATGCCACTTTACACGATTCAAATTCTTGGTGTTCATAAGCCTAGCAGCCTTCAACGTATTGACAAAAGCTTAAGTAAACTATCTCCAAGCCCAATGTTCATTCGTAAAAAAGACAGTGAGGGTAACCCTTGGTATGTTTTATATTACGGTCCTTTTTTCACTAAAGAAGATGCTCGAAAAGCACTTTCCAAACTACCTGAAGAGCTAAAACATTACAATCCATGGTTAAGACAGGTTCAAGCTGAAGAAATTATTCAAAGCTAATTATTTTTTTAACACCGAGAAATAATGCCCATCACTTTCATAGGATGGTAGAATCTGCCATCCATACACTGTTTTTCGCTGATATTTATAACAAGGAAGGTTTAAGACTTTGGCGTCATGGGATTGTAAAAATTGATCGACGACACCATCATTTTCTACTTTAAATAAAGAGCACGTAGAATAAATAAAAAAACCACCAGATTTTAACTGAGCCCACAGTTTACTAAAAAGCTCAAGCTGTTGTTTTGCTAGCCGCTTGAAATCAATCTCATGACGTTTTTTTTCAGGGTGTCTTTTTATCACACCACCTCCAGAACAAGGAGCATCCAAAAGAATTAAATCATAAGATTCTTTACTATCCTTTGAATTTAACCAATCATACTCTAGAACACGAACACCCTTCAAGCCCAAACGATTAAAGTTCTCAGATAGGGTGTTTAATCGGGCCTGTGACTGATCTGTACACACCATTTGTGCATTTGGATATTTTTGATGCATGATAATTGCTTTACCACCTGGTGCACTACACGCATCTAATACGCGTTGAGGCTTAATGTTTGGTAACAATAGTTTTAAATGCTGTGCCGCAATATCTTGAATATACATCTTATCTTTTAGCATTTCAGGCCACTCACGAATAGAGGGAAGTTGTACTGCTCCTTTTATATATGGGTGTTCCGACATCGTTTTATCAACATCAATATCCCTCAGCAATGTTGCCCAAACCATTGGCTTTAAATTATTAGCAAGAGCAATTTTTTCCCAACAATCCGGCCAGTCTTGTCTTAGTTGATCAAGAAGCCATTGTGGGTGAGAAAACCTTATTACTGGATTATCAATGTACATTTTATGAGCATATAGAGGCAATACCAATAATTTTCTAAACACCGCATTTGCAACACCTTTAAACCAAGACTTTCCAACAACAGTCATCATTCCAACTGTTTCATTAACAAAGTAATAGTGTCGTGTTGGTGCACGAGTAAGCTGAACCCAGCCTATCACCATGATGAGAAGTAAGTTATTATCTTTATTTTTTAGTGGTTTTTGTAAATACCCACTGATAATTGCAATATAGCGATCATACCATCGCAACACTTCCTTGGTAACATCCCACACAACCGGACCACTTTTTCCAGAGAAAAAAGAGTGATGGGGGTCAAGAAACTTTTTTTGATGAATGATTGGTGACACCACTTGGTATACTTTATACGTGATGCTATCTTCAATTTTTAAACTCTTCATCATAATAAACTATCATATTCCTTTAAAAACCAACAGATACTAGATCCTTTATATTTATAATGTTATAATTAAGATAGAATATGAGGTAAACATGACACACAAACTTCCACCATTACCCTATGAAATGGATGCTTTAGAGCCGTATATCACAGCAGAAACCTTAGAATATCACTATGGTAAACATCACAAAACATATGTAGATAAGTTAAACGGATTGGTAGAAAACACACCTTTAGCTTCAAAAACACTTGTTGAGTTAATCCAACAAGAAACTGGTGGTGTTTTTAATAATGCAGCCCAAATATGGAACCATACTTTCTACTGGAGTTGTATGACTCCTGAGAAAAACGTTCAACCTTCTGAAGAATTACTCAATGCAATTAATAGTGCTTTTGGTTCTTTAGATCAAATGCTTCTTGAGTTAAAGACACACGCGTTAAATAATTTTGGCTCAGGTTGGACATGGCTTGTTAAGGACCGTGAAAATAAACTATCCATTCTCAACACATCAAATGCTGATCTTCCTATTAGAGAGTCCATCTACACAGCCCTTTTGGTTTGTGATGTGTGGGAACATGCATACTATGTAGATACACGAAACAATCGTGGGTTGTACCTTGATAACTTCATGAAAATCATTAATTGGCAATTTGTATCAGAGAATTTTGAAAAGTCATAATCAGGTTTACTTTCCAGGCTCTTTTGACCCTTTTACGCTAGGTCACTTAAGTATTGTTAAACAGCTACTACATCTGTTTTCATCTGTTACTGTCTTAGTGTGTTCTAATTCTTCAAAAAACCATATGCTTTCTGAGACTAAGCGCGCAAAACTCGTTTCACTTGCAACACAGAGTTTGCAGAATGTTTCTGTGGATATTGTTGACAACGGTTTACTGGTTGATTACTTTAAAAATCATAGCAATCATTTTTTGATTGCTAGGGGACTACGATCTGCCGAAGATTTTAATTACGAGTCACAAATGGCCTATATGAATAAATACATAAACAACCAATGCCTAACCATGTTTTTACAACCATCTCAGGAACTATCCCATATTAATTCCTCTTTGGTTCGACAAATCATACATCAAAATGGTGATCTTACTCCCTTTTTACCAAAAGCGATCATTGAGGAGGTTGCATAATGGCTTTAAAGATTTCAGATGAGTGTATTAACTGTGATGTTTGCGAGCCGGCATGTCCTAATGATGCGATTTCAATGGGCGAGAATTATTATGTTATTAACCCTGACTTATGTACGGAATGTGTAGGGCATCATGATGAGCCTCAATGTCAGTTATTGTGTCCTGTTGAGTGCATTGATATTGGCATTAAAGAAACATCTGATACCTTACTCAAGCGATTTCATAAGTTACAAGACTGACACTGTGGACAAAATGCCGTAGTACGTTGTGCTTGTTTGATAGATCTTATCGTTTCCTTACAATCAAAACACTCCTCACCAGAACGTCCATATACTTTGAGGCTTTGCTTGAAATATCCAGGCTGACTATCACCTGACACAAAATCTCGGAGCGTTGTTCCTCCTTGTTTGATAGCGCGTTTCAACATATTTTTAATAGCTAACACCAATGCGCTCACTTGAAATAGTGGCACTTTTTTAGCGGATAAGCGTGGATCAATCCCACATTGAAAGAGTACTTCTGTTGCATAAATATTACCCACACCCACCACCACCTTCTGATCCATAAGGACTACTTTCACTGATCGGTCTGTCTTCTGAAAAGCTGTGTATAAAAAACTATCATTAAAAAAATCTGATAATGGTTCAACTCCTAAAGTCTTAAAATATGGTACTTTATCGAGTGTAGAATATATTTTGATAAAACCAAAACGACGAGGGTCATGATAAATTAAATAACTTTTTGGCCCCATTTCAAAAACAACATGATCATGCTTTTTTAGATTATCAACACTTTGAGACACTCTTAAACTACCACTCATTCCTAAATGTATGACTAAAACCACATCAGTAAACATAGCAATAATATACTTAGCCCGTCTTATCACATTGAGACACCTTTGTCCTATTAGGGATTTTATGGTATGATCAATGATATATCTTAATTGATATTGAAAAATTGAGATGTTTTTAATCTCATAAGAACAGATATATGGACTTATCCCATTAATGGTTGTTTGAACTTCTGGTAACTCAGGCATAGTAACGGTAATGAATTTTAATTTAGCTCATCAGTATATATTGGCATCAAGCTCTATCATGCGTCAACGCATAATTAAACAGCTTGAGCTTCCATTTACAGTAATCCCTAGCAATATTGATGAATCTAGGCTAGAGGATGAATCTCCTAAGAGTTTAGTTACTCGTTTAGGTAAACGCAAATGTGATTCAATCATGCAGCAATATCCTGATGCTGTTGTTATTGGTGGAGATCAAGTTATTATTTTGGATAATGAGATACTAGGTAAACCAACTGACAAAGAACATGCTTTTGAGCAATTATCAAAATGTAGCGGGAATTTAGTTCGATCATTGGCCAATGTCAGTGTTGGCTTTCAAGGCTCTATTCTTCAGAAAACAATCACCTGCAAGGTAAAATTTCGTGAACTATCTCAAAACACCATTGAAAGCTATATTAAAAGTGACTCTATTTTAAAGTGTGCTGGCTCTTTATCTGTTGAAAATCTTGGCATTCTGTTAATTGAGTCCATTGAAAGTGTTGATCCTTTTGCTATCTATGGGATGCCACTCATAGCGCTAACCGAGCTATTTAGTCATCATGGCCTAGTTGATTTATAACGACCAATTAAACAAAGATTTAAAGTTTTGTGTGGTTTGGTTTGCAACACTCTCAAAAGAAATCCCTTTGATCTCTGCTACTTTTCTGGCAACTTCACTGACATACGCTGGTTGATTTGTTTTTCCACGATATGGTACTGGCGCTAAGTAAGGTGAGTCCGTTTCTATTAACATTCTTTCTAAAGGAACTATATCGACAACCTCTCTGAGTTCAGCTGCATTTTTAAATGTAATGATACCAGAAAACGAAATATAGCATCCAAGGTCTAAACACTGTTCTGCCATTTTTTTAGACTCAGTAAAGCAATGAATAATTGCCTTTTTAGGTGACTTTTCCTTGATAATACCTACCGTATCATCTGGAGCACTGCGCGAATGTACAACAAGTGGCAAATCATAGTCTGTCGCTAAATCAATGTGATTACAAAAAAATGCTTGTTGTTCTTTTTTTAATTCTTGAGAATGATAATAATCTAATCCAGTTTCACCGATTCCAATAAAAACATCTGGATGTTTTTCTATTAATGCACGCATATCATCCCATATGGATTCATCATGAACATCAATATCACACGGATGCATACCAATTGTGGATCTGACCGCTTGATGGGTTTGAGATACCTTTAGGTTAGGCTTAAAATCACTGCGATCAACACAAATGTTTAGCATTTGTGTAACCTTGTTTGCTAACGCGTTTTCTACTAACTCTTCCACAGAAAGCCCTTCGATATGTGTCAAATGGCAATGGGAGTCAATTAGCATGGATCATGGTCATCGATAAAAAGAAACGCAATGAGACCTGAGAGTAAAAAGCATGTAGGTATAACTAAAAAGGCAAGCTCATACTTTGCTGATTCCGGAGCCATAGATTGGTTCATATCTAGAAAATACCCAATCAAGGGGTGAAACACAATACCACCAAACACAACAGCCATATTATTTAAACCTAGTGCTGTACCAACCGAAGCAGGTTGACTATTTATCTTCACCAAGACAAAGGTTAAAAGCTGTGCTGCAGAAGCTGCGCCAATAACGATTAGAGAGAGAATAGGCATTGTGCCAGGGTAATATATAAATGTGTACGAAGCGCAAAACCCTAATAATGAAAAAAGACACATAGGATAAACACAACTTCTAAAGTAACTCGAAATAATACCAATTAATGGAGAACAACACGCTGCAGACAACCAAATAAACCCAATTATTGATGCAGCATAGGTTGTCGATACTTGTAAGCTTGCTTCTAAGAATGGAATTCCCCAAGCACCACCTAAAATAATCACAGGAGCCCAAGATAAAAATGCATACAGCGCATTAAAATAAGTTTGAGGGTTGCGACTAATCTGACAAATACCCGCTTTAAAGCCTTCCATATCAATTCCTTTCGATGTGGTTTTTTTCTCAGGAATAATGAACCAGGCCAGAATGATGATTAGAATACCCAAAATAACCATCATTATCTCGGTATTCAAAACGCCATAACTATCTACTATGTAAGCAAGCGGAGCCTCGCCGCCCCATGCACCAAGTGCACCAAGAAACTGAGCGCCGGAAACTAAATATGGGTACCATTTTGCTTCAAAAAACTCGTTAGACACCACAAGTACGGCGGTGAACGCAAACGCTGACCCAAACCCTATTAAAAAGCGCCCTAGCAACAACGCTAACACAGAGCTTTCATACGAAAACAAAAATGTCCCCAAACAACACAACCCACAGGCATAAACAATCACGCGACGTGAGCTTATAAAATCAAGTGTAATACCTGCAGGAATCTGCATTGAGGTATAAGAAATAAAGTAAACGCCAGCAATCCACCCAAGAACTGATAAGCTAAGTCCAACTTCCTTAAAAAAATGATTGGCTAGTACACCAGGAAAAACCTGTAATGCCATCTCGTAAAAAAGAAATAGGCCAGCTATTAAATAAATTCCAATAGCCCAAGATGTGTGTATTGATTTATTTTCCAATGCAAAAATTCCCGAAAATTTGTGTTAATAATTCTTCATTAGAAAATTTTCCAACTAATTTGTCAAGACAGTATTGTACATTACGCAGATCCTCAGCACACAAGACAATGTTTTCATGGAGTAAATTTTTTTGTGAACTTACAAGATGCTGTAAGGCTTGATCGAGTTCATAAATATGTCTCGAGCGAGCTAAAAACTGGGGGGTTGCCATCCCCTCAAAAAATTTACTCATCTCATTCATAATGATGTCACGGTCATCATGGCATTTTGCAGACACAAAAAAACAAGGGCAGTGTTTCCACGTCATTTCTTTAGATACTGGGTTATTTAGAGTATCCAGTTTATTGAGAAGCACTTTAACTTTTTTTGGGTCAGGATCACATGCAAACAACTTTGGCCATAAGTTATCCAACTGATCAACATCATGTGCATCGACTAACCAAATGAGTAGATCCGCATTTTCAATGCTATTATAGGACCGCCTAATTCCTTCTTTCTCAACGGTTTCTTGAGTCTCTCTTAATCCAGCGCTATCGATCAAATTTACAATTTGTGAACCTAGTCTGATTTGATGCTTTAAAAGATCCCTTGTCGTGCCCGCAATATCAGTAACTATTGCAACATCCTCTGCTGTTAATAAATTCAACCATGAAGACTTACCTACATTTGGCTCACCTGCTAATACTATCGATTTAGTCCTATAAAACTCCTGACTACTGCGTGCATCAGCTAAAATATGCTTAATTTTCTGACACATCGTCTCAATTGCATTTTCTTGAGCTTTATCTGGTTTTATTTCCTCATCTGAAAAATCAATTAACGATTCAATATTTAGTCGTATATTGGTTAATTGTTGTTGTAGCTGGTGAACACCTTTAGAGAATGTTCCTCGCATTGAGGATAAAGCAGCTTGTGCTTGAGACTCAGTTTGTGCGGTGATGACATCATGTAAAGATTCTGCTTGCACTAAGTCCATTTTCTCATTGTGAAAGGCACGTAAACTAAATTCACCAGGTTCTGCTAAACGACACCCTAAGCTAATGCAACGCTCAATAATTAGCCGTGGAATCAACAGCCCACCATGCCCCTGAATTTCAACCACATCTTCGCCTGTAAACGAGTTCGGTGCTTTAAAGTAAATAACGATCGCTTCATCTATAATTTTTTTTTCGTGATTATAAATTGAATGCAATGATGCCTGACGAGGTTGAGGAATGGGGGACTGAGTCAATTGTTCAATAATCTGCACACATCCTTTTCCTGAAACACGAATTATACTAACGCCGGAAATACCTTGTGGTGTTGCCAATGCAACGATTGGATCACATTTAACCATTAACCGAATTTACGGGTAAGGTACCACTGCTGTAATGCAGTTAACAAGGCGTTTGTTAACATATATAAAGCAAGACCAGCTGGGAAATGACTGAATAAGAATACCATCACAAAAGGAACAACCATCATTGCTTTTTCCTGATCAGGATCCATGGTTGTTGGGGTTACTTTTTGCTGAAGGTACATACCTACACCCATTATGATTGGCAGGATATACAATGGATCAAATTGAGATAAATCGGTAATCCATAAAAAAGAAGCTTGTCGTAATTGAACACTTTCGATTAAAACCCAATACAGAGCAATCAAAAATGGAAACTGTATTAGGATTGGTAGACATCCACCAAGAGGATTGATTTTTTCTTTCTGATAAATCTCCATAATAGCCTTGCTTTTCTTAGCAGCATCATCAGCAAAGCGTTCCTGAATATCCTTGATTCGAGGTTGTAATTTTTTCATTTTCAAGCTCGAAATGAACGCCTTTTCAGACATCTTATAAAAAACACCCTTAATTAATGCGGTAATCACAATAATCGTAATACCCCAGTTTTGAACAACAATATTGATTTTACTCATCAACCAAAATAACCAATGTGATAATAACCATAACCAGCCGTAGTCGATGGTTAAATCTAAACCTGGTGAAACTTGCTCAAGGATGTGTTCAATTTCAGGACCTGAATAGAGGCGTTGTTGTGTTTGTATTTCATTATCCACTCCCAGTGTTTGCTCTTGCCCAATCATCTGAACCACAAAATGGTTCTCTTCTCCAGTGTCAAAACCACTCCAATGTGTTTGTAAAATATTTTGAGATTGACTATCAGGAACCCACGCATTTATAAAATAACGTTGCTGAATTCCAAACCAACCACCAGTTAGTTTTTTAGGCGCAAAACCTTTTTGAATTTCAGTATAAGGTAATTTTGTATATGGCTTTTCAGGAGAATAATAAGTAACACCAGAGTAGGTTGGTATCATAAACCAACCAGAACTCGCCGATTCATCAGATCCAGGCTGAAACGATTTAACAGCAATATCAGAGGAGTTTGTTCGGTTTGACAACATTGCTAAATAGGGACGTGTGGTAATTGGGCTGAATGAAGCATTTTTAATATTATTTTCTTGTTTTAGTGTGAATGGTGTTGATCCAAAACTAAATGTTCGTGTATATACAATGTTATTTGAACGTGCTTCAATCACTATTCGATCAGACTCTTTACTCACCACTTTAAACGTAAGTCCTTCATCTCCCTGAAATCCAGAAACAGCAAAATATTCAAGTTCTTTATTATAGTTAAACAACTCTACCAACGACTTTTGCTGTTCAGTTTGATAGTGTCCTTTAATTTGTGTCTGTATGATTTTTCCGCCGTTAAGATCAATCAGAACATTCATCGATTCATTACTAAATGAGACTATATCTGGCGTTCCTCGATCAGTGTGCATAGTCGTTTGAGGCTGTTCCTGCTGGGCTGTGCTGATATCACTTTGTTTTTGAACCTCATTCCGATACACCGATTGGAATAAGATAACTAATAAAATTCCTAAAACAATATATAAAAAACCTTTAATATTAGACATTTTTATCAATATACTCCATTAAATTAGTCCACTCATTTTTTAAAAGTGGATATATTGTATCGTTATCGGGTTGTTTTTTCATCATAATCAATAAATGACCATGGAGCTCTTGGTGCTTACTAAAAAGGTCACAAAAGACTCTACGAATATAGTTTCGCTGAGTGGATTTCTTACACACTTTCTTTCGTATTTGTACACCTAACCGACTTTCATTAGCTGGTGCAAACTTCGCGATGATGAAATTACCATAGAATCGTTTTTTTGATAAATGTGTTTGGTTGAAAAGATTCTCTGTAAATCGATTTTTTTTCGGCAGAGCAGACATTAGACAGCGAGCGAGTGCCGACCTTTTTCTCTTCTTCTCTTAAGGACTTTTCTACCACCTTTGGTAGCCATTCTACTTTTAAAACCATGATCTCGGTTTCGTTTTAAATTACTTGGCTGGAACGTTCTTTTCATCTGTTAAATCCCATAAAAACTAAATTCTATCGTTTTAGACCATATTTGTCAATATTCATTCTCATTTAACGTTAATGAACAAATAATTTAATTAATATATAAATAATATATATATAGATTTATTATTATTAGTCCTGTGGATATGTGGATATTAGTTTCAATATTGTATATTTTATAATAGAGAATAGGGGATATTTTGACGTGAATAGTTTGGGTATGATTTTTGCAAAAAAGAGCATAACTTTAGATTGTTCAAAAAATGTTAAAAACTATCTTTCTTTATACACACAGTTATCCACAATTTGGCACACAGTTATCAATTTAATGATATGTATGCTACTATTTGCGTTAAGGTGAAAAAAGGGTGTTATTTATGCAAAAAATAAAATTTGTTGGTTTTCAAAGACTTATTTGGATCATTATTTTTAGTTTGTGCGAAATAATCAGTGTATATAGTCAGACTCAAGAGATAGTTATTCACAATATCTCTCAAAAGACACTCAAAAAAATCGCATTACATGAGTGGAAAATGAAGGTCATTTCTAATGATGAAGTCGGTCCTGGTGAGACCGCTACACTCAGTATCGAATCATTGCCCGGGTTTTGGTTTAAAGACCCGCCCGATGGCAATTTTTTAGTTCAATTTGAGGTTGATAATGCTATCATTGAGTTCCGAGGTTTATGGGAAAAAGAGATTAATTTTGACAAGCTCACAGATGCAAAAGGCGGTTATGTCTTGTTGATGGATGTCTTGAATGATGAAGGTAGTAGTGTTAATATAGTAGGAAGTAATGAGAAAAAAAGCCCCAAAAAGTTCTCTTCTTATCCTTATCTGATTTCTATAACAGATAAGCGTGAAACGTGATATTTAACATTTTATTTGAGAGGAAATAAATGGCTAAAAAATACTTTACTTCTGAATCCGTGGCAAATGGGCATCCTGATAAAATAGCGGATCAGATTTCTGACGCGATTCTTGATGCAATGATGATTCAAGATCGACACTGCAGAGTTGCGGTCGAAACACTTGTTAAAACAGGCCTAGTCTTTGTTGCTGGAGAGGTTAATACATCTGCTTACGTTAATATTGAAGAAACTGTTAGAAAAGTGCTTTCTGACATTGGATATAATGATCCTTCAATGGGTTTTGATGCGCAAAGCTGTTCTGTTATTTCTGCAATTGGCGCGCAATCTGTTGATATTGCTCAAGGTGTTGATAAGAAGTCTCGTGAAGATCAAGGTGCTGGAGACCAAGGACTCATGTTTGGTTATGCCTGTGATGAAACTTCTTCAATGCTACCAGCTCCAATATTCTATGCCCACAAACTGATGAAGCGACATGCTGATGTGAGAAATATGCCTGGTTTTGAATGGGTATATCCTGATGCTAAAAGTCAAGTTACCTTCATTTATGATGATGATCAACCTGTTGCGATTGATACGATTGTACTTTCCTCGCAACACTCAGCTCAAGCAACCAACGACCAAATTAAAGAAATGGTTCATGAGATGATTATTAAGCCATCCATCCCTGAGGACTTATTGACTAAAAACACTAAATATTTTATTAACCCAACCGGTCGGTTTGTAATTGGCGGACCTGTGGGAGACTGTGGCTTGACTGGTCGAAAAATCATCGTCGACACCTACGGTGGTATGGCGCGACATGGTGGTGGCTGTTTTTCTGGAAAGGATCCATCCAAAGTTGATCGTTCAGCAGCATATGCTGCACGCTTTTTAGCTAAAAACGTTATTTATGCGGGTGTTGCAAAACGTTGTGAGGTTCAGTTATCTTATGCCATCGGTGTAAAGGAGCCAATCAGTGTGCGTGTAGATACTTTTGGTACAGCAAAGCTGAGTGATACAGAAATATCACAGCGTATAGTCGATCACTTTGATTTAACACCTTATGGTATTGAAACAAAATTAGATCTCCTTTCTCAGCGCTATTACCCCACTGCTGCATACGGACATTTTGGACGTGAAGACATTACTTTTTCTTGGGAAACCGCAGATGAGCAGTTCATCAGTGCGTTTTCTGCTCAAGAAAAAATAGTACAAGACTAGCTTTCCTGCAAAAAATCAGATATTTGCTAAACTTAACCTATGTTATGGAAGGCAATATCTGATTTTAAGGAAGTATTTCTTATATTACTCATTGGTTACCTAGTTAACTTTCCTATTTTTATGTTAGTTCTGGGTCAATCATACGTACCGTTGCCTCTAGGAAAAGTGATCCTAAGTTTTGTTGCCGTACAGTTTTCTTTTATGATGTTTTATTTTTTCGTGGATCTTGTGGATTCAGTATTCAAAAATAAACTCTTTTGGGATCAGTATGAGAAAATATACGATAGGGATTATGTCTATTCCATCATATGTCGTTCACTTGTTTTTACGGTTATGATGACATTGCTTGTTGTTTTACAAACAAATGTAAAAATATTTTTTAATGAGTTTCTAACTATCAATAATAAGTGGGATCAGTTATTTCAGTCTCTCGATGTATTTTTGTTTATCGGTCACCATCCATGGAAAATCATTTCATCTGCAATTCCTCATGATATATTACAGCTACTCATTATTATATTAGATGTTAATTATATGTTCTGGTTTTGTATTCAGTGGTTTTTTGTTTTCGATGCGACCTATATAGCCCCAAAAGCATACCGCAAAGAGGCGCTTCTTAATTTTGTGATGGTATGGGTTCTTGGTACCCAAATGGGCGGTCTATTCACTTCAGGAGGGCCATTTTTTAATATGGCCAATACTCATAATGTAGAACAAATTCAATTCTTGTTAGATTTGAATTTTTCGTTTAATCTCATGTGCATCAAAGCTCAGGGTTTTTTATGGGATGTGTTTCTGGGAGGCACAAACTTAAAAAGTGGTATATCAGCTTTCCCAAGTTTGCATGTGGGAATATCTTATCTTGTTTATAGGTTCTCTTGTAAAAGAGCGCCTGTATGGCTTCAACGTTTTTGTTTTATATTTTTTATACTTATTTGGTTTTCTTCAATCATCTTAGGATGGCATTATTTTATTGATGGTCTTGGCGCGATAGCGCTTGTACATCTATGTGAGCGGCTTACTCAGTTACTGCTACGCCGGTCAACACATCCATCAAGTTTTTCAGACTCTCAGAAGACTTAAAGTTAATTACAATCTGTCCACCACCTTTGGGGTTTTGTTTGATGGATGTCTTTGTAGATAGAATATTGGTCAATCGGGCTTCTGCATTAATGATTAGAGGGTTGATGGTTTTTTGTTGAGGAACCTCTCCTTGTAGGAACCGCTCTAGTTGTCGAACACTCATTTTTTTCTGGTGCACCATTTTTGCAATGCTCAGTTGTGCATGAATAGGCTGAGTTAAAATACACTTTGCATGACCCATGTCAATTTGGTTATTGGTCAGCATGACTAGGACTTCTGGATGAAGGTGGAGTATTCTGAGTTTGTTAGAAATACTCGAACGAGACTGTCCCATAGTATCTGCAATTTCATTGTGTGTAAGGTTATGAGTATGAATGAGCTTGCGAATAGACTCTGCTTCTTCCACGATATTGAGGTCTTCTCTATGAAGATTTTCAAGAAGATTCATCATCGCAGCAGATTGCGCACTATTTTCTTTGATGATACATGGCACTTCAAAAAGCCCTGCAATTTTTGCTGCGCGCATTCGTCGCTCACCAGCAATCAGTTCATAACCACCATGATCTTTTCGACGAATAATTAAAGGTTGAATGATGCCTTGTTTGCGAATGGTTTGAGCAAGTCCATTTAACTTTTCAAGATCAAAGTGTGTTCTGCTTTGATAAGGGCTCTTTGTGATATCTACAATCGGAACATTGGTGATACGCTCACTTTCATCTTTATGTATAACGGTTTCGCCAAGAATTTCCTGTAGTCCAAGGTCTGATAATCCTCGGCCTAAACTTTTCTTATTAGACATGAGCAACTTCCTTTGACTTGACGACTTCAGCCGCTAAAGCAAGATAAGCAATAGCACCTTGGCAGAATTGATCATACTTTAGAGCAGACATACCATGACTGGGTGCCTCAGCAAGACGTACATTTCTAGGTACAATGGTGTCATACACGGAATCATTAAAGTGCATCACGATTTGTTGAGATACCTCCTGAGATAGTTTATTCCGGCCATCATACATCGTACGTAAAACACCCTCAACTTTTAATTTTGAATTGACTGTTGATTTGATTTGTTCGATTGTGCGCATCAGTTTAGTGAGGCCCTCAAGGGCAAAATACTCGCATTGGACCGGTATGATGACTGAATCACTGGCCACTAAAGCATTTACAGTTAATATGTTTAGTGAAGGTGGGCAGTCAATAACAATATAGTCATATATTTCGGTACATGCAGATAGCGTGTCTTTTAACTTTCGCTCGCGTTGTTTTGTGTTAATGAGCTTCACTTCAGCAGCTGTTAAATTGCCAATGGTAGGCACAAGATCATAACCTTCAGCAGTTTCAGATATGGCTTTCAGAATATCAACTTGATTACACAACGTGTCGTAAATGGTGAATTTTTCAGAGTGAATGTAGCCAGAGCTTGAACTGGCATTACCCTGTGGATCAAGATCGATCAACAACGTTTTCTTTTTCATTGCTGATAAACCAGAGGCAAGATTAACTGCCGTTGTTGTTTTTCCAACGCCACCTTTTTGATTGGTGATGGATATTGTCCTCGCTCTTCCCATGTATTCAGCTTCTCATAAACAGCAAAAAATATCAATTTCAATTCGACTATTTTAGGCGAAGTAAAATAAATTGCGATTTGCTGCGACGGCTCTTTTTTACTATCTGCCATGTATGCTCCCAGTCATCAGGTATTTTATGGGGCATATGGCAAAAAATTATTGTGTCTTTGTGTATTAAAGAGGACTGTTTTAAAAACCCAAGGCAATGATTTAAAACAGGTGTTTTGTAGGGCGGATCTAAGAGCACAATATCGTAGCAGCTTTTTTTAACTTCTTCCGGTAGTTTGTCAGGAAATAGACCTTGAACAGCATGTAGATCGGATGCTTGTAACGTAGCGCAACTTTTTTTAATAAATGCTATGGCCTCGTGAGATTGGTCGATTGCATGGACTGTGTCTACACCGTTAGATAGTAAATCAATACCCAGTATGCCAGAACCTGCGAATGCATCTAGAACAGTTTTATTTTGAAGGTCAAATCGTAGCCAATTTAGCAGGGTTTCCCGCATTAGCCCCGTGCCAGGTCTCAAATTAGGGATCGATGGAAATGATATAAAACGGCCCTTCCATTTACCTGAAATTACTTTAATTTTATTACTTTCTTTTTTGAACATATACGGAATAAAAATCCTGAGCCTGCAGCTTGTGTGCTGCATTAGCGACATCTTTAAGTTTTAATTTTTGAATGGATGAAATAAGGTTTTGATCATAATTTGCTGGTAGACCATTGGATATAAAACTAATGATATCATGTAATTGGTCTTTATTATTGGTCTTTAATTGTAGATCTAAGATTAAGGTGCTTTTCATCTGTTCAAAAAGTTCTGAAGATACTTTTTGGGATACAATTTGATCAATACATTTTCGAATGTCCGCTTTGATACCATCAAGATTTTTTGATTGTGTTTGTCCTTGTACAAGTTGTACACCAATATTATCAAATATTGCTATGCTCGAGTTGACGCCATAAACTAAACCCTGGTCATCACGTAACGTTTTCATTAAAAGGGATGATAAACCATTGCCTAATATATGGTTAGCTAACATTAAAGCTGGATAATCAGAGTCTTCATATCGTAAAGGAAACTTGCTGGCAAATATGAAATAAGTTTGGTTCGTGTCAAACCCCACAACTTTGTGTGTGGGTGTATTATTTTGTGATAAAGTTTCTTTCGAAAGGGTTACGGATTTTGAGGAAAACATAGATGCGACACGTTCTGAAATGTCATGTGCCTTTTCTTGGGATAGGTTACCAATTAAAATGATTTTTAGGTGGTTTCGGTTAAAAGCTTGTTTGTAAAGCTGAAGTATCTGGCTGTGTTGAAGGCTTTTGATTGAGTTTAAACTGCCCTCTAAAGGAGCGTGAAAATTAGGAGATTCAGGAAATAGTTCTTTTAATATTTTATCGACAGCAAGCGCGGGTATGGATACATGACGATCTAATATGCTGGTGGATTGGCTGCGAACCTCTTGGAGAATTTCTTTGGCAGGAAATGTAGGTTTTAAAGCAGTCATTTCAACTGCATCTAAAATATTGCTAGTCTCTTGTGTTGAAAGAAAGCGGTACGTCAATATATTATAATTGCGCAATAAGTTTTGATTGGAGCGAATGCCTTGGTCGCGTAAAAACTGGTGTATCTTTTCTTTTGTGAAATATTTTGATCCATTAGCAAGTGTGTTCATCATAACTAGAGCGTGACCGGGCGGTGCATTACGTGATCCAAAATCATCAACGATCGCCATATCAATGATAGGCAATTCATTTTGTTCTTTAAAATATACATCCACTCCTTGTGTCGTTTTCCATGAATGTAGATCTGACGCAAAGACACTGGTACTTAAAAAACATATGAATAGATTAGACAAAAAATTACGCATAGGGCTTCACCGATACCATGATTCTTTCTGGGTGCGTAACGAAATAACTTTTTACTGTTTCTGCTATATCTTTAGGGGTAATATCATCCAACACGCTATTAAGATCATCATAACGTTTTAGATTAATACGACCATTATTCAACCAAATGAGTTCCCTGGCACTAAATGAAAGGTAGTCATGATTGAAAACATTAGAAGCCTTCAGTGAGTTTTTGATGCTTTGTAACTGCTTTTTGTTAATGTTCTTTTCACTAAACTGAGATAAATAGTGTAACAAATTACCTTTAAAAGAATAAAAGTGAATGTTTTTATTGGGTGTTCCCGAAAACTCAAATGTGCCTGAAATCCAATGGTTGTTATGAACTAATGCACTAAAATTATCAAACATATGATCTTCATCCACCATGCGTTTCGTTAATATGCCATCAGCACTACCTAATAGTATTGATAAGATGTCAAACACACACTCTTGTTTAAGTGTTTGCTGGGTGAATGGAGGGATCTTAAAACTAATAGAAAAAGCTGGGTGCTTTATACGGGCTTCTATCTCTGCTCGCACCTCCGGAATATACATGGTTTCAATCTGATTGCGACGCTTTCTCGGAAAGGTTTTACGCAAGTTGCCAAAATAACTTTGTGATAAAGCCAGTACTTTCTTAGACTCAACATCCCCGACCACTAGAATGGTTAAGTTGTCTCCTGTATACCAGGTTTGATACCAGTTGATAAGGTCTTCTCTAGTTATAGAAAGAATGTCATGCTTCCAGCCAATAACGGGGTGATGGTATCCAGAAGAAATGTTGGTGATAGCAGTTTTCTTCTCATAAATTGCACCCCAGGGGTTGTTGTCAACGCGCATCGCACGTTCTTCTAGAACCACTTTACGTTCATTTTCAATGAGATCACGCTTAAATAATAACTGTTGGGCTCGATCAGCTTGTAGCTCAAAAATACGTTTCAGGTGAGTTGGTGTAGTGGTAAACTCATAAACAGTTTGTTCATCTGTTGTATAGGCATTATAGCTTTTTGTGATTTTCGTTACCTCATCCCTGAAGTGCTGTTTTGAAATTTTCGGAGTTCCTAAGAACATCACATGCTCTAAATAATGAGAAATACCTGTTAGCCCTCCGGGATCGTCAATTGAGCCTACACGATAGCTAAAACCAACATCGACAGCTGGGTTGCGATGGTCTTCGAGAACAATGACGGTGATGCCATTTTTTAAGGTATAAACTTCAGGAGAGGTGTTGATTTTGGGGATGTTTGGCATTGCGAAAGTTAAATCACATAGAACAGCCATTAAAATTGTGAAACCAACATTGTACATTCTTGGAATACAGTATATTATAATCAATACAGAGATGGCAAATGTTTAACATATTTACTAAAGAAAAAAAAACTAAAACACTATCAGACGGGCTGAAAAAAACACGACAAGGGTTTGGAGAGCGTCTGAAGAATTTATTTTTAGGCAAAAGTGTTATTGATGACTCGCTCATTGAAGACGTAGAGATGATGCTTTTATCTGCAGATGTTGGAGTAAAAACAACAGAGCGCCTTATAGGTGTTATAAAAGAAAATGTTAAAAAGAACCGTGTGTCACAAGATGAGATTGTGGACTCCATAAAATCTACTTTATCAAAACTTTTATTATCTCCACCCAAGTCAAAAAAAGATGGTAACCCAAAAGTAATACTTGTTGTAGGTGTAAATGGTGTGGGGAAAACCACTACGGTTGCTAAGATTGCAACGCATTGTTTGGAACAAGGTCAAACAGTCATGGTGGCTGCAGGAGATACGTATCGTGCTGCAGCAATACAACAATTACAAACTTGGTGCGACCGATTATCTATTCCATTAGTTGCTCAGCAATATGGTGCTGACCCTGCTGCAGTTGTATACGATGCGGTTTCATCTGCAAAAGCAAAAAAGCTAGATGTAATGATTGCAGATACAGCAGGTCGTTTGCATACACAAGGTAATTTAATGAACGAGCTTGAAAAGGTAAAACGTGTTCTAAAAAAACTCGATCCATCAGCGCCACATGAAACGCTAATGGTCATTGACGCGACTACAGGACAAACAGCACTTAATCAGGTGAAAGTGTTTGCAGATGTGTTGGGTTTGGATGGATTAATTTTAACTAAACTAGATGGCACTGCGAAAGGTGGTGTTGTTTTCTCAATACAAGAGCAATTTAAGTTGCCAATTTACTATATAGGCGTTGGAGAGGGAGCAGAAGACCTCGTAGAATTTGACCCCAATCATTTTGTAGAAGCATTATTTGAATAAACCATGAAATATGACGTAATTGTTATTGGAGGGGGGCATGCAGGTACTGAGGCTGCTGCTGCTGCCGCGCGTATCGGTTGTCAGACGTTATTAGTAACTCAAAATTTAGACACATTAGGGCAGCTTTCCTGTAATCCTGCGGTTGGTGGTATAGGGAAAAGTCACCTCGTACGGGAAGTGGATGCAATGGGAGGCTTGATTGGTTATGTGGCAGATCAGTCAGGGATACATCGTCGTGTTTTAAATGAGAAAAAAGGTTTAGCTGTTCAAGCAACTCGTCTTCAAGCTGATCGACAAATATACCGATCGGCAATGCGGGCTGCTCTCGATAATATTAAAAATTTAACACTGTTTCAGCAACGTGTGGATTCATTAGTTATTAAAAAAGATCGTGTTTGTGGAATCATTACGCAGCTTGGGTTACATATTGAAGCAAAAACGGTTGTATTAACAACAGGTACGTTTCTAAAGGGGGTTACGCATGTGGGACGCCAACAAGATCAAGCGGGTCGGGCAGGTGAACCACCATCTAGTAATTTAGCGATACAATTGCGCTCCTTTCCCTTTAGATATGGGCGTTTGAAAACAGGAACACCTGCACGTATTGATTCGCGCTCAATAAACTTTGATGATCTACAAATACAGCCCTCCGAACCAGGTCCGGGCTTTTCTTATTGGCATAAAAATTTAATGCCGCAGCAGATGCGTTGCTTTATTACAGCTACAAATGAGAAAACACATCAGATTATTAACGATAATATCAAGGAGTCTGCATTATTTTCAGGTAATATTGAGGGTGTGGGCCCACGGTATTGTCCTTCTATCGAAGATAAAGTAATGCGTTTCGCACAAAAGAGTTCACATCAAATATTCATTGAGCCAGAAGGGTTAAATGTACAAGAGGTGTATCCAAACGGTATTTCAACTAGCCTACCATTTCATGTACAAGATGCATTTATTAAGACGATTAAAGGTTTTGAAAAAGCGGTCATAACGCGTCCAGGATATGCGATAGAATATGATTATTTTGATCCTCGGGACTTAACTGTTTATTTATCCTCTAAGTATATTTCTGGATTGTTTTTTGCAGGCCAAATCAATGGTACAACAGGCTATGAAGAAGCAGCTGCGCAAGGGTTGTTAGCTGGGATAAATGCTGCAAATCAAGCTTTGAATCAGCCGATGTGGGTTCCCCGACGTGATGAGTCATATATTGCTGTTATGGTTGAAGACCTTGTAAATAATGGAGCGCCAGAGCCTTACCGTATGTTTACAAGTCGTGCAGAGTACAGACTGTTGTTAAGAGAAGATAATGCTGATTTACGATTGACGACTAAAGCTTATGAGCTAGGTTTGTTAACTAAAACACAGTGGCAACAATTTCAAGAAAAGCTAGAAAAGATGGGAAAAATTGCTCAATGGGTAGAAGGGTATCGTGTGAAACCGGAATCAGAGTGTGGTAAACATTTAAATCTAAAGCAGGCCGTACCGTTGAAAGAGGTGATGAAAAGAAGTGACTTTCGTATGGATTTAGTGCCATGCGAGGAGTTTGATAAGTTGTTACTACTTTCACATGAAACAGATATCAAATATGCCGGATATGTTAAGCGACAAAAGGCACAAATCAACACACTGATACAGTCTGAGTCTTCGGCGTTACCAGTGGATCTACAATACTCCGAAATTCCAGGGTTATCGAATGAGGCTACTGAAAAACTAGAGGAGATTAAACCCGCTACAGTTGGTCAGGCTAGTCGAATACCTGGGATAACGCCAAGCGCTCTCAACCAGATCCTAGTGTATTTGAAGAAAAAAGGATTATTGGAGAATGCCACTCAAGCTCATTGCTAGAGACATATCACCATCGATTTTTAGATCCCCTTCCATGAAAGCGCTCATTGGCGATGCTTTTTTTTCTATACATGCTTTGAATGTATCCAACGACATTGTAATAACGCAACCGGTTTCAGTTGCATCTAAAGAGGCATTGTTTTTTTCGTCAACGCGAGATAAATAAAATGAATTTAAACCTTCAATTTTAAGCTCAATATTTCCAATTAACGGGGGATGTGTTGAGATTTTAGATTGTAGTTTATGTAAAATATTTTCAGTACTGTATTGGTCCATTTGAACTCCCCTTATTGTTAGTTAATTATAGCTGAAAGTTATCATTAATTCATAAGCAATGTGATTTTAATCTTGAACAATTTGTCTGTTTTGGTTATCCTCACAGAGTTGATAGGAGTTCGAATTGGTACTATATTTTAGACTTTTGACATTGTTGTTGGGGGTTGCTTATCTGTTTGATGGTTTTTTTAGAGATGGAATATCATTCGTTTATTTTTTAACTGATTGGGCTTTAATTTGTTCCGTGATTTCTGCTGCATTATTATCATATGATTCGAAGTATGGATTAAAAACACGGGTGCACTTTTGGGTGGGTAGTACATTTTGTATAAATTGTGTTGTTGTCGTATTGTATTGGCAACTTTTCTTCAAAGATCCCACTTTATTATTTGGTAAACATAGTCATTTACCCTGGTATCGTGATGATTACCTGCATTTGCTTGGCCCCATGTTACAAAGTATTGATGCACTATTTATTTATAGAGCATTCGATCTACAAAAACCCTTAACCTTAGGACTTTATTATATTGCATCAGGAGCGTATGTTGTATGTGCTGAAACCATATTTGGTTTGCCGTACCCTTTTATGTCTCAGTTAAGTTTTTGGGAGCGGGTAACATTTTATGAACAAGGCCTAGTCATAGGCTCTATTGCATTCATTATTGGGTGTTTAGTCAGCCATTTTACACATGATAAAATTCAGGCATCGCCACCATTAACAACTGCAAATTAATCGTACTGAGTATATTCTTTTTCTTCTACAATAGTTGATCCTGTGAGTATATTGATTTTGCGTTTAATCTGAGCCCTAAGATCATTCTTAAAGTGAACTTCTCGTGATATTTCGATGAAAGATGCATCAAAAATTTGCGTGTTTTCAAAGTTGCGTTTTATGTTTTCGATATCCCAAAGTGCTGTATTGATTGATTTTAATTGGTCAACCAGGTTTCTAAATTCAGGTGTGTCAATTTGTAAGTTATCTAGCTTTTGATTCAGTAGATTTAGCTCGCGATTAACGTTATCTAATTGGTTAACATCCTTTAAGTTGATTTGTTTTATTTGAAGTATAGTGATTTTATCGACCAACTCTCCAACTGACACTGCAATTTCAATAAGCATGTGATCTCCTTTAAAAAGCCTTAAGATTTGTTGATGGACTTAATATTGTTTGCGTTATCAACTAACGCAGATAAAAATGTTTTTGTATCCAGGTGTTTAGGGCTGTCTGGATGATCATAAACAACTAGATTGACGATGAGGTTGGGTAATACAGTTACTGCAGACCAAATATCTTCCTGTAACTCTTTGTCCTTCACTGTCCAAGTGTTTTGTGATTCACTGATAATGACATTTTCATTCATTCTTAATACAGCAGGGAGCTGTGCATTTTGTGATTTAACTTTAGATAAATGTTTATTGGTGACATCATCTACTTTTTGTACAAACTTTTTTAACTCATTTTTGTTTGCGTAAACATCATACATGGATTTGTTGTAATCTGCTTGAGAGTTTTTATAGTCCGTATGCTGCACTCCTAGGTAACCCCATGGAAAGGGGGATTTTTCAGAACTGTCACATGCTCTAAAAATAACAGCAGGGGTCACGTTATTTCCTTTTTGGTTAAGAATTTTTTTAATGTTTGACTTGATGCCCTTTCCCCAAAGCGTATTAGTATAATCACAAAACCCATTAGGTAATGAGATTTTATAGTTTTGATGTTTGACATTGATTTTTGCAGTGACAGTCTCCGCGAAAATATTGCTAAGAGATAAAACAAAAAATAAAAAAGTAATCCACATTTGCATACACGCATTATATTTAAATCTTGCCTTGAAATCAATTCAAGCTAAATAGCATTTATTTCTTGTTGGGAGGCAGAATATTTTTTTTACTCAGGTTGTTAACAAACTTATCCACAATTTTCCAATCCGTGAACTCATAGGTTTTTGTTATATCAGAAGGGCCCTTCGTCAACCACATGATAAAGCGAATAATATATTTATCAAAGAATCCATAATTTGGAAAATCTATTTTCCCTGCAAAAACGTCGATGTATTGGGGAGACCATGGTGATTTTTTTAAAAATGTTTTGATATAGGGATTTGTTCCAGCTGTATTTTTATTGTCTTTACGTGCAACCACATTCACAGAAAAAAATGCATTGGGCATATTGTTAAGATTATGTACGTTTTTGTTGATAAATTTATATAAACTGGGACGATGCTTACCATAGCGAATACTTGCACCAATGATGATGGCACCATACTGCTTTAGATCAATATCCATGGCATCTTTTAAAGCGTGCATCGACACTTCATGCTCTTTATTTATTTGGTTGCATATATAATTACAGATTCGATGAGTGTGCCCATCAACCGTCGAATAGATTACTAGAACTGGTTTTATATCACTGTCTTTCATGTGATGCTGCTCCATAAGTGATAAATATATAGGATAGGATTCATGGTAATGCTACCTTAAAATAGTTCACAGTAGTAACACCAGCGATAATAAGTATTAGCCCAATGATGGTTTGCCAATTAATCGCCTGATTATAAAAAATAAAACTTAATAGCGTAACGGCAAAAAAACCTAAGCCTGCCCAGGATGCATAGATTATAGAAAGCGGTAATTTTTGAGAAACCAAAGACAAAAAATAGAAAGATAAGGCATACGATGTTAGTAAAGTGCCTGTTGGGATAGGTTTGGAGAATCTATCTGAAGCAGGTAGAAGTAACGTTCCAACAACCTCAAATACTATTGCTAAAAAAAGTAGCAAATATGCATTCATTAATTACTCAACCGTATTGTTAGTATGGTGTGGGGGCACATTAAACATCAAGGATGCAGAATTATTTTTTACTTTTGATTTAGTCACTCGTTCTTCCTCACTAAACAAACAGTTTTATTAAATTTATAAATATACTATTTACGATATCATTTCAGAGAAATTAGATAAAGGAATAAATCATAAAGTTACACTGACCGTTATATCAAGCCATGATAGCTCCGATTATTTTGTTTTCGTATTCAAGAACAGTAAATCAGTCTTCACTAAACCCATGTATTCTATCAAAATCTTTGTTTGGGTCATTCCAAGGCGAATAACTGTCATACTTTTATTGGGACGGTCGTTGGAGATTACTCTACAATGACGGATTGTGTTGCAACGACCGTCCTATGATTTAGTCATCAGAAATAAGTCTTTTTCCAAAAACTATAACATCATCTTTTTTCTTATAATCAAAACTTTTATAAAAGTCGCTTACTTCAGAATTATCTAACCTGACCAGAAGGTTTACTTCTGGACAACCTAACTGTTTGAGTTTATTTTCAACCTCATCTACTAACATCCTCCCATAACCTTTACCACGAAAGTCAGGACTTACTGCCAGGTAATTCATTATGCCACGGTGACCGTCATATCCACCCATAACAGTTCCGATTATCTTATTTTCATATTCAAGAACAATAAATAAATCTTCACCAACCCCCTTTTTTCTATCAAAATCTTTGTTTGGGTCATTCCAAGGGCGAGTTAAATCACAAGTTTTCCATAACTCAATAATTTGCTCTCTATCTTTTTCACTATATTGACGAATAACTATCATTTTTTTAGGATGGTCGTTGGAGATTACTCTACGGTTACACATTTCGCTAGGTTTCTGGGCCTATCAGGATTGATGTTTTTATGAATCGCTAGCTCGTAAGTTAATAATTGAGCAATGGCTAACACAGAAAATAGATCATTTTGTTCTACTTCAAATGGTACTTGAAGTGCAGACAGTTGAGTGGATTGGCATAACTCATTTAAGTTCGCATCAGTGATGACAAGAACATTTGCGCCTCTAGCTAAAACCTCTTCTATGTTTGAGATGGTCTTTGCAAGTTGGAAATTTTTGAATGCCATGACAATTACAGGCGTCCCTTTTTCAATTAAGGCAAGTGGGCCATGTTTTAGCTCGCCGCTTGAAAATGCTTCCGCATGTAGGTATGCGAGCTCTTTAATTTTTAGTGCGAATTCTTGAGCAACTGGGTAGAAAATTCCTCGACCCAATATAAATGTATGACTTTTTTGTACAAACATTAAAGCGTGTTTACGGATTTCAGACCGCAGCGTTAATGTTATCTTTAATCGGTCAATGCTTGCCAAAAAGTCTGAGAAAGGGTTTTCAGAGTCTGGGGACCATTGTTGTACAATACGCATCATTTGTAATAACATGGATGTCACAGTTTTTGTGGCACCAACACCGACTTCATTGCCTGCAATGGAGTTTATTTGGTATTGTGTTAGTCGATCTAAGGAGGAGTTTGCAACATTCGTGATCGAAAGTGCGTAGAAGGCATATTTCTTCCAGTGGCGTACTGCCTCTAGTGTATCTGCAGTCTCACCAGACTGAGATAATGCAATCAATGCGGTATTACTTGGCCAGCTGATAGCTTGGTAACGCATTTCGCTAGATAAATAAACCCGACATGGAATTTGTGCAAAGGTTTCAAAAAGTTGTGCGGCAATACACGCCACGTGATAACTGCTGCCACTCGCTGCAAAAACGATATGTTTAGGCCTTGATAGTGTCACTAACTCTGAATTTAATGTATTCATTAATGCAGAAGGCTGTTCGTATATTTCTTGTAGGGTATAAAAGTCCATTTCCAGCTTTTTATGTAATTGATGGCTTTCTAATGTTTGCCATGTAAGATCTAATGCTTCAAGCTGATCTAAGTTTAACGCTAATGTGCTCAGGTCTTTTAAGTAATGAACAGAGTGTGTTAGATCACTCAATACACCTGGATCAGAGGATACAACAAATCCTTCATCCAGTTTGCCAATGACCAGAGGGCTCTTATTTGCAGATACAAAGAGTGTGTTTGGAGTGTTATGATCAATCATAACAATAGCCCAACTGCCTTCCAGTTTATCAACAGTTGCTTCAAATGCTTCTAGCGCCTTCATAGTCTTGCTAAAGTGGTTATACAAAGCCACAATCACTTCGGAGTCAGTTTCGCTCGATAATGATAAATTAAACGTTTCTTTAAGTGCTACATGGTTTTCAATGATGCCATTATGCACAATGGCAGAAGACCCACTCATATGTGGGTGTGCATTTTGCTGTGTTACACCACCATGTGTGGCCCAGCGGACGTGAGCAATGGCAGTGTTCCCCTTTAACTCCTCTGGAATTACAAGGTTTTCTGTAGGGCCGACATTTTTAACAACATGAATGGACGCATTCTGTGTTGCTGCGATTCCAGCAGAATCATAACCACGATACTCAAGTTTCTTTAGGTGCTCTAGCACGACAGGTATCAGGTTGTGGTTTTTAGGCTGTGATAGGGCAAAAATCCCGCACATAGTTTTTTATCTCCACGTAAAAGATCCATGATATCATAATTTGTAAAATTTTGCTATACAGTGGCCTGTTCAGTAAATGGCTCTAGGATATGTACAAGATTTGTAACAGCTTCTTGTGCTTTTAGGCCATGGCTGTTGAAGTAGGGATTTGGGTTGATTGATTTAGGTTCTTGTTGACAATAATCAATGATTTTTTCAGCATTAGCAATGATGTCGATGAGTTGGTTATCAATCAATTCTTCCACCAATAATTTAAAGTTTTCATAGTGTGGGCCCATGATGACATGGCAGTAGCGTGAGAGTGCCTCCAAAGGGTTTTGGCCACCATGCTTAATTAAACTGCCGCCAATGAAAACCAGGTGAGCTTTTTCATACCATTCAAGGGTGACACCATAACGGCTCTCAATATGTAGATTTCCTTCAAATTGGCCTTGATATTTGTTGATCAATTCATTGGCACGACGTTGGTGTCTTGGGATAATGACTAGTTGAAAGTTATGGTCATATTCTAATATTTTGGGTAGCAGGCTGATAATTTTTTCATCCTCAACTGGGTGCGTACATCCACAGACCAAGGTCTTATGATTGTTTTTATTAGGTTTCTGGATAGGTACTGCTTGATTAAGTAGTTTGAAGTTAGGATGCACTTTGGAGACATTGCCCCCCAGTTTTTCAAAGCGTTGTTTGATTTTATCACTGACACAGCCAATGTAAGCAAGTTTTGCAATGGCTGGTTGAATAAAGCCAGAAAAGCGTAAATATTTTTTGAAACTATTATCTGATAAACGCCCATTCATTAAAAGTACGGGGCATGTTGCTTCTGATATTAAACAAGGCCAGATTTCAGTTTCGATGAGCACAAGTGCGCTGGGTTTTAGAAAGCGCATGGTTTTTCGTATACTCCAGATTAGATCAATCGGAAGATAAAAATGCGGTGCATCAATATGTTTCTCAAAGCCGTGTCCAGAGATGGTTGAGATAACGATGGGTGTATTACTTGGTAGGTTTTGAATTAACAGTTTTGCAAGTTTCAGTTCACCAATGGAGACTGCATGAATCCAGATGGCATTTTTAGGGAGTTGAGCACTTAAAAAGCCAATGCGCTCTTTTAGGCGGCCTAATGGTATTTTGTATTTGATATGTGAATAGCTCCAATACATGATCCAGATAGGAAGCATAAGTACAATGGATAATTGGTAGAGGATTTTAAAAAGCACTTGATGCGGCCTCTAATGTTTTATTTAAGCTAGCTGCATCATGAGCGCCACTGATAAATAGCGCCTCCAAATGTGATGGTGGTAACAAGACACCATTTTTGCGCATATGCTGATAAAAAGCATTAAAGCGCTCTTGTGCCTCTTTGGATATTTCTGTATAACACCGCGGGTAGGTATCTTGAAAAAATAAACCAAATTGGCCACCTTGAAAGTCAAAACTAAAAGGAATCCCTTTTTCTTGAAAAATGCGCTCAAGACCGTGTAGTAGTTTATTTAAATAGTCATGGCATGAGTTGATGAGTCGCGTATTAAATACCGACTCTAAAACGTGTGCTCCACACGCCATGACCAAGGGATGCCCTGCAAATGTGCCAGCATGATACACTGGGCCAACAGGGCTTAAGAGATTCATGATTTCTTTTGGGCCTGCGATTGCACCAACCGGGAGGCCACCCCCAATTACTTTTCCATAGGTCCAAAGATCTGGAGAAAGGTCAGGATAAAGTGCAGTTGCTCCACACGGATTTACACGAAAACCAGTCATTACTTCATCTACAATCAACATAGTCCCATAATGGCTACACAGCGTTGATAGACGGTTAAGAAATTTATTAGAGCCTCTAATAAAACCCATGTTGCCGCTAATGATTTCAATAATGACTCCAGCCAATGAATCCCCGAGGGTTTCGAAGGTATGGTCCAGTGCAGCAATGTCATTGAAGGGAATACACAATAATTGTTGGCTTGTGGATGGGTCAATACCTGATCGAATTGATTCAGCAGGTTGTTCATACCCTAATACACTGTCTACCGCTCCATGATATTGACCAACGAACTTTAAAATCATGGGGCGTTGAGTTTGGCTTTTTGCAAGTTTTACTGCAATGTTGACCGCTTCACCGCCAGAGTTTGTAAAACGAACCTTTTCGATTTTCTTGTTTGCTTTTGCAATCAAGGATGCAAGCTTTTCTTCGTGTACATTATTCACACCTAAAGCACTCATATCTACAGCATTACGAAGGATCGTTTTTATTTCTGGATTTTGGTGACCAAGTAAGATGGGTCCAAACCCACATACATAGTCTACATAGGCTTTATTTTTGTTGTCGTAAAGATAAGGGCCTTCAGCATGTGATGCAAGAAAGGGTTCGGCATGGACGCTTTTACAGGCTCGTACAGGTGAGTTGACACCACCAACCAGATGATGAGATGCTTTTGATTTTGACATATGACCCAGATTAAATTAAATTGCATGTAGGATCAATGTTTGTCTCCTGTGTAGACGATTTTAAGTCAGTTGAATACTTTATAAATAAAGTGTTATTATCAATACTTAGCCTATATAATAAAGAGACTTTAATGAATAAATACATTTGTATAATTTGTGGATATATATATGACCCAGAAGTTGGTGCTCCAGAGGATGGCATTGCGCCAGGAACTGCTTGGGAAGATGTGCCAGAAGATTGGTTTTGTCCAGACTGTGGAGCATCTAAAGCAGAGTTTCAAATGGTCCCATTATAAGCATGAACATGCAACATCAATCACACATTGACTATCAAATTCATCGCCCTACAGAAGACGATGCTGTGACTATTGTGTTGCACCCTCATCCATTATACGAAGGCACTATGTATAACAAAGTCGTTACAACTGCATTTGGGGTATTTGCGCATCATAACCAAAATGTTTTACGATTTAATTATCCTGGTGTGGGAGCATCTTCTGGTTGCTTTGGATATGGTCAATATGAAGCCGCCATGGCGATGAAGCTGCTTGATGAGTTAAATATTCGGCACATTGATTGGTGTGTAGGCTTTTCGTTTGGGTGTTGGGTATCACGGTTTTTAATTGACCAGTTTAAGCCACGACACGGTTTAGTATGGATAGCACCGTCCTTAGGAGAGGGGTTGTGGTCTGACGAATACCACTGGCCCCACAATCGCCACATTATTCAAGGCCAACAAGATGAGCTCTGCCCATACGAATCGTGCTTAACATTTGCTAAGAAACATGATTTTCAGGTACATGCAGTACCTGATGCGACACATTTTTTTCATGGTAAGCAAATCGTTTTAAGAAATACGTTAGAAGCTATTGTCACTCAATGAGTAATTTTTTTGGTCAATTGTTTTTAAATAGTGCCACTATCTTATATTTGTTTCAGTTGTTGCCACAACTCATTTATGCTCATCAACTTGATAAGCATCAAGATATTTGCAATTGGTTCATTGGTTTATTAATTATTGGCTATGTTGGTGATTTGACGTATGCATGGATCCATCTCATGCCCTTTCAATATAAGTTAGTTGCATCCTTGGGTATGTTCCAGATGCTGATCTGGGTGCAGCAAATTTATACATCAAAACACCGCGTTATCAAAAATATGTTTTACAGTGCCATTATCGTACTAGGCATAATGGCATGTTTAAATGAGCTTAAGTTTAACTGCTACGCGTACAGTAATGTGGTTTTATCTATTTCACGCACTGCTTTTGCGCTCAGCTGGTTATCTCAAACAAAGGTCTCTCTCAAGCAAAAAACAGCGTCAAGTTTAAGCGGTGTTATGATTTGGGTTTCCTTATTGGCGCTATATTTGGATCAACTAGCAGCGTGGCTGCTTGGATGGGGTGCAGTATATATGTTATGGGGTTGGTTTAGTTTAATTTATCACACAATTTTACAAGGACAGTTGTTACGCATTAAAACAGATCAAGTATTACAAGCACCCTAATTCAGCCTTGTGAGGGCTCACGTTACGCATTAATTTTTCTATTTGAACTATAATTATCATCATAGAATAATGTATGGAGAACAATAATGCACAAACAAGGCCGTGACCAATCCAAGTTTTCTAAAGAGATTGATGTAAATACCCTAGGAGAGTTTTATTCTCGCTACATCAGCTGTTATCGCCATCAGGTGATGTTAAGTTCACTGTATCATGACTATACGTATGGTGAGATTGATCAACATGTACATGCATTAGCATTTTTTATGAAACAAAAGCTCCGGCTGAAGGCAGGTGATCGCATTGCTATTATGATGCCAAATACCCCTCAGTTTGCGATCACATTTTGGGCTGCACAGTTATTAGGGTTAATTACCGTAGCCGTTAATCCACTTTATACATCACAAGAGTTAGCACATATTCTCAATGATAGTGAGGTAAGAGCAATCATGCTTTGGGATGCTAAAGCATATATTTTAGAGGCTGCATTACCTGAGTTAAAACAAAAACCTAAAGTGATTTTATCTGCTATTGGCGATACATTAACTCCTATACGATCCTGGATTGTGAACTTTGTTTTTAACTATTTAAAGAGACAAGTCCCGAGTTATTCATTGCCTAAGCATTTTAAATTCAGTAAAATTTTAAAAACATTTAAAGGCAAGCAAGCCAAAATGGCAAAAGTAAATCGAAAGGATATTGCGCTGTTACAATACACTGGTGGCACTACTGGGAAATCCAAGGGTGTCATGCTATCTCATGCCAACATCTTAGATAATATATCACAGTCACTGCTACCCTATGCAGAGCTGGGTCTGACAGGTCAAGAGCGACAGTTGTTGATTTTGCCAATGTTCCATATTTATGGATTATGCATTTATATGGTGTCTATTTTCCATGGTGGGCACTCGATCATGATTGCTAACCCTAGAAACATTCCACAAGTGGTGAATGATATTGCACATTATAAACCTAACTCGATGCCCTTATTAAATACCTTAATGGTACATTTATTGCGTAACAAACAGTTCTTATCCTTGGATTTTTCATGGCTTAAGGTGACGATGACCGGTGGTATGGCGACACATGTTGCTACAGCACATCAATGGAAAGATGTAACTGGGTGTGTGGTAAACCAAGGTTATGGTTTATCTGAAACATCTCCGATTATTTCGATTACGCGTTTTAAAAATAAAGATGAATTTATTAATAGCGTAGGCTTCCCAGTTGAAGGGACTCAAATTAAAATTTGTAACAGTTCTGGTAAGCCGGTGAAGTTCGGCAAAGATGGTGAGCTGTGGGTCAAAGGTCCACAAGTTATGCAAGGATATTGGAAGAATAAAAAAGCAACAAAAGCGGTGATTCAGGATGGCTGGTTTAAAACAGGCGACATTGTAAAAATGAGTAAAAATGGTGAGATTGAAATTGTTGATCGTGTTAAGGATATGATCATCATTTCTGGCTTTAATGTATATCCATCTGAGGTTGAAATGGCGCTAACACAACATGAAAAGATTGCAGAAGCAGCAGTTGTGGGAACACAAGCACTCAATGGTAATGAAGCAGTTAAAGCATATATTGTCTCAAGATGCCCTTTAAGTTTGGGAGAAGTGCGTAAACACTGTAAGATGATTATTGCAGGTTATAAAATCCCAACACAAGTGGAGTTTGTAAAAGAGCTTCCCAAATCAACAGTTGGCAAAGTGCTAAGAAAGGATTTGAAGAAAGTAGCCTAAAGCGTTCTTAGTAATTTAGTATTGTTTACCAGGTAACAAAATAGTTTTGCAGTCTGATTAGCGTCATATAATGCAGAGTGTGCCTCTTTAGCATCGTAATCAATTTTTGAGGCCATAAGCGCTTTAGCTAATACTGTCTCACCTAACAAAAGTGCTGACAATGATACCGTATCAAATGTACTAAAAGCATGAAACATAAACTTAATTTGATGGCGTTGACATGCCGCTAATAAAAAGCTGTGGTCAAAAGGGGCGTTATGACCTACTAATATGGCTTTTTGGCAATCGGCAGCTTCTAGATGTTTACGGATAAAAGTGCCCAATTTTTTAAGCGCTTCTTTTTCGTCAATGGCTAGTCGAAATGGGTGGAAAGGCTTGATTTGGTTGAATTCAAGGGCATCTGGGTTTAGTTTTGCACCCTTAAAAGGCAGGATGTGTTCATGTAACACGTCTTCAAGATTTAATTGGCCTTCACTGCTCATGTTTAAAGAAACTGCAGCAAGCTCCAACAAAGCATCTGTTTTGGGGTTAAATCCAGCTGTTTCTACATCAACTACAATGGGCAAGAACCCTCTAAATCTTTTATTCATCGGAATTGTCATGATGGGATAGTAACATTTGCGCTATTGAAATGGCAAATTCTTCAAGACAAAGGTGCTTTGAGTGCTGTGTACAGTGTATCCTGGTCGATAATTTGATGTTCAAACATGGTTCTTAGTACGAAGTTTCTTCGAGCAAGTGCACGTTTTGGGCTATATATTGGGTTGTCATAGGATGGCGCTCGTGGTAATCCTGCTAATAGCGCAATTTGACTAATGGTTAATTCATGTAATTCACGGTTAAAATAAAAGTGGCTAGCATCAGTGACGCCATACGTTTGATTGCCAAAATAAATTTTATTTAAATACAGTTCAATAATCGCTCTTTTGTCCAAGTAGAAATCTATTTTTACGGCGAGTAAAATTTCTTTATATTTTCTTATAAATGTTTTGCGATGATGTAAAAAGAAATTACGAGCAACTTGCATGGTGATGGTGCTGCCGCCCTCTTTCTTTTTTCCAGTGGATATGAGGGTATGGAGTGCTCTTAAAAGAGCGCTAATATCTACGCCATGGTGTTCAAAAAAATGCTGATCCTCCGTTACAACAAATGCTTGGACCAATAATGGAGGAAGTTCATCGTATGTGACGGTATGCTGGACATCATCATAGAATGCATGAACTGCTTGTGCATTATCACTATGATATGCTGCAACAAGTGCTTTTGGGTCAGGTACTAAGAAAAAAAAACTGTACAATAGCATCATTGATGATAATGCCCCTAAGGTTAATAAAGCGTAGCGAAAATGATTGTTTCGTTTCATAATAGTGATTAGTATAGTTGATCATGGTCAAAGAAGATGAAAAAGAGATTTTTGCAAACGTAGCCATTCCTAAAGCGGGCGGTCGAGTCTTTGACTATTGTGCTCAAGGTATACAAATTCACGAGGGCGCAATTGTGGAGGTGCCGTTTGGAAAACAGAGCACCTATGGTATTGTCATAGCAATTAGCTCGAAGTCGATGGTAAAGCGTAAACAGCTTAAACCATTACTGAATGTTTTACCAAGCCCATATCATGCAATGCCTTTTCAGTTAGATTTATTTAAATGGATGTCATCCTATTATCACGTGGCACTTGGCCGCTTGATATCAAGTTGTATACCACTTTCAACGCTTGGAAAGAGCACACAGGATGTTTACTATGGGTTTTATCAGTGCGTTGACGTGAATGAACATAAGCTGACAGCGCAACAAAATGCATGTTGGCAGTGGTTGCAAAAACAAGTCATGCCGTGTTCATACCATGATCTTTTACAAGCACCGTTTAAGATAACAACGATTCATGCCTTGATTGATCGCAATCTTTTGGTAAAAGCAGAGGTTATCCCTCAGCCCATTGAGCTATCTTCACAACAACAACAAGCCTATGAACAGATTAAATCCAGTACCCAATGTACACTGCTGTTTGGTGTAACAGGTAGTGGCAAAACTCAAATTTATCTTCGATTGATAAAAGACACTATTCAACAGGGTAACCAGGCGCTATTATTGGTGCCAGAAATTGGTTTAACGCCCCAAACACTAGCAAAAGCTGTAAATCATCTAGGAACAGGTGTGGTGTCATGGCACTCTAGGTTGTCTGCTCCCCAGCGTTCCAAAATTTGGGAGTTAGTGGCATCAGGAGATGCGAAAGTCATTATTGGTACGCGGTCAGCCCTGTTTCTGCCCTTTAAATCGTTGCAGCAAATCATTATCGATGAGGAGCATGATTTATCCTTTTATCAACAATCACATCCCACCTTTTCAGCGCGTGATATTGCTGTTGTGTTGGCCAAAAAACTCGAGGCATCGATTTTACTAGGATCAGCCACGCCCTCCCTTGAAAGCTGGAAAAATGCGAACGACAATCGCTATCAGATTGTAAAATTAGACCAAGCGTTTCATGCACATGCGCATCATTGGGAAGTGGTGGATTTACGCAAACAACACTTAACTGGAGGTATTGCAAAGGTCATTTTGGATCGAGTAAGGCGTGTCATGGAGTCCGGTCAACAGGTGCTTTTCTTTCTCAATCGTCGAGGATATAATCCTGTAACCTTATGTCATGGTTGTGGTGCTACTGTGAAATGTCGATCATGTGATGTGAAGCTTAATTACTCCAAGACAATGAATAGAATGCGTTGCCATCTGTGTGATGCAACGTATCCAGTGCCTACGGAGTGTTTGGAGTGTAAGTCTGATGAGTTGATTCATGCTGGTATAGGTACTGAGAAATTAGCAGAGACGTTAACACAAATCTTTCCTGAATATCCAGTTATCCGCATGGACTCTGATACCATGCAGAATGCAAAGAATTGGTCTCAAATCAAGGAGCAAATCAGCGAGAATAAACCCATGTTGTTAGTCGGGACACAAATGGTTGCAAAAGGGCATAACTTTTTAGGGTTGTCCGATGTTGTTATCATGGATACAGATCATGCATTATATGCAACGGATTATCGAGCCTTAGAGCGATGGGGACAAACCGTACTCCAGGTAGCGGGGCGGTGTGGTCGTGCTGGACAAGAAGGACGGGTATGGATTCAAACGCACATACCTCATCATCCAGCAGTATCGTTAATGACACAAAAGGTGTATTTTGATTTTCTTAAACATACTCAACAATATCGTAAAGAAGGTTTATGGCCGCCATTTAGTTATGTCGCAAAAATCAATTATCAACATCAAATACAAACTAAGTTAAAAGACTATTTGGGACACATGTGTATGTTATTAACAGATATTATAGAGGTTATTGGTCCTGTGATTCCAGCGATTAAAAAGAAGAAAGGATGGTATCAAGGGTATTTATTATTGCGAACACAGGATCGAGATCAGCTATTTAAAGCGTGCCAACTCATGTCTCAATATGAAGTTGCGGTTGAAGTTGACCCACAAGAGCTTGATAATTAAATCATGACATATTGCCCAGAACATCAAATCGTCTTACCTTTGCAAATCGGGGATCATGCTACATTTGAGCAGTTCTATGTCAAAAAAGAGAATGCTTTGTTGGTTGAGTTGTTACGTAAGCCTCAAAATTATGATCCAATACTCATCGTCGGTCCTACAAAGTCAGGGTGTACACATTTGTTACAATCAAGTTGCGCCGCGTTTCAGTCGATGAGTACAATGTACTTTTCAATGAAAAGTCAATCACACATTAATGACTTTGCAATTGATATGCTTGCTAATATTCATTTAGTTTGCATAGATGACTTGGATTGTGTTGTAGGCAATATTACGTGGCAGGAACATCTCTTTAGCATCATCAACACCTGTCAGCGCAATAAGATTAGATTGATTTTAAGTGCGCATAAATCAATTGAGACACTCGCTCTTTGGGCTGATTTGACGACAAGACTGCAGGCTTTTTTAAAATTTAAGCTTTGGCCATTATCTGGTGATGAAATCAATATAGCAATGCGACGATTCTTTGATACACACTCCCTTAATGTGCATGATGGGGTCTTGGAATATTGTTTTACTCATGTATCTCGAGAAATAGGCTCTCTAAAGCCTTTGTTGATGCGTTTTTATCATTATTGCATATGCTATCAATGTAAAATGACTGTGCACGAATTTAAACGTTTTTTAAGCAGCACCTCTTAATCTAGTCTATAATAAATGTACATTGGAATGTAGTGTGGTTGAGCCACTCTAGAAATGGATTAAAAGGAATTTGTTCATGGATGATAAGAATAATTATTTAAACCAGTTAGCAGAAGAAATGCTTGCGAATCATGGCCATAAGGTCCAGTTGCAAGACCTATTTAACAAGGTTATCAAAAATAATCAATTAAATAATAATGGTAGAAAGCCCTGGGTGGAGGTCTCATTTTTTGAGATATGTAAAGAACTAGAAGCCCTAGCGATTCGATCTGTAAATTTTGATTATCAAAAGAAAGGCAAGAAGCCTGAAAACGAACGCCAATTTAAAAAAGCAGTGGAAAAAGAGTTTGTCACGTATTTGAAAGAAATGCAGAAAAAAAGCCGAAACCATTACCATAACTTTTTCATTGAATCAACACGAAAGCTAGAACGAATAACACAACGCGTTTTAGAAAAGTCAGGACAAGAGGATCATGTTTTTGCAAAAGAGCTGGTTGCAGATCATTTGAAATTAGAAGAAATACGATTAGGAAATGCCATTCTCTTTTTAGAGAAGGCTGCAGTTGGCTTGGAAAAGCTAGGCAAAGATCAAGCATTGAAACACCACCATGTTGATGAACAGATGGATGATTTGGAAAATAAGCGTACTGAAACTTATTTCGCAAATAAGTTTAGTCAAGAAATTGATGCACAAAAGAGTGATTTCTTGGAAACAATGTCAACACCAAAGTCAATTAATAGGTTAAGTGAATCTATTAATGAAATTTCCATTAATGGTATTGAGGATGAGGTTGCCTTTGAGTTGTTGATGGCAGGATTTAATGATTATACAGAGGTTGACGAGGACCTTGCAGCACTTCAGAGTCAGTACACGACCTTTAATTTTTCAATGAATCCCAGTCAGCGTACAGCCAATGATTTGTTGGCACAAATACCAAAAACACATCATCTCGCTGTTGATAGTATGCGAATAGATTACAAGCGTATTGCATTGAAAATATGTGGTTTATTAGAGGTATTCGGTGTGTCCAACTACGCATTTGTATCATCCACACAACAAAAAGATTTTAACCCCATTAACTACCTTGATCACTTGGCAACGCATTCACCAAAAAACCAATTGATGGATGCGTTTTTCAAATTATACGATATATTTAAAGAACGATTAGCATCTGAGCTCACGCAAGACCAGCAAGATAATCGTATTATGACAGATTTTAATGATACATTGGTTGCCTTTCGAAAGCTGTTAGAGGCTTCTCCAAAAGGGCGTATGCTATTACTAAAATGCATAGATGAAAGAACTGATAACACAATAGATGCATTGATTGCTCAAGCACTATCACATGGTATGGAGGCTGTAAGTGCCGATAATCTTCCAAAAACCATCGAAACCATTCTTGCACAAGATATCACACTTGATGGGGGCGTTAAGGATGATTGTGAGGTTGATAAAGCAACCCTAATAAATTTTCAAGCGCATATTGACTTTGCCGCCGAGATTACCACCTCATTGAGTGCTGATGAATCTCGTAGGGCAAAATATAGAAACTTTATTAAAGTGTATGAGTCATTTGCGCAACGTCATATTTATCAGTTAAAGTTAGATGAGCTTACAACACTCATACCGCAATTAAATACAACCAAAGCGCCTTCTAAATTAATCCAAAATATTTCGGCGGAATTCAAAGATGTTACAACATATGATCAACTCTTAATGTTTACCTCCAGTTCAGAAATGGCAGCTAAAATTTATTTGCAATTTATCAATTCTGACAAGCATCAACAGTTTGCTATGGTACATACTTTGAATATCTTAGAGCGACTGGATGATTCACTCGGAGCAGAAGATCGTTTTCGTGATTATTTTGCGCACCAACTTGAATTAAGAAATATTAACAATATGGATGATTTGCTGAGTGCAATCTTGGTGTCAGATAGGTTCAATAATTTAGAAAATCCTGAAGCTGTGTATAAATTTATTGAGAAAGTTGGGGATGTTCATGCTTATTTGGGTGGACAGAAAGATAAACTAAAAGAGAAAATTGCACTGCAATTTAATCACATTACGGTATATCAACAATTATTGCGTCACACAGATAATAATTCAGATCAAGCACGAACCATCATTAGCCAACTTCGTCAGGCAGGTCGGTTTAATCAATTAGCGTTAGTTCATTTCCTAAATATATTGGATCAAGTAAATGATGTGGATCAACCTATCAATTACGTAAAGCACTATATCTATCAACCATCATCTACTGAAGACATCGCATTTGATGCGCTATGCGCTAAGGTGCTTACACATGGGTCTTTAAAGACACCAGAAGGTCTTCAAGCGATGTTTAAAAGTATTCATCAGTTAGCTGGTAAGCAAACGACATTTAGTCAGTTAGAGCAACAATTGAAGAGCGCGCTTAAAGGGCATAATGAAAGTATTGATTCATTATTTAAGGGTGCACATAATACCAAGAAGCAGGCTTTTTTAGATCAGCATTTACAGCATTTAGGATTATCACAAAATTTTTATACCATTGTTGCTAAAGCACATGAGTCACTGAAAAAATATGGCATAAATAAAATGCGTATATCCAGTTTAGATGATTTAATGATGTGGCAATATATTGGTCATCATGAACATAGTCAGTTTCAACCCATGGCGATAAAAGAGTTACATGCCTCATTACAGGACACGTTAACCCAATTAAGAGCAAAGTCTACAACAAATAAAGTTGCGATAGAAAAAGTTGCTGAAAAATCAAAGAAAATGCAGAAGATGCATTATTATTTAACGATTTACAACCGTACACTTCCTGCAGAAGAGCAGAACCCTACGGTTGCTGTAAGCTTACAAGAAGAAAGGCATTTATTATCTATCTTTGAGCATGTTGATTTGAAAGATAATAACCATAATATCGCTGTCTTGATTAAGTTGTTACGACAGTTCGAAAGAATAAACACCAACCAATTGCCAACGCAAGAAGATATACAAGAGTATATAGACAGTATTGATAAGGCACAGGCTCAGCATCTTGTAAAGCTGTTACGTGGTGTTAAAAATGTGGATGGGTTTGAATTTCAGACAAAGACTAGCCCAGAACAAGTAAAAGAGCTATATGAATACTATTTCATGTTGCAGTCGCTTTCACCGGTGCAATTAGCAGAGAAAGTGAATGTACCATCACCAGCAATGTTAAAGGATATCCAATCTAAATTGACTGGTAACTCTATTGATACTAGGTCTGCAGTTGAGCGCTATTGCGCAATTGATGATAGCCATAAGCAGCTATTTATAGAAAAATATATACTGACAAGTTCTGCAAATGAACTAGTGCAAAATACGATTACAAGCTATCAGCAAAATCATTTACGTAGCTTGAATGGAATATACCAAATATCGCCAGTACTTTTTAAAGAAACATTAGAAGCCTACTGCACAGATCAGAGGCTATTAAACGAATTAATATACATGTATGCTCCAAGTCTTATGCGCCCAGAAGAGCAAAAAGTATTTAGCTTAGAGGTGCTCGACTTGCTTTTAGCCTCGTTCATTGATCAGTTTAACGGTGTAAGGGCTCTATCTTTTCGAGTGGATGTTAACAAAGTTCGAGAGCTATTAATGATTGCTGGCATGATTTGTTTGTATATTGGTTTAGTCAATCAGATCGGGCTCGTTTTAGGTTGCCTGCTTTTTATTGCTGCCGTTTCTTTAGATACAAAAGAATTAGTGAAAACAAAAGGGCTTTCCTCTGCTATGCACGATTCAATTGGGTTAGATCTTATGTTGGACGCTAAAGCTGAAAACCCTTACTTAAAGTTTATGTTATTCGCAAATTTATGGATGCTAACTGGATCTGACGAAGTGCAGCTATTTTCAAATGCATTAAGATTTCCTGGGGTAGATCCTTCTTCTCCCAATTTAGCAAAATTAACGTTTCTGGCAATAGACGCACACATTCCTAAATTCAAAAAAAGAATGAGTAGCCATTTATATGATTTCTATTCATATTATAATCCCGCAGAAGTTGATTTTAATGAAATAATAGATGTGATGCACGCACAATACCCTGAAGTGGATAGAGCGTTTATCGAAGGATACATCTCTAATCTTTATCAGCGTTATCAAGGTGAATCAATCAATGCTAAACTTCATACAAATTGGCAACCTTCACACGCACATATTCAAAATTGTTTGGAAAAAACGTATTTAAATATGTCACCACACTGTGCTGCTGATGCAATAAATTCATTATCAAATATTGAGAAAATTGAGCGTAGATCGGGTCACCGCAGTAATTTCAGCAATCTCAGTATACCTTCTGGCTTGAATCTGGAAGGAATCTATGCGTTATCGAATTTCCAATCACGAAAAATTGAAAAAGTGGGTGATTTAATCGAGATCGCAAATGCTCCAAATAATAGCATCATAAGAGATGAACTATACCAGATGATTGATATGATCATAGATGTATATAAGTCAGATACTGCTAAAAACCCACAAACGATTGGTTTGAGCATGATCAGTATGTTTTCAGAAAGCCTTGTTGAGCAGCATGCTGAGCGAAATAGCAGCGCGCCATCACTAATTTAAAATCAAGAGCTACTCTTCAGAAGCTGAATCAGTGAAGTCACTGGTGTTGTCTGTGATTTTGGATTGGATTGTCGAATAAATATCATCGTGCATGAGGGTGGCTGCTTTTTCACCAATTTGCCAACTTAATCGAACAACTTGCCCATCAATTTTAGAAAGCCACTCAACATGGCCTTTCTCTAAGTTCTTAATGCTACAACCAGCTTTTGTGATCTCAAGAACTGATTTTTGAATCCCTTTCAACAAAAGTTTTAGATCCGTGAGTAAGTCATATAAACTTTTATCGGTGCTAATCATTACTTTTTCTAAATCTAAGTTATCCATGTCAAAGTCTTCTTCGTCACATCCTAAATCATGGAGTGTATCTTTAACTTGTGTATTTAATTGTCTAATTCTTAAGAAGGTTGATTCCAGAGAGGGGATCATTTGATTGACTGTATCCATATTATAAAATTCTGATTTTGTAGGATATTCGCTATTTGACACGTGGGACATAAATTAATCTCTTTTTGCTACATTTGCTATATTTAAATAATATACGGTTATTGAATTTTAGTCAAGTTTAATTCCTTTGAGGAATAAGGTAATATAACAAAATCATGACTAAATTAAACGAATTAAATTATGCAAATACATTAAGGAATTTGGTTGTAGATATCGTTGAACATGCTGGCTCCGGGCACCCTGGAGCACCTTTGGGAATGGCAGATATCGCAACAGTATTGTGGAGGAACTATCTCGTTTTTGATCCTGAAAATCCGCATCATAATTTAAGAGATCGCGTTATCTTTTCTAACGGACACGCAAGTGCTTTGTTATATGCGGTTTTGTATTTATCAGGATACCCTGTGCAGTTGGAGGATTTGAAACAATTTCGTACGCTTGGTTCACGAACACCGGGTCATCCTGAAAAAGATATTGAGTATGGCATTGAAACAACTTCGGGCCCTCTAGGACAAGGGTTTGCAAATGCACTTGGGATTGCATTAGCTAGAGATCGTTTGTTAGCAGAAAACAAAATAAAGCGTGCATATTCTGTCTATACCTTTGTGGGTGATGGCTGTCTGATGGAGGGGATTAGTCATGAAGTTGCATCACTTGCTGGTACATTGGGTACTCAAAAATTTATAACGCTTTATGATGCTAATCAAATTTCAATTGATGGCAATATTGAGGGGTGGTTCACTGAAGATGTGGCACAACGATTTAAAGCTTATGGTTGGCATGTGATTGATGGGGTTGATGGGCATGATTTCGAATCTATTCATCAAGCGCTGGCTGATGCACAGTCTATCGATACAGGACCTGTATTGGTTATTTTCAAAACCATAATCGGAAAAGGTATTGTAGATTGGGCTGGTCAGGCAGCATGCCACGGGCAGCCATTAGGGCCTGAACGATATCAGCGTACCGTAAAAGCATTAGGAGGAAGTGCGCCTTTTAAAGTGCCTTCTTCAATAAAAGAGACATGGCTGTCAAATGTACCTGGTTTAGAGTTGGATTCACCACGCCTACATCTTGAAGACAATACTTGCTACACAACGCTCTTTGAAAAGGCAACAAACTGTGTCGAAAAACAAGCAACCCGTAAAGCCTCTCAATGGGTGCTATCACAGCTTGAACATACGGGCTTAATGGGTGGGTCTGCCGATTTGTCAGCATCGAATTTAACAATGACTGCTAACGCTGTTGTAAAATCGCCAAAACAACTAGTGGGCAATTATATTCATTATGGAGTTAGAGAGTTTGCAATGGCAGCCATTGCAAATGGTATGGCCTTGGACTGTGTTTTAAAGCCATTTGTAGCGACCTTTCTTGTGTTTTCAGATTATGCCCGTAGTGCGCTTAGAATGTCTGCTCTCATGGAGCTTCCAGTTATTTATGTATTAACCCATGATTCCATTGGGCTTGGAGAAGATGGACCAACACACCAGCCTGTTGAGCATCTTGCCATGTTAAGGGCAACGCCTAATCTAAATGTATGGAGACCATGTGATATTGAGGAAACAGTGGTAGCTTGGGAGTCGGCACTCAAAGAGACCAGAACACCATCTTGCATCGTGCTTTCTAGGCAGTCATTACCTGCATTGCCAGGTAAGCAAAAAACAGCAATTGAGCGAGGAGGTTATGCTTTAAAGGCAGAGCAGCATCCAGATTGTGTCATAGTAGCAACAGGCTCAGAGGTTGCGGTTGCGATGGAAGTTGGGCGTCTTATTGAAAATCAGCACAACAAAAAGGTTTTAGTTGTTTCAATGCCGTGTATGGAGACTTTTGCTCAACAATCAAAAGACTATCAGAAACAGGTGATTCCAGAAGGTGTGCCAGTTTGTGTTGTTGAGGCTGCTACAGCTCAACCATGGTATCAATTGGCTGGTCCAAATGGGCTGATCGTGAGCATGGATGAATTTGGGTTAAGTGCCAAAGGCCCCGCTGTTTTAGATTACTTTGGGTTTTCAGTGGACAAAGTCTATGTTAAAGTATGTGAGTTTTTAATGCTGCAAGTTGCATTTGAGGAGAGTGAGCGTGATTAGAATAGGAATAAATGGTTTTGGTCGAATTGGCCGTTGTGTTGTAAGGGCATGGTTAGAAAGTCCACAGTTACAGGCATTAATGCAGATTGTACAGATTAATTCACCAGGCCCATCTAATACAGCAGCACATTTATTAAAGTACGATACAATTCATGGTGTTTTGGTACAAGATGTTGTTGCAGATGAATCGTCAATAAGTGTTCATACCCACTCAATTCGTTACACCAGATCAAGGGTATTAAAAGAAATACGGTGGGATTCAGTTGATGTGGTTCTTGAGTGTAGTGGTAAGTTTAAAACACAACACGATTTAGAGGATCATTTACATGCTGGAGCTAGCTTCTCTGTTTTATCCTCCCCTGCTAAAGATGAGATGAAAACAATTGTGTTTGGTGTTAATCATCAAACCATTACCTCCAATGATCGAGTGGTATCTGCTGCATCATGTACTACCAATTGTTTGGCGCCATTATTAGATGCTTTGCATCAAGATTTCAATGTGCTTTCTGGTTTTATGACAACTACGCATGCAATGACGGGTGATCAACGAATTATCGACTCCAGTCATACAGATTTATGTCGAGCGCGTGCTGCATCAAACTCTATTATACCAACCAAAACAGGTGCTGCATCATCAATTGGGAAAGTAATCCCTGCGCTGAAAGGGCGTATTGATGGATTGGCATTAAGGGTCCCAACATTGAATGTCTCCGTTGTAGACTTAGTCGTTAATGTTGCTAAAACACCCACGCAGCTAGAGGTTGAAAGATGTTTTGAGCAGTATTCTTTGCAATCGCAACACATTATGGGTATTAATACCATTCCACTTGTATCGACTGATTTCAATCATCGTGGTGAGTCTGTGATTGTTGATCAATCACAGCTTATGATTACAAATAATATGATAAAAGTTCTTGCATGGTATGATAATGAATGGGCATTTTCCAAAAGGATGCTTGATATTGCAATTTATTGGGGGGCAATGCATGGAAAAATTACCAAAGATCAATCCAGCACTTATTTACAACAAGCGGATACTGTTGCGGGTTGACCTAAATCTTCCAACGCATGCAGGGAAAATCCTCGATACTACTAGGTGGGACGTTGTGGTGCCTGTCTTGAAAGCTATATTAGACGCTCAACCTGCGAAGGTCTCGATTTTAAGTCATTTTGGCCGTCCATCCAGACGATGTGACGAACATTCAATGAGGTTATTATTGCCTTTGCTACAACAAACATTTCCTCAAATCGTTTTTTCTGAAGATGCGATAGAAGACACAGACTCCCTGGTTTTAATGGAAAACGCACGTTTTAATGAGGGTGAAAAATCATGTGATAAACAGCTAGTCGCACAGTATTTATCAGGAATTGATGTTGTGGTTTTCGATGCGTTTTCTGTGGCACACCGTAACCATGCATCAGTGACAGGGATAATTGAACATGCAGAGACTGTGATGTTTGGTTCAGTTTTCTTAAATGAAAAGACAGCAATAGATACCGCTATTTGTGGTAAAACGCCTAGATTATCCGTTGTAGGTGGTTCTAAAGTTAGTACAAAGCTCTATTTAATTAGGCAGCTATTGGAGTGGGGCACTCATTTAATTGTTGGTGGTGGCATCGCAAATACCTTTTTAGCTGCTAAAGGATATCCTATGGGTAAATCATTGGTTGAGGAGAATGCCATTGATACTGCTCGACAGCTGCTTGAAGAATTTAATGAAAAGATTGTATTGCCAATAGATGGCATTGACCAAAATGGCCAAGTACATCAATTTGTTGAAGGTGCTTACACTGTGCAACCTAATGATCAAATTTTGGATATTGGGCCAGAGAGTATTAATTTATTCAACACCTATGTTCAGGTGTCTTCAACCATTATTTGGAATGGACCCTTTGGATTGATTGAAGAGAAGCCATTTGATAAAGGGACTATTGAGCTTGCGACAGCCATTGCCCAGTCTTCCGCAATGCGTATTGTTGGAGGTGGTGATTCTGTATCCATCATTAATCAGCTAAAGATGATGCAAGCTTATGATTATGTTTCGACATCGGGGGGGCGCTTTTTTAAGTTATATTGCGCATCATGATTTACCTGTATTATCGACTTGGAGGACGCATACACATGAGACATGTTAAGATAATTGCTACGATTGGCCCAGCCTCTTCGTCAGATGAGATGCTTGAAAAGCTAATTGAGCTTGATACTAATATTTTTCGATTGAACTGCTCTCATGGAGACCATGAGACATATTTGGACTTGATTCAACGCATTCGTGCTAAGGCCGAACAAATGAAAAAAGTGTGCCCTGGTATACTGATGGATCTACAGGGACCGAAATTACGGATTGGAGCATTTAAAAGCAATCAGGGTGTGTTGTTAAAACCAGGAGATATCTTTTATTTAGATGCTTCAATGAACATGTCATCAGGAACAGCACAGGCAGTAGGAATTGAATATAAAGCTTTGATTGATGATGTGATGGTTGATGATGTATTGGTTTTGGATGATGGTAATATTGAGCTTAAATTATTATCTAAAACTAGCACGAAAATGAAGACGCAAGTTACTGTTGGTGGGACACTTTTAAGTAATAAAGGCATTAATTTAAAGAATGGTGGATTAAATGCGCCAACCTTTACACCGAAGGATGCGCAAGATTTAGAGTTTGCAATTGCTCAAGATGTTGATTTTATTGCACTATCATTTGTTAAAAATGCTAATGATGTTTTTTCTGTAAGGGAAGCCATTAATGAAAGTGGTAAACGAATTGAAATAATTTCTAAAATTGAACGGCAAGATGCCTTGCCTTATTTAGATGAAATTATTCGCATATCCGATGGTGTAATGATTGCGCGAGGTGATCTAGCACTAGAGGTTGGTTTTGCGAAAGTACCTGCGATACAAAAGTCCATTATCAAAATGGCTCAACATTATGGGCGCTTTGCAATTGTTGCAACTCAAATGATGGAATCCATGATCTCTCATAATCATCCTACACGTGCAGAAGTTTCTGACGTTGCCAACGCGGTATTAGATCATTCAGATGCGCTCATGTTGTCCGCAGAGACAGCAACTGGACAACACCCAGACTTAGTTATAAAGTCTATGGGTGAGATATGTCTAGAGACGCAACATCACATGATTCAGGATACTTTTAAAAAGGAAATAGATTATCAAAATGATATGGTATCTAAGGTTGTTGCTGAAAGTGGTATCAATGCTGCAAAAGCGTTAAACGCGAAAGCGGTTTTAGTTTTTACAGAACTTGGTGCAACGGTTCAGTTTGCTAGTCGTATGTGGTCATCCATCCCCATTATAGGCCTAAGCAGAAAAGCGAAAACATGCCAAATTATACAGATGTATCGAGGTGTGCTTCCAGTGCATGTCTCATATGACCAATTAAATGTTTCTCAACTCAATGATTTAGCTGTAGCAGCACTTAAATATATCATGCATTTGCAAAAAGATGATTTAATTGTCATTGTGAAAGGAGATTTGATGGGAGTTTCAGGGCATACAAATGCAATGGAGATTTGGAAGGTGGGACAAATTTTTAATAATCAACACGAAACAACTAATTTAGACTCTAAGGTCATTGTTTAAATGAACTGGTATGTGTTTTTCTGGATCATTGGTGTTGTCGTAGCGGCTTACTGGATATATTCTTTGATAAAACAAAAGCCCGAATGGTTTACAGGGGCTGTTGTCTTGAAAACGATGAATACATTGGGGGGATTGGCATTGGGACTCATTGTTTTTATCTCGATTTGTGTGTTACTATTAAAATCTAGTTAATTATGCTCCGACCATCTTTTTTAAAATTAATTGGCCGTTCTCCTGTAAAAGGTTTACGCAAACATATGGGTTTTACTGCTGAAGCAGCTAAACTATTGTTGCCATTTTTTGATGCTGTTTTTGAAAAAGATAAATGTAGATTACGTGCCATATTTGAGGAAATAGTTGATCTAGAGCACCGTGCAGATGAGTGTAAGCGCAAATGGCGGCTAAAAGTAAGGCGGAACTTAATGCTGAAGTTGCCTCGAAACGAAATTCTACAGCTTTTACATGTACAAGAAAAGTCTATTAATCTAATTCGTAATATAACGGGGATTTTTGTGGGTCGTAACCCGTCTGTTCCTGAAACCATAGTTCCAAGCTTTAGACAGTTTATAAAGTTAGTTGAACAGTCTGTTGCGCAAGCATATCTTGCTGTTTGTGAGTTAGATGATTTAGTTGATGCTGGTTATTTAAGTGTATTTAGAAAACACGTATTAGAAGCAGCCAATGAGCTTGACCATATTGAACATCGTGCAGATGCACTTGAAGAAGAATTAAGATATTTATTTTGTTTGGAAGAGCAAAACATTGATCCAGTAGATACCATGTTCCTATATCAATCATTTGAGCGACTTGGGCGTTTAGCTGATATATCTGAAGAGATTGGTAGTATGTTGGTTTTATTAGTTAATAGATAGGTTGAAGCTTGATGGAAAAAAATTATGATTATGCTGTAATATTAGGTTCTGGGTTAAGTAAGTTTGTGGAACATATGGATATTGAGCATCAAGGCCCCATTAGTGAAATCTTAGGAAAAGAACTTACCGTTGCGGGACATTCAGGAGAGGTTTACTTTGGTCAAGTCGGATCAACGCGCGTTATTTGCTGTCAAGGTCGGCCACATTGGTACGAAGGTAGAACAGGGGATGACTTTTACACATTTATCAATGCGCTAAAGTCAAAAGGTATACACTCCTTGATTGTGACAAATGCTGCAGGTGGTCTATGTGAAACATATTATCCAGGTCAAATTGTTTTAATAAATGATCATATAAATTTTCAGTGGAAAACCCCATTGATTGGTCGTAAAGATTCAGATCGGTCATTATTTTTAAATCAAGATGCAGTATATGATGCGAATATGATGGCTGCATTCCATAAAGCAGCTAATCAATTGGATGAAAAATTAGAAGAGGGCGTCTATATGTCTGTCCTAGGCCCTTGCTTTGAAACACCTGCAGAAGTGCGTGCATTTAAAATGCTTGGTGCAGACGTTATTGGTATGTCATCTATTCCTGAGGTTGTGACAGCACGATACCTGGATATAAAAGTAGCAATGATATCCATTATTGTGAACCTTGGGGCAGGTATGTCTGATGAGCAGTTATCCCATGAGCATACGCTTGAAATGGCTGCAAAGGCGGACATTAAACTAGCATCTTTGTTGAAGCAATTTATGACGACAAACTAATGGACCATCTATTTGTAGTTGCTTGTTTTTCCGTTTTATTGGGCTTTGTGATGGCATGGGCTGTTGGTGCTAACGATGTTGCAAATGCCATGGGAACATCTGTTGGAGCTCGTGTTTTAACCATTAGCCAAGCTGTAATATTGGCTGGTATTTTTGAAGTATTGGGTGCACTATTTGCCAGTGATACAGTGACTACAACGTTAAGTAATGGGTTAGTCGATTTATCAAATATTCCTAATGTGAACACGATTATAGTAGCAGGAATGTTATCTGCTTTGGCCGCATCAGCAACATGGTTGATTTTAGCAACGGCCTTAAGTTGGCCTGTTTCAACCACACATAGTATTGTAGGGGCTATTTTAGGATATGGTTGGTTTGTAGCAGGTGCAAACAAAGTTCAGTGGAGTGTGCTTACGAATATTGTTTTAAGTTGGGTTTTGACGCCTACTTTATCAGCTATTTTAGCAGCGCTCGTTTTTAAGTCAGTTCAAGTTTTAATCCTGGATCATGCAAAACCAATTGTGCGTGCTAAAATTTTTGTACCAATTTATCTTTTTATTGTTTCATTAATCATTGTATTAATCTCACTCTCCATTGGCGGCTATCTATTTAATACTGAAAAGCTATTCTTAATGTCTATTATTTTCAGTGTGGGCTTTACACTGTTTGGTTACTTTATGATTAAGCGTGTCAGAGTGAAGGCGCTGGTTGATCATAGCGACTATGTTGCTGCCTATAACCATGTTGAAAAAATGTTTGGTGTGTTAGCAATTTTTACTGCGTCTGCAATGGCTTTTGCACACGGAGGTAATGATGTTGCTAATGCAATTGGGCCATTAGCTCGTATTATTATTACCCTATACCCTGCTAAATACATTGCGGGATACCCTTATTGGGTAACCTGTGTTGGTGCGCTAGGGGTTGTTACTGGGTTAAGCATGTATGGTTATAAAATCATAAAAACAGTGGGGCATAAAATAACAGCCTTAACACCGATTCGAGGTTTTTCCGCGCAATTCTCAACAGCATTTATAGTCGTGGTATCAAGCACGTTTGGACTTCCTATTTCAACAACACATACATTGGTTGGGGCTGTGATTGGTGTTGGTATTGTGGGTGGACTAGGTGCTTTAAATTTTAGAGTGATCAGAGGGATATTGTATTCATGGTTTGTGACAGTGCCTGTTGGAGCATTGCTTTCTATCATTTACTTTCATTTTTTTAAACACTTTGTTGTGATTTAACTTCAAAAGTAGTTTTATCAGACAACGACATACCTGTTAGTTTTCCACCATAAACACATCCTGTATCTAAGCACCAGAAATTCTCATAACGTATGTTGGGCAACATAGACCAATGGCCAAAAATCACTTCATAGTCGCTGGAATAGTTAGGCTGAAATTCAAGCCATGGTTTGCTTGTAGTATCCAGTCGATCATTGGGTGCTCTATAATCGTTTAAAAGCTCACGTGAGTCTGCACTTAAGTAGCGCATATTTACGAGTACATTGATCCAAAAATGAGGGTCGTCTTCCTGATAATGTGTATGTTCATACATGCAATTAAAATGATTTTTAAGAAACTTTGGCGTTAATAAAGTATTAGTTTCTTCCTCTAGCATATGTATGGTTTTATCTGTCCAGAGTGGGTGCAAGCCTGCATGAACAAAAAAGGTCTTTTTATTTTTTTTTATGAGGGGCTGCAAACGTAACCAATCCACTATTTCATCAAAGTGACGGTTTTTTTTAAGTTGTTTTATCCATGAAGATTGACTAGGGCCTGGCGTATTCAAGATTTGGTTAAGAAGTACTAGATCATGGTTGCCAAGCACACACTCAACGTGCTTATTTTGGATGATCCAATTTAAAACATCGATGCCCTTTGGTCCTTTTGATGTCAGATCACCTAGTAACATGATTTGGTCGTTCGTAGTACATGCCATGATCTGGAGTAATTCCTGCAGTTCATCAAAGCAGCCATGGATATCTCCAATTACAAAGCAAGCCATTTATTTAGATTCCCATTCAGCCATTAACCGAGCTCTATTTTCTACTGTTAAGGCTTCTATGAGCTCTTCGAGGTCACCTGCTAACACTTCATTTAGTTTATAAAGAGTGAGATTGATACGGTGGTCGGTGATGCGTCCTTGTGGGAAGTTATAAGTACGTATTCTTTCAGAGCGGTCTCCTGAACCTACCTGGACTTTGCGCTTCTCAGCTTGATCTTGATGCTGTTGTTCGATTTCATGCTGCAATATTTTACTATTCAGTAGTTTCATTGCTTTTGCTTTATTTTTATGTTGAGACCGTTCATCTTGGCATTCAACAACAACACCAGAGGGAATATGTGTGATACGTACTGCAGAATCAGTGGTATTTACATGTTGGCCGCCTGCGCCCGATGAGCGGAAGGTATCAATACGTAGTTCGGATGGGTTGATATCCACTGCTGTCACATCAGAAACTTCTGGTAAAATCGCTACTGTACACGCAGAAGTGTGAATACGGCCTTGGGATTCTGTTTTTGGTACACGTTGAACGCGATGCACACCACTTTCAAATTTTAAATGTGCATAAACATTTTTTCCGGTAAGCAGAATCACTGCTTCTTTGATGCCACCGGCTCCTGTATCAGTGAGTTGAATGGTCTCGCGCTGCCATTTGTGACGTTCTGCAAAACGTAAATACATATCAAGCAGGTTTTGTGCAAATAATGCTGCTTCTTCTCCTCCAGTACCGGCTCTTATTTCTAAAAAAACATTTTTGTTATCATCGGGATCATCTGGAATGAGGGCCATTAAAATCTCTTGAATAAGACGGTCATTTGTTTTTTCAAGGGATTTTAGCTCGTCTTGGATTAAGGATTCCATTTGAGGGTCATTTCCCATTTCTAAGACATTATCTCGCTCTTGAAGGTTTTCTGTATACTCACTGTAAAGGGTTACAACGGTATCAATTTTTGCTAATTCCTTGGATAGTTCAATGAGTTGTTTGGGTTCTTGAGGCTCTCTCAGTTGTGCTTGAAGTGCATCATGTTTGTCTTTTAGTTGGCCGAGTTTGCTAAGAAGGGTGGATGATAATGCTTTCATTTAAGGGGTATCCTGGGCAAAGAGCTGAATTAATGCTGAGACTTTAGTTTCATCTTCTGTTGCAATGGCTTCTTTTAAAATGGTGGTTGGACCATGTAATATTTGTTTCGAAAACTGGTTGAGGCATGTTTCTATAATTGCTGCAGGATCTTTGCCGGAGGCGAGTTGTTGAAGCGCTTTTTGAAGGTGGCTTTCTTTAGCTTTTAGGTGCTCTGACCTCAGTGTTACAATTGCTGCTTGGTGTTCTCGTTGATAAATCTTTTGTTGCAGTTTTTGTACCTCACTAGCAACCATGCCTTTAGCTAATGCAAATGCATGTTCTCGCTTATTGCTAAGCTCACTAATTTTTTGCTGAATTTCATCGATGTTATAAATGCTCATACCACTTAATCCTGAGATTTCTGGTTCAATATCACGAGGAACAGCTAAATCAAAAAAAGTAATTTGTTTATTAGGGTTTCTGTGTAGTGCAGATTCAACCATGCCTTTCCCAATGAGTGGTAGCTGACTTGCGGACGCACTGATTACGATATCAACTTCGTCAATGTAACGAGGGATTTCTTGTATTTTGATACCGGTGCCGTAAAACATTTTAGCGAAATTTTCAGCACGTTCTTGGGATCTACTTGCAATGATAATGGAGCTGGCTGATACTTCATCCCATGCTTTTAATGCAGACATCGTCATTTCGCCTGTGCCAATAGCCAAAATTTTCAGTTTAGAACTGGCATTAACATGCTTTAGAGCTAATGCTTTTATGGTTTTGCTGATTGACCCTGTATATTGATCAATCTTCGTAGATGCACGAATTCTTTTAGTGATGGTAAACAGTTCTTGAATGAGTCGATCAAGTTTTGGTGATAGTTGTTCATGCTTTTTTGCTAAGGTGTATGCTTTTTTAAACTGTCCAAAGATTTGGGACTCCCCAACTAATTTAGAGTGTAGCCCACAGCAAACATTTAAAAGGTGTGTTACTGCAGTAAAATTGGTATGAACATAGTAATTATTTTGAATTTTATCAAGACCAATGTGCATGTGTGTTGCAAGCCATGAAAGTACAATATCTTTATCAAAAGCGCATTTTGTTTCGATAATGATTTCGGAACGATTGCATGTACTAAGAAAAATAACACTATCTGAATTGAGCAATGAGCTGATTTCTTTGCTGTAGACATGGTATTGCCCTGAGTCAAATGTGATTTGCTCTCTTAGGCCAACTGGGCAACGATGATGACTGAATCCAATAATTGTAAGCATATTTATGGTATTATTGTACTTTAAATCGCTATTTTTTTCCAGTAAATCATGGTTTTTATCCAAATATAAGCTGGCCAATTCTAACCAGCGTAGCACCATGTGCCAATGCTTGCTGATAGTCATGACTCATGCCCATTGATAAAGTATCCAGTTGAAAGTGTTGTTGCCGTTTTTGATACACCTCTTTTGCCATTTGAAACTGTGTTTGAGTATCCATGTTAGGTTCTGCCATAAACATCAGTCCACGCAATCGTATTTGAGGAATAGCGTATGCTTGCTCCAAAAGGGTATCCAGTACTTCAAGTGATGTACCGCCTCGGTGTTGTCTTTCAGTTAAAGTAAATTGAATACAGATATTTAAGGGATGCGCTAAGTCAAAAGAAGCAATTTTATCAAGATGTTTTGCATTATCAATGCTATGAATCCAGTCAAATAGCTGACAAATGGTTTTTAACTTGCGTGTTTGGATTTGTCCTATAAAGTGCCAGCTGAGATCTTTTAAATCTGGATGAGCTATTTTAGATTGTGCATCTTGAAGGTAGTTTTCGCCAAAACTACTTTGCCCAAGACTTTTTAGTGTCTTGATGTCTTCAATTGAACGACGCTTGCTAACAACAATTAAGTTTGCTCCAGCGGCTTTTGTTTCAAGTTTGATTTTATTAAAGTTGGAAAAGTTGACACTCATATTGTAGAAAAATACACTGTTGTGTTAACATAACGCAAGTATTTGTGAGTAAAATGCCAGAAATTAATGAAATCATAACACATATCTTGAAAAATATTTCAGATCCCTTGGATGCAAAAAAGTCATTGTATGACACCGTTGATGTTAAAATTGTTGATTTAGAGGTTATTATCACAGTACATTTCCCTTTGGCGTTATTCGAACAGTCATTTATGACGTTGCAAAAAGAATTAAAACAAAAAGCTCCAGATTTTACACTGCAGTTAAAACAAGCAATACAAATGTTAGCAACACAAATACCGCAGATAAAAATAGACGGTGTTAAGAATATCATTGCTGTTGCATCTGGTAAGGGGGGTGTTGGCAAAACAACTACCTGTGTTAATCTAGCACATGCTTTGAGTGCACTAGGGGTGCGTGTTGGAGTATTCGATGCAGATATACACTGTCCCAATATCCCAATAAAAATGGGTGTGGCTGATCATAAAGTGGAGACTACGAAAGAAGAGCGTTTCATTCCAATAACAGTTGATAGTATTCAGTTGATGTCTATCGGTTTTCTGATTGATCAAGAAAAGCCGATGATCTGGCGCGGTCCTATATTAAGCAATACATTACAACAACTGATCAAGCAAACGGCATGGGACGATATTGACTATTTGTTGATAGATCTGCCACCTGGCACAGGGGACACACAATTAACGATGTCACAGAAGATACCGACTGTTGGAGCGGTTGTGGTAACAACACCACATCCTATGGCTGAACACGATACCATGAAAAGTATTAAAATGTTTGAAAAGTTGACCATTCCTTTACTAGGTGTAGTTGAAAATATGGTTTACTATGAGTGTTCGCATTGTGGCAAAAAGGAAAACATGTTAGGTAAGCAAGCTAGCCAACATCGCGATTTAGTGATTGGCAGGTTTCCAATTTCAAAGCATTTTGCAGAAGGTGTTTATGGTAAGCACAAAAAAACAGATGATTTTAAATTATTTGATGATGCGGTTGTGGCAATGCTTAAAGCATTGAGTAAGATAAAGCCACACCCATCTGCATTCATGCCGAATATAACGATTGAATAGATGAGGAGTTATTATGTCAATACAACCTGATTCCTGGATAAGGACCATGGCAGAAAAAGGGATGATTAGTCCGTTTGAGCCTAACCAAGTAAACCGTGTAGATGGTAAAAAAATTGTATCTTATGGCACGTCAAGTTATGGGTACGATGTGCGTTGTGCAAATGAGTTTAAGGTGTTTACCAATATTCATTCTGCTGTTGTTGATCCAAAATGTTTTGATGAGCGAAGTTTTGTAGATGTTAAAGGGGATTGCTGTATCATTCCTCCTAATAGCTTTGCACTTGCTCGCACTGTAGAGTACTTTCATATTCCAAGAGACATTTTGACAATTTGTTTGGGGAAGTCCACTTACGCACGCTGTGGGATTATTGTAAACGTTACACCTTTAGAGCCTGAATGGCATGGTCATGTTACTTTGGAGTTTTCCAACACGACCAATCTTCCTGCAAAAATTTATGCAAACGAAGGTGTTGCACAGATGATTTTTTTACAGGCAGAGACGGTATGTGCAACTTCCTACAAAGAGCGTTCAGGTAAGTATCAAGGTCAAACGGGTGTTACTGAGCCAATAATTTAGTCTTCAGAAGGAAGGTCGTTAACGAGCTTTTTAAGTAATTTACTGCATCGATAAATTACTTTAAGTCGGCCAGAAGTCTTTACTTTTTCACGTGTTTTGGGATTGATTGCAATTCTTGGATCCAGCTCCTTTATGTTAAGGCTGCCAAAGCCACGAATTTCAATACGTTCTCCTTTTTTTAGGCTGTTGACCATAGTTCTTAAAATGAAATTGGTCATGGTGTCGATTTCTCGTTGATTGTGCTGAGGTAATTTTTCAGCTAATAAATTTACAAATTCGGACTTGACCATAACGATGAATATGACTTTTATTGATAAAATTGTCAATATTATTTAAAAAACACTTGAGGTTGTTAAGGATTTGATTTATATTTATGGTTTATATTAACAAAGGAATAATTTATGAGTCGCCAATGTGCAATCACCAAGGTAAAGCCAAGTGCAGGAAATCACGTCTCGCACGCCCGCAACCATGTGAAAAGAAGATTTTATCCTAATTTGCAGCGTAAGCGTTTTTGGGATGAGGAAAAAAATTGCTTTGTGAAATTAAGGGTGACTGCTAAAGGTATTCGAATGATTGATAAACTTGGTTTAAAAGCAGCGCTTTCAAGATCAAAAAACCTTGAAATTCGGGAAGGTTAATTATGGCTGACAAGAAAGGTTCTGAAAATATCATGTTAAAGTCTACTGAGGGGACTGGTACATTCTATACAACAAAGAAAAACAAACGTAATACTGAGGGAAAACTTGAGCTAAGAAAGTACGACAAGAAACTCAGACGAGTGGTTGTATTTAAAGAAGAGAAGTTAAAGTAGTCTCTAAAACGGAGAGACATCTGCTTGATAGTGCGTAATTCTATCGATTTTTCCAATCACATCTAATAGATTTGTGCCTGCTGTAAGCTCTAGATTGATATAAGCATTTAGAAAATCATATCTTGAACGTGCAAGTTGTGATTGTGATTGCTGTAAATCCTGTAAACTATCCAATACATCAGTGATTGTTGCCGCACCAGCATCAAGGGATGCTTTCGAGGCATCTAAAGAAATTTTCGCACTAATCACTGTTTGTTCATATTTTTTAATTGCTTTTCCTTTTGAACGAACTGTTGCATAGAAATTGGCTGTATTGGTTATAAGCTGCTCGGTTGAGTTTGTTAATAGCGCTTCTTCTATCTGGACTTCCTTGCGGCTGCTCATTATTTGGGATACCTTGCCTCCACCAAATGTATATTTAAGTCCTGCGCTATAAATCGTTGATGATTCAATGCTAGTTGGTGCTGCATTATCGTCATTGTTGTAGTTTGTATGTGCTGCCTCCAGTATTATTGAAGGCAATAGTGTTGACTGGCTTTCTCGGTATTGTTGTATTTTCACTCCAAGAGTTTTTCTTTTTTGATTGATAGCAAGATTTTCTTGTAATGCTTTTTCTTGATAAAAAGGCAAGGACTTTAATTTGAGTTTGTTTGACAGGTTTACATTTTGTGGTAACCGAGGTATGAACATATATTTTTTCCCACTTATGGCTCTGAGACTATTGAGGGCTGTTGTAATGTTAAGCTGCATTTTGATTTTATTAGCAATCGCTTTATCTAAGTTCGCTTTTGCAAGTGATACATTGGTTAATGTCGATGCGCCAGCTTCTAGTTTTTGCTTTTCTTGCTCATAGATCGTTGTTAGGTAGGATATTTGTGCTGCTTCTGATAAATATATTTCATAATTGGTAATGATTTGAATGTATAGATTAAAAGCACTTAATAATGTTTGTTGTGTCGTATTCGCGGCATTCAACTCTTCAGAATTAATTCGTTCAGACGCTGCACCAATTCTAAATAAATCAGCTGTTGAAAGCGTCCATGTAACAGCTTCTGTATTCACAAATGGTTTGTTATTGTAGGTTGTTCCTGTTGCAAGCTCAATTTCACTTTTATTCTGTGTTGCGGATAATTGGATTGATGGTAGGGCTGCAGATATTGTCGTCAACCGCTCCAGCTTCCTTAAAGACACTGTTTTATCTGCAGCAGTAATACTGCTGTCAAAATTAAGTGTATCTTTAAATATGTTTGAGAGGGTTACTGCATAACTGTTGTTTGCAATTAAGAGTAGTGCCATCATGACTCTCAACATCCGTGTATCTCCTAAAGGCTAGGAAATATATAGCACAAAACCGAAGATTTGAAAAATTTTAAGGGTTATTTTTTGCGAATCCAGATAATTGGAGCGCAATACTCCAATTCGACCTCAAATAAATTAGCATTCTGGTCAATGGAGATGGGGTTTAGCGCAATGCAATTATAGCAGTTGATGGTTTTACCTTTACGGAGTAATTTGATTTGTTGAGGATGATTGATTGGCTTCACAATACAAATGTGGCCAACGCATTGGTCAATGTTATTTCCTTTATGTGAGATGCCTGCGACTAATTCACTTGGTGAGTAGTAAGGCTCCATAGTGTCATCATTAACAAACATGTGGACTGTTTCTGCATGTAGTTTGCAAAATATATCAAGATCTTCATTTATGGTTGTAATTTTAGTGCGTTTTGGTGTGTTTTTTGTTTGGTTGAGCATGCTGCCAATGTTAGGGTTGGGGCCTGCTCCATACATTAGCCATTCAAAATTACACAGTATGCCTTCTGATTTGAGTGCGTTAAGTACAATTTTCGCACCTTTTTCTGTAAGACCGCCAAAGCGAGCTGTCTCCCAATTTTGAAGTGTGCCTTGTGAAATACCATACAGTTCTGAGAATGCTTTTCTGGATTTGCCTGTCATCTTGCGAAGCCTTTTTAGTCTATTTGCTCTTGAGCTTCTAGATGATACAACCTCATCAGGTCGTGAATAAGTACTCATTTTTTCTCCCGTGTAAGACATATCCCTCAAAAAAATAATCTATTGCCGATTGATATCGGGCTAGAATGCACACATAATACCTGGAATTGATGCTTTTAGGCAAAAAACGCACTTATTGGCATTCTCTATTATGAATGATTCATTAATAGAAAATAACATAATAAAAGTGCAAAAGGTAGTTTTATTTTTGTAAAACGCATTGGTATTAAAATTGATAGCTATAAAAAGGAGTGTTCATGCATAGATTAAAGTTAATATTGCAGTGTCTTTTCCCTAAACGGTCTCATATTTTAGCAAAACTTGAGCGCGGTGGGCGAGTAATATTTTATGATGGTTTTTTATATAAACGTAAGGTCAAGTTGGTTGCTGAGATTGTTAAAAACAAGAGGTCATTGAAACGTTTTTCTCTTGAGGATCAGCGCTTGATTGCACGTTTAGTGCGCAAATAGATGTGTATTATTTAATAAAAACAAAATGGTTATCTGATGACAGCTTGCGTGAAAATTGGTAATTCGCTTCGTTAAAGTTCTTTAATTCTAAGTGGTCTTGTATTTTTCTCTGGGTAATGTACGCTGCCATCATTCCTCGGGCACGCTTTGCATTGAGGGCAATGGTTTTTAGTGTGCCATCACGTAACTCTTTGAATGATACCTGGATTAGGTTTAATCCTTCATTGCTAATTGCATTTGCATATTCATTTGAACATAACATAATAATAGGTGTATTGGGTGCTAAAATATCTTGAAGGTATTTCGTTAAGCGTTTTCTCCAAAATTGAGTGAGTATTAGGTTATTCACATAAAGCTTATTTTTCATTTCCAGCCGATAGGGAAGCATTTTATCGTGCGGTTTGAGAATGCCATAAAGTCCACTAATAATACCAAAGTGAGTATTAATATAATTTATGTGAGATTGGTCGAATTGACTTGGATTAAAGAACTTGTATACATCACCGGCATAAGTATGCAGGGCCATTGTGCCATATTCTATAAGGTTTTTAGAGCTGTAATTTTCGAATCGCTCTTGATTAAGTGTGGTGATTGCTTGGCTTGTTCCCAATAGTACTTGTAGCTTCTGTTTTGATAGCGGACGAATTTCATTAGCTATCTGTTCAGCCTCTTTTATAAAATGTGGGACATTGGTTCCAGTTGGAGCCTCTTGTAGTTTTTTTGCTGGCGATAATAATACAAACATACTTATATTATACTTTAAATCCGTTTTGCAAACTAGAGGTTCTGTTGTGTCGTACTTAATAATTTGGTAGAATCATAATATAAGCAAAAGGTTTTATAAACATGAGCACAGAACAACATCATTCAGGCATTGAGCTCACTTCAAATGCGTTTCAGAAGGTTAAAGAATTAATTGCCGATGTAAATCAAAATCATACGGCACTGAGGGTTTATGTACAAGGTGGCGGATGTGCTGGATTTGAATATGGTTTTCAGTTTGATCAAAACATATCTGTAGATGATTGGCTTTCAGTATATCATATGACTGGAGATCAAGTTCATTTTAATGGTGATTGGGTATTTGCGCAAAAAGATCCTGTTGAAATCAAAACAGGCCCTGATTTTCCAAAATCAAAACATATATACGTCGTTGTGGACCGATTCAGTTTTCCACTAGTTGATGGTGCTGTATTAAATTATGTTGATCAGGATGCGTCAGGTCGACGTTTTATTTTTAAAAACCCACGTGCACGTAGAACATGTGGTTGCGGTTCTTCCTTTTCAACGTGAAGGCGCTTCCATTACAGTTCATTAAGTCGGCTGCCCTTGTTTCTCAGTTGCCACCAGACCAAGGTCATGAAGTGTTGTTGCTTGGGCGATCAAATGTAGGTAAATCCTCGTTCATTAACGCTATATCTGGGCGTAAGAGGTTAGCGCACTGTAGTCAAAAGCCAGGTTGTACAACATTGTTCAATTGTTATCAGCTTGCGAGTAACGCAGATAAGCGGATTATGGATGTCCCTGGTTATGGTTATGCAAAACGTTCCAAAACCGCTCAATTAA